>JBIIQP010000068.1:0-12565 GCA_044341975.1 Crocinitomicaceae bacterium
AGCAATTCCTCTTCATAAAAAACAGCCTCAATAGACGCAACGACAAGAATGCAACCATTTTCTTTTATCACGTATTCATTTGCATACTTGCACAATAATTTAACGGGGCTCCCTTTCACAAACGGCACTGGACAATCATTGTGGTAAACGGGTTCCAGATTGGTTTGGTCGAATTCGCTGATCTCTTCCGGATAAGCAGCTGAAGTGTGATGTGCATCTGCAATTTGTTCCGCAGAGATGTGGTTGATTGAAAAATAGCCGTTTTCCTTAATATTCTGATAGGTGTGTCGTGGCACAGTAGTCGGCCGAAGTGTAAAACTGATTAGCGCGGGGTCACTTCCCAGATGCGTTACACTCGAAAATACGGCAACATTGGTTTGTCCTTCTTTGGAAATCGTTGCAATGAGATTAGCGGATTTATAACCAGTACAACTATTCACAAAATTAAGACGTTGAATACGGTCCATTTTTTCTATTTCCGAGCGATCTATTCGTTGTAATGCCATCTATACTTTTTAAAGAAGAACAAGTTTAGATAAGAAAGGTTTGGGAAAGGCGGTCCTTCTTCCTAAAGAAATGAATTCTTCATAGCAAAATGGGAAGATAGATTGAACATCAATAGATTCCCTGAAAACGCACGTTAACTACATTATTATAGATTGAACCAAAGGAATAATTGACACCCATCGATACATAAAAGTTATAGGCTGATTTCAACTGGGTTTGCCCCGTTATGATCTCAGTGGACGTTGCATCATCGAGCTTCAAAAAATATTGATCGCGAACAATGGAATAACTGCCTTGAACGTTAAAGTTCAATCCTTTAAAGATGTTCCAGGAGATTGAGGGCGAAAAGTTCAGGTTGTAGAAATGTTCAGTGTCATACAAATGAAGCATCCCTACACCCATACCGATATTCCCCCAATTCTTAACAAGCCGGTACCGGACATTAAAAAACTGAGACAAAAAGAGATCAGACGTATGATTCCGGTAGCTCGGCTCGACATAAGATGATTGCCTAAAGCCAAGTTGATAATTAAAGCGAAATTGTTTTTTCGTCGCTTCTGAATAAGGAAAAACATTGTACTCCACAGTTGGAGCTATGATTAAGTTTGATCTTAGATTGGAAACCGTTGCCGCATAAATTCCTGAATTGTAACCAACTGCCCAATGTTTTCCAAGAGAAACGGCATCCTGACTATAGACACCGTATTCTAGGATGTTATACCTTATTGGATCCTGACCGTCGATCTTAAAGACCGAACTGTTTTTGTTGTACCAAAATCCTGTTTCAAAGAGGTTCTTTTCTGATGTCCTGTTTGCGGAAAAAGAGGCTCCCAAATTCAAATTACTGGTGTATTCCTGTCCACTGCCAAAAAGACTCGTATTGACATTAAAAATCCATAGATTCCACTTATCACGTATTGAATCAGCTGGTTGTCCGCTATTAAGCCCTTTCACTTCGTATTCAATGTTCGGAGCCAGTGGGCTGTGAATCAGGTAATGCAAAGACCCTCGATTAAGGGAAGCAAGTAACCCTTCGCGAATGATATTCTGGGACATGTTTGGCGTAGAATTGAATTTTTCTCGCACAGTTATGCCTTCGTAGCTATTATTTCCGTTGAATTCAAGGGTGTACTCATTGCCTCCACTACCTGTATTTATCATACGGAATAAGACAGTAAAATCAGCCATACGTTGATCACGCACAAAAACGAGGTGCGCAATTTCATTCTTGTAATAATCCATATCACAAAAATCACAGATGACAAATACTTTAGGAATAGTCGGATCAACTTCTGTTTCAGAAACGGGCTGACCCAATGCAAGCATTTCAAAACAAAATATTACTAGAAGTAATCCAAAGCATTTTCTCATTTGTCAAAAGTAATTCATCCAATAATAACAAATGACTCTTTCGTTACAGACGGTGTGTTTTTTAACTTCTTTTCAACTTTACAACCAAGAAAGACAATTCATTTTCAAGTCAATTTTAATTCCAAGCTTCAGATATTTTCAAGTCAAATTACTTTCAAAATCTTTTAAAAACATTCAGAATTATTAGTATTAATGAAGCCACCGATCCGCTGGATTTGTAATCCTGCGGCAATTTAGTATAGTACCCTTTTAGAATAGCTGCCACCACTCCGCTGGATTTGCACCTCGAAGAAGACACGAAGTGAATCCTGCGGCAATTCAGTGAAGCACTCTTTTAGAATAGTTATCTCCCGCAGGATTGCAAATCCTGCGCAGCGAAGAGGATTCTAATTTCTGCGGAACTTATTAAAAAATAGATCCTGTTCTCTTTATCAAAATCTATCGTTATGAGCATTCATTGAGAATAAAAAAAATAAATACATAAATTTCTTAGGTATATCTGTTACTTTTATATAAATTTGCGTTATGTATTCATCAGAGTTAATAAAAGGAACTTTAAAAACGATCATTTTAAAGTTACTGTCAGAAGAGAAAAGAATGTATGGTTATGAAATCACACAAAAGGTAAAGGAACTGACTGGTGGAAAGATTCAACTGACCGAAGGAGCATTGTACCCTACATTGCATGCACTTGAGGCACAGGGGATTCTAACAACCGAAGTGGTTAATGTAGGAAACCGCTTAAGAAAGTACTATACCGTAACCTCCTCTGGCAGACAAATGGCTGATGAAAAGGTGAATGAGTTCTCAGACTTCATGAATACCATGATATTTCTGTTGGACTTAAAACCAAAAATGGGCAAAGCATGATCCAATTGAGTCATGAACAAGTAGCGTTCATACTCGAAGATCTGAAAGCAAATGGAATTGATTCGGAAGAACTTAGATTAAGCCTTCTCGACCATATTTGCTGTATGATTGAAGAGGAGATGGCGCCCGAACAAGACTTTGTGAATTTCTATCAAAAGGTCATGCCACGATTTTTCAAACGTGACCTCCGTGAAATTCAGGAAGAAACAAATTTATTACTCACATTCAAACATTATTACGCCATGAAAAAAGTCATGTTAATCAGCGGAACATTCACCGCATTTTTATTTATAGTAGGTGCGTTTTTCAAGTTTATGCACTGGCCTGGAGCAAGTTTCCTTATCGTGATCTCAATTACAGTCTTGAGCTTTATATTCTTGCCCATTTTATTTGTCTTTAAGGTAAAAGAAGTCTCGGCAAAAAGGGATATAATTACCATCGGAATTGCAACTGTATTCGGAATACTAATCAGTTTAGCGGCCCTTTTCAAGATCATGCACTGGCCTGGAGCAAACATCATGTGGTTGAGTTCTTTAGGCATACTTTTCTTTCTTTTTCTTCCTATTTTCTTTTTTGGAGGGATTCGAAATGCTGAAACTAAAGTCAATACAATCGTTTCATCCATACTCATTTTGGTTGCCTGCGGAATCCTGTTTTCATTGACAAGTCTGAGAAATAGTAAATGGCTGGATGAAAGCATTCACCACACTGACGATTTATTGCAATCTTCGGCGGAACTTTCAAATGGATTAGACGCGTCTTCAGTTGCAACAGACAGTGCTTCAGTTCAAATGATTCATGAATCAAGCAACATAATCTGTCAGAATATTCAACTTGTTAAAGACCATTTAATTTCAAAAATCCCAACGGATGAATTAGGGTTGAAAGAAGGGGAAATTATCAGAATTTATGGCGAAAATCTTGAAACACCATATGAAACTTTATTTAATGAAACTGGCATTCCGATTCAAGGACTCATCTCGTTGAAACAAGAATTGAAATCCTATGAAAAATTAATTAAAAGTCAAACAGGATTGGTTTCAATTCCTTTTTTAGAAACCAACGATACGCACAGATACGGTGACCCACAAGAGGAGCTATTGACTTGGGAAGAAACAAACTTTTCACATGTAACTCTTGCTACTATTCTGCGCAATTTAAATCTACTTATGCTCAACGTGAGAATGATTGAGAAAATTTCAACGAATTCATAACGATAATCTTACAAGGAAGGAATTGAGCCACATTGAAAAACTCAATTCCTTCCTCACTTTTAATTGCCAAGAAGTGCATTTTAGATTTTTTAAAGAGATGCCTTTATTTCGAAGAAGTGTCATTCGTTAACCTCCTGTAGAATTTCGATTTTATAAAAGTGTACCTTTGAATCTCAAACAAGATAACATGTCTTTTTCTTCATTAGGAATTTCTGAGGTTCTTATTCGCGCAATCAAAAGCAATGGTTTCACTGAACCCTATCCCATTCAAAAGGAAGCGATTCCTCAAATCCTGAAGAAGCGAGATGTTTTAGGAATTGCACAAACCGGATCTGGAAAAACTGCGAGTTATGTTTTACCGCTACTTCAAAATTTAGAAGGGAAAACAAGTTCAAAAAATAGGCATATAAATGTTCTGGTGCTTGTTCCAACCAGAGAACTTGCCATTCAGGTGCAAGAAGTTTTTCATCTTTTTGGATCGAGCATGGAAAGTCCCATCCGCTCAATGGCCGTTTACGGGGGTGTTTCTGTGAATCCTCAAATGAAAAATTTGAGAGGTGTACATGTTTTAGTCGCAACACCAGGTCGATTGCTGGAATTAATTGATTCAAATGCCGTTCACTTCGAAGACTTGGATGCACTGGTATTAGATGAGGCGGATAAAATGTTGAATCTTGGTTTCCAAGATGAAGTAGATAGAATTTTAAAATTACTTCCTAAGAAACGACAAAACTTACTTTTTTCTGCCACATTGAACGATGATGTAAGCAGTATTACTCGCGTTTTATTGCACGAGCCTGTCGTCATAAAAATTGAAGCCGAACAGGAAAACATTGACTTAATCAACCAAGTTGGGTATTTCGTTAGTGAAGAACGCAAAGGCCCCTTGTTGCGCTACCTCATCAAGCACAATGACATGAAACAAGTGCTCGTGTTTACTTCTTCCATTTACCAAACGGAAAATGTTGCAGAAAAATTAAGGAAAAATGGTATCGAGGCAACTTCCATTCACAGCAAGAAAAGCCAAGAAGCCAGAACCAAAGCGCTTAAAAGCTTCAAGGGAGGACACATGCGTGTATTAGTAGCAACTGATCTCATTGCGCGTGGAATTGATATTCAGTTCTTGCCCTATGTAATAAACTACGAGTTACCCCGTTCGCCGAAAGATTATGTGCACCGCATTGGCCGCACAGGTCGCGCTGAAAATCCGGGTGAGGCAATTTCGCTGATCACACCTGATGAACAAAACCATTTCCGAGTAATTCAAAAGAAGATGAAAAAATGGGTCACAATGGTTGATGCAAAAGATTTAAATTTAAATGGGTTTTAGTAAGCAGTGAGTTATTGTTAAAGCTTTCTATATCTTTGAAATCGCATGATTTAATTACCCATGGACGATTCATCATCAACAAGAATAAATAAATACCTCAGCGAAGCAGGATTTTGTTCAAGACGCGCTGCAGACAAACTTATTGAGCAAGGCAGAGTCACAATCAATGGACTAGTGCCGGAAATGGGAACGAAAATCACTCCGGGAGACGAGGTTTGCGTGGATGGAAAACTCATTACTGCTCCAAAAGAAGAGTTCATTTATATCGCCTTCAACAAACCTGTTGGAATTGTTTGCACAACCGATAATTCGAGAGAGAAAGACAACATCATTGATTACATCAAACATCCGAAAAGGATCTTCCCGATTGGTCGATTGGATAAACCAAGTGAAGGACTGATCTTTCTTACAAACGATGGCGATATTGTGAACAAAATACTTCGCGCTCGAAACAACCATGAAAAAGAATACATTGTAACAGTGAACAAACCAATTACTCAAGATTTCATTGATAAAATGAGTAAAGGCGTTCCCATTTTAGATACCATCACGCGTGAATGCTATGTAAGACAAAACAACCCGTATACGTTTACAATTATACTTACCCAAGGACTGAACAGACAGATACGACGAATGTGTGAATTCCTTGATTATAAAGTAGTTAAATTAAAACGCATCCGAATTATGAACATCGTTTTGGATGTTCCTGTGGGCAAATGGCGTTATTTAAATCCGACTGAAATGAATGAAATCCATTCGTTAGTAGCCACTTCTGCAAAAACTTTTATAGATGATGATTTTGAGTAATTCGTGAATAGAATAACTTGTAAATAACAATCATGGAGGACATTGGACATTGTCAGTTTTCAATTCCTTCCTATCTTTGCGCTTCAATTAATTGGCATGGCAGATACCCGTTATAACCTCCGAGGCGTTTCAGCAGGAAAAGAAGATGTTCACAATGCAATCAAAAATGTAGACAAAGGCTTATTTCCTCAGGCTTTCTGCAAGATCGTGCCAGATTATCTTTCCGGAGATGAAGACTATTGCATCGTCATGCATGCAGACGGGGCGGGAACAAAATCTTCATTGGCCTATATGTATTGGAAGCAAACGGGTGACATTTCTGTATGGAAAGGAATCGCACAGGATGCTTTAATCATGAATATTGATGATTTGCTTTGCGTGGGTGCAACAGACAAAATTCTATTGTCTTCTACAATTGGCAGAAACAAAAACCTGATTCCTGGGGAAGTAATTTCTGCAATAATAAACGGTACTGAAGAACTTCTTGAAGAACTTCGAAACCAAGGAATAGGCATCCATTCCACAGGTGGTGAAACTGCCGATGTTGGGGACTTAGTTCGAACTATTATCGTGGATTCAACTGTTGTTTGTAGAATGAAACGCAGCGATGTGATTTCAAACCACACTATTCAACCAGGCGATGTAATTGTTGGACTAGCCTCTTTCGGACAAGCCAGCTACGAAAAAGAATACAACGGTGGTATGGGAAGTAATGGATTAACATCTGCCCGTCATGATGTATTTAATCATAGTCTTGCTACAGATTTCCCAGAAAGTTTCGACCCAAGTGTTCCGAAAGATTTGGTTTACTCAGGATCAAAAAAATTAACTGATAGCGTTGAAGGATCTCCTATTGATGCCGGGAAATTGGTCCTGTCTCCTACTCGAACCTACGCTCCAGTTATCAAAAGTATATTGGACAATCACCGTGAAGATGTGCATGGAATGGTGCATTGCTCTGGTGGTGCCCAAACAAAAGTGCTGCACTTTGTAGACAATGTCCACATCATTAAAGACAACCTATTTCCTGTGCCCCCTTTATTCAAATTGATTCAAGAAGAGTCGAAAACTGAATGGAAGGAAATGTACAAAGTCTTCAACATGGGACACCGAATGGAAATATATGTAGCTCCAGAACATGCTGCATCTATCATTGAAATTTCAAAGTCATTCAATATTGATGCGCAAATCGTAGGAAGAGTTGAAGAAAACACAGGAAAAAAATTAACTATCACTTCACCGTTTGGTGAATTTATCTACCATTAATCGATGAGTGATCTATTGTCAAAACTCGAAGCCATCCACTTTCGATTTGTAGAAGTTGGAAAAATGATTGTCGATCCAGACATCATTTCCGACATGGATCGGTATGTGAAATTGAACAAAGAATACAAAGAACTCGAAGACCTCGACAGGGTTTACAAGGACTACAAGAATTTGCTTGGCAACTTATCCAGTTCTAAAGAATTGCTTGAAATTGAGACGGATCCCGAAATGCGGGAAATGGCTAAAATGGAGATCGATGAGCTTGAAAATCGTCGGCCAGAATTGGAAGAAGAAATTAAATTTATGCTTATCCCAAAAGATCCTGAAGATGACAAAAACGCCATCTTGGAATTGAGGGCAGGTACAGGTGGTGATGAGGCATGTATCTTCGTAGAAGATTGCTTCAGAATGTACACCATGTTCTTCAAAGAAATGGGATGGCAATACGATGTGCTCAACTCTTCGGAGGGTTCAGTGAAAGGTTACAAAGAGATCTCATTAGAAATCGCAGGTACAGGAATTTATGGCATGCTCAAATTCGAATCGGGTGTGCACCGAGTACAGCGCGTTCCTGAAACTGAATCACAAGGGCGGGTCCATACTTCTGCGATAACAGTTGCTGTATTGCCGGAAGCAGAAGAAGTTGATTTTGACCTTGACATGAACGATGTTCGCAAAGATACTTTCCGAGCATCTGGAGCTGGAGGACAGCACATTAACAAAACAGAATCAGCCATCCGATTGACACATATTCCAACAGGTGTTGTTGTAGAATGTCAGGACGGACGCTCACAACATAAAAACCTTGAGAAAGCGATCTCTGTATTGCGCTCAAGATTGTACCAAGCAGAATTAGACCGTGTTCACAATGAACGCGCAGCGCAGCGAAAAACACTTGTTTCAACAGGTGACCGATCGGCAAAGATTAGAACCTACAATTATCCGCAGGGTCGCATCACTGATCACCGCATCAATAAAACAATGTACAACCTCAACGCTTTTATGAATGGGGATGTAAAAGAAATGATTGATGCATTGAAAATGGCTGAAAACGCTGAGAAACTTAAAGGACAAGAAGTTACAGGATGACAAGGCAAGAACTCATCGAACAAATTCGATCAAAAGAATCATTTTTATGCGTAGGATTGGATACTGACCTCTCCAAAATTCCTGCTCATCTATTAGAAACTGAAGATCCTATTTTTGAGTTCAATAAAGCCATCATCGACGCCACCAAAGATTTTGCGGTTGCTTATAAACCGAACATTGCATTTTACGAGTGTTATGGCCCGAAAGGTTGGGAATCATTGCAAAAAACAATAGACTATATTCCAAAAAACATCTTCACTATCGCAGATGCAAAACGCGGTGATATCGGAAATACATCTACTTATTACGCAAAAACATTTTTCGATTATTTGAAGTGTGATTCCGTAACAGTCGCACCTTACATGGGAGAAGACAGTGTAACACCCTTCCTTGAATTTGAAAATAAATGGGTGATTTTATTAGCCTTAACATCAAACAAAGGTGCACTTGATTTTCAAATGACGCAAGACAGCAAAGGAGAAGAATTATTCAAAAAAGTTCTGCGAAAATCCTCAGAATGGGGCACAGCTGATAATTTAATGTTTGTGGTTGGCGCAACCAGAGCAGAAGGGATTGGTGAGGTACGTCGATTGGTGCCGAATCATTTTTTCTTGGTCCCCGGCGTTGGGGCTCAGGGTGGTTCACTGGAAGATGTTGCAGAATACGGATGGAACGAAGATTGTGGTCTACTTGTCAACTCTTCAAGAGGAATTATTTATGCCTCGCAAGGAACTGATTTTGCCGTCAAAGCAGGAGTTGAAGCAAAGAAACTTCAGCTTGAAATGGCCGGGATATTAAAACAAAAGAATTTCATCTGAATAGAATTCTCTTATCTATCAGGAATAGACTAGTTAAATCGAAGGATTTCCTCAACACCCGAGCATTTATGAGGGGAGGAAGTCCATTGTTTTTATCAATCATAATTAACCCTCTTTCTGGTCTAGTATCCTGAAATTAAACTTTGTAAGTTACAAAGTTGCCCATGTAAATAAATTCATATATTTTTGAGATTGTAGCATTTCAGCGGATGAAAAATATTCTTTTGGCACTTTTTACATTTCTCCTTCTAATAGAAGGATCAATTGGTCAAGCTTATGTCATAACGAGTGATTCATCGATATGCTCGGGATCAATGGTAACATTCTCGGCGAATATTGCTCCAGTTGCTGGGGCAGTGCAAATTGGTTCATTTTATGGTGGTGGGGTTGTAGGGTACATTTATCAGCCCGGAGATCAGAGATATGTTGATGGTCAAACGCATGGTATAATAGCGGCACTCTCCGATCAAAATACAGGTTTAGCTTGGGGATGTTATGGTCAGGCTATTGGTTTTACATCGAATGCAATAGGTTTAGGATTAAACAATACTAACGCAATTGTAGCTGGATGCGACGGGGCAGGTTATGCCGCACTCCTGTGTTATAATCTAGATTTAAATGGCTTTACAGACTGGCACCTGCCTTCACTTAATGAATTACAACAGATTTATAATAATAGAACTTTAATTGATTCAACAGCGCTGGCCAATGGCGGGTCTAACCTCACATACACAGCTGGTTATTGGAGTAGTTCGGAATTCAGTGCAGGCAATGCATGGAGTATCTATTTCGGTAGTGGTTTAGCTTATGCCAGCAGCAAGAATGACGGATACGCTGTTCGTGCTATTCGTTCATTTTAATAATTTAACAATTTTAGAGTAATCACAATCGTTTCAACTTTACAATATGAAAAAGCAATTATTTCTATTCGCAATTTGTTTACTTCATTATAGTGTTAATTCACAAACCACTTATATGTGGAGCAACGGAGCAACAACACAATCGATCGATGTTAATCCGAGTCAGACAACAACTTATTACGTAACAATCTCGGACAATGGGACTACCTACTATGATAGTGTAGTCGTATATGTAAATACTACCCCTACGATTTCAGGAGCCACGTCGGTATGCAAGGACGCAAGTATTCAACTAACTTCAAATGGCGCTCCTGCGACGACGAATCCATGGAGTTCAAGTGATAACGCTATAGCGTCGGTCACAAACACAGGATTGGTGACAGGTATTTCTGCTGGTGCGGCAATAATAACCTTCACTTCAGCTGATGGGTGTCAAACAACACAAGAAATCCTTGTAAATGCTATAGTTAGTCCGGCATTTACGCAGATGGGACCATATTCAATTGGAGCGACTGTTCCAACCTTGCCAACTTCATCAAACAATGGAATTATTGGAACATGGGCTCCAATTGGTATTAACAATACAACTTCAGGTACATATACTTTTACACCAGCGGCTGGCCAATGTGCATTAACGGCAGTAATGACTATAGCTATTCAACCTCTCAGCTATAGTCTCACTAGATCAAATGATTCCATTTGTTCAGGAGGTAACGTAACATTATCTGTGAATCTTTTATCAAACAATGGTACTATTTCCAATTTGTATTGCAATAGCGTTAATACTAATGGAAATTTAACTTCCAACTCACCAACCAACAACGTAGGCTTTAATATTAATTACAATGGCGGCGATGGCGGTGCTTATGGGAGTCAAACAATTAATTCAACTGGAGTTACTGGATTAACAGCATCTTTGTCTTCGGGCAATTTTGCCGATGGTTATGGTGCGCTCACATTTTCTATTTCTGGTATTGCTAATAATTCAGGCACAGCCAAATTCAATCTAAATGTTGGTGGACAAACCTGCGAAGTGTCCATTGGAGTTAATCCTTCAGTGCCAAATAATCTTGCCGTTGGTAATAGTTTCGGTGGTGGAATTGTTGCATACATTTTTCAGCCAAGTGATTTTGGTTTTGTTCAAAATGAGACGCATGGAATTATTGTAGCTAATGAAGATTTACCAAATCCACTATCTTTCGGAGGAGGAACGAGTCTTTCATTGATCTCAAATAGTATTGGTTACGGCAAAAGTAACTCCAACGTCTTCATGAATATTGCAGATACGACTAATGCCGGATTCCCTGCTGTTCAGGGCGCTTTGAATTATGTGTCAAATGGATATGAAGATTGGTTTTTGGGCTCATTAAACGATATGCTCATTGTAAGGGATAATTTGGCGCTCAATAGTATTGGGAATTTTAGTCCAGCACATTATTGGTCTTCCAGTTTGATGGATAACGTTGTTGGTGCTCTTGCTCCCGCGTTTGTTCAAGGTGGTGGAGTTTGCGGATGTGCTTATTTTGAATCCTATTTGGTGAGGCCAGTTAGGTATTTTTAGATCGTGTTTAATGTTGAAGGAATATTTCATTCGAGATTTATTTGAATTAGTTATCTGATATGATTTGTTTCTGTTACAAAAAAAGATGGAAACTTAAGAAAACCGTTATGAGATATTTACTTACATTTTTGACTCTAATTATCTCTATTTTCAATTATAGTTTAATAGCTCAAACTACATATTTGTGGAGTAATGGATCTACGACCCCCACAATCGATGTAAATCCCATTCAGACAACGACTTATTATGTTGCCATTACCGATAATGGGACAACATATCAGGATAGTATAGTGGTATATGTCGATAACACGCAAATAAACGCAGGTTTAGACCAAACGATCTGTGAAGGTTCATCATCAGCGCTTACAGCAACAGGCGCAGATACCTATACTTGGACGCCTGCAGTAACAACCTCTGATTCTACGGGAGCTAATATCACGATAAATCCTATAATAACAACGATGTACGTTGTGACGGGCACCTCTGCATCGGGTTGTACAGGAAGTGATACGGTGGTGGTTTCGCTCAACAATATACCACCGATTTCTGCGGGGCCTGATTTGTTTATCTGTCTTGGTGATTCCGCTTTACTTAGTGCAATTGGTGGTTTATCTTACAGTTGGGATAACGGTTTTGGTAGCGGAAATAGTATTGCTGTAAGTCCAATTGTTATTACTACCTATGTTGTTAGCGGAACGGATTCATTGGGCTGTATAGGCATAGATTCAGTAGTAGTAAGTCCAGCTCAATTTACAGCACCGACAATAACTACCTCACCTTCTGACTCTGATTTATGTAATGGTACTGGCAGTGTGACACTGGATCCCTCGGGAAGCTTTACTGTTGAATGGAGTAATGGCTCCCAGGGAGTA
>JBIIQP010000205.1:0-3554 GCA_044341975.1 Crocinitomicaceae bacterium
GCTTTCAGCATGAGCATAGAAAACAAGAATTTGTTGCCACAAGAGTTTTAAGACACCGCATTTTTGGATTTGAGCACATTCATTACAATGAATTAGGTGCACCATATATTAAAGGAGAAGGGTTTATATCGATCAGTCATACAAAAGGAACCATTGGAATTGCGTTTTGCAAAAAATTTCAAATTGGACTTGACCTCGAGCAAATTTCTTCAAAGGCGGTTCGTATTGCACCTAAATTTCTAAATGACAAAGAAAAAGATTGGTTAGACATCCATTCGGAAGAAATTAGCACGAAAGCTTGGTCAGCCAAAGAAACACTTTATAAAATAGCAGGTCGAAAAAAAATCGATTTTAAAAAGGAACTGCACCTACTTCCTTCTGAAAAAAGCTTTTGTATTGGTTCAATTGTATATAATGGAATTATTCAAAGTGCAGAAATTCATACTTTTGTTCTAAACAACCTCGTAATAAGCATCAACGAATCACCGCTCAAGCATGAAGGACATCCAGAAGCTTTTTAAATCTGTAAGTAAGGGTATTGCTTTGTTAATTGACCCAGAGAAAGCGGACGACGAATCAGTCTTGCAAGAACTACTGAAGAAAGCGGACTTTGCTGGTATCGATTTTTTATTTGTAGGAGGAAGCACTGTTACAAGAGAACAATTTGAGTGCACGGTTCATTCTATCAAAAAATATTCTACATTACCATTGGTTATTTTCCCTGGATCTTCTCAACAACTTTCACCTGAGGCTGATGCCATCCTATTTTTGAGTTTAATTTCTGGTCGCAATCCTGATTACCTGATTGGCCATCAAGTTCAATCTGCGCCTGAACTTTTCGAAATGGATATTGAAGTGATTCCAACAGGATACGTATTAATGGATGGTGATACACAATCCTCTGTCGCTTATGTGAGCCAGACAACACCGATTCCAAGAAATAATCTTACAATTGTAAAGCACACCGCAATGGCTGGGATTTTATTAGGTCAGCAACTCATTTATCTTGATGCGGGCAGTGGAGCAAAAGAAGTTGTTCCTCAAAATGTTATTTCGGCAATTTCAAACTTAACTGTCCCGATTATTGTTGGTGGAGGGATTCGTTCGGCAAAGCAAATTCAGGAAGCACATGAATCTGGCGCAGCTGTTGTTGTAATTGGGAACCATATTGAAAAGCATCTCGACTTTTTGCTAGACATACAACTTTACAAATCTGAACAAACATTGAACGCATGATTTTTAAGCGCATCGCTTCCGCATTTTTCGCAATTGCATTTTTAATGGCCATTGTTCTCTTTACAGGAACAGGTTCACAATACATTGGTTCTTCAATCGCGAGAATCATTTTTTTAGGCGCGGGAGCAATTGGACTCGTATTAAACTTAATTTCATTTCGATTTGGGAAACACAATGCAGGTTTCAACCTTTTTTTCTGGCTTGGAAGCATCGTTATTTTTATTGGTCTCACTTTTATGATGATGCACTTCCCTTATTCAATGGTCATATTAATAATAGGGATGACGATTGTTGGAATTTCCTTTATTTACAGCCCGTCCTTAAAGGAAGAAGAGGATGATGAGTTGTTGGATGGGTGAGGGAGAATTGAAGATTGGAGATTACAGATTGTAGATTGCAAATTGAAGATTGAAGATTGGGAATTAATCAAATTTTGCTTTTAGGCTCATGTCAAGACTTTTAACACTATGTGTTAAGGCTCCGACAGAGATAAACTGAATTCCGGTTTCTGCATAACTTCGAATTGTTTCGAGGGTAATACCGCCAGATGCCTCCGTTTCATATTTTTCAGGAATTAGCTGTAACACTTCGCGAATTTCATCAGGTGTAAAATTATCCAACATAATTCTATCCACATTGCCTTTTTCTAGAACCTCAAGTAATTCGCTTTTATCTCGAACTTCGATTTCGATCTTTAAATCCAGTTCGTTTTTGAAAAGGTAATCATTCGCTCGATCAATAGCAGGACCGATACCACCCGCATAGTCGATGTGATTGTCCTTCAACATAATCATGTCATATAATGCAAAACGATGGTTGTATCCTCCTCCAATTCTGACCGCCCATTTTTCCATGTAGCGAATACCTGGTGTTGTTTTACGTGTATCTAAAAGTTTAGTACTTGTCCCTTCAATTAATTTTACAATTTTATTGGTCTGAGTAGCAATTCCACTCATGCGTTGCATGAAATTTAGAACAAGTCTTTCCGTGCTTAAAATGGATCTTGAACTTCCGGTTACGATAAACGCTACCTCCCCTTTTCTAACCTGTTGACCGTCTTTCAGAAAAACTTGAACTTCCAGTGCAGGATCAAAACGATGGAAAATCATTAAGGCCAATTCAACTCCCGCTAAAACCCCGTCTTCTTTGATGATAAGTTCAGCTTTACCTTTGGCATTCTCAGGCACACAAGACAATGTTGAATGATCGCCTTCTCCTATATCTTCTTGCAGCGCTCTATCAATGATTTCGTTTATCATGATGTAAAATTAATTAGAATATGAAGACAAGATTTTGATGATTCACAAAGAATAACAAAGCACTAGGATTTTTCAATGGTTAAGCTTTCGATTCGGAAATCGCTGTTGATTTTTTTAAAGTGGATTGTAACCCGGAAAGATTCTGCCTTGCTGTCGTAGGTTCCAATTGCAAATGAGCCGTCGACGGTTTCTTTTCCTTTGAAGATGAATTTAAATCCAACGGAAGGTTTTTTATCGAAGAAATCTTTTAATACCAAGGTCGCTTGAGACTGACCATAAGCACCTTCTTTTCCCAATACATTGATGAGCATTTTGTCTTTTCCTAAATTGACAATTTCAGTTGCATTGCCCGATGAAAAAGCCCTTTCAATTGAGGTATAAGGAATTTCATTTTGCGTCGTAAATGAAAGAAAAAAGGATGTGAGTACGATGTATAAAAAACTCATTTTTCGAAAATTTTGCTTTTCACATCTTACAAAAACAGTGCCTTTTTTAAAGAACAAATAATACATATAAAAAGATTGCTTGAACTTTTGAACATATTGAACATATTGAACGCTTTGAACTTATCATTCGTGATGATACGGCTCGCCTTTAAGAATGGTCATGGTGCGGTAGAGCTGTTCGAAAAATATCATGCGGACCATTTGATGGGAAAAGGTCATGGATGAAAGACTAATTTTTCCATTTGCTCGTTGGTAAATTTCATCAGAAAAACCATAGGCCCCTCCTACCGAAAAGACCAACGTTCTTCCACCACTATTAAATTTTTGCTGTATGTACTTTGAAAAAGAAACTGATGAAAATTGCTCACCGCGCTCATCCAGTAAAATCAAAAGATCAGTAGCTACTAACTTTGATAGAATCTCTTTTCCTTCCTGCGCTTTTATCTGATCTTTCGTTAAACTTTTTGCATTGCGGATATCGGCAATTTCAATTCGTTCAATCGAAACATAATGCTTCAATCGGGTCAAATACTCCTTCTCGCCTTCTTCCAAAAATGGTTTACCTGTTTTTCCGATGCAGATGAATTTAATTTTCATAGGTCAAAGTTAGAAA
>JBIIQP010000069.1:0-12458 GCA_044341975.1 Crocinitomicaceae bacterium
CTATAGCAACGAGGTCCACCTCTTCCCATTCCGAACAGAGAAGTTAAGCCCGTTAGCGCTGATGGTACTGCCCTTTTGAGGGTGGGAGAGTAAGTCGATGCCACTTTTATAAACCCTTATCAGTATTCTGGTAAGGGTTTTTTGCTTTATGGAATTTTCCCTCAAAAGGGCAGTGCTGTATGCTACTACAGTTGTTTTTGTAGATTCGAAAGAGTTTATTCAGAGGTCGTTTAAAAAGAATTTTTGTATTACTTGAATACAATTTGATTCTTACTTTATCTGTACTCCTCTCGAAGAATACAATCCAGCTGATTGTTGTTTACTTTTATCAAGGCTGAATGCGAAGGTGCTGCCAATTCCAACGGTACTGCGTACAGAAATTGTTTGTCCGTGTGATTCAACGATATGTCTGCAAATAGCTAAACCAAGTCCAGATCCACCCTCGTTGCGATTCCTGCTTTTTTCAACACGATAAAAGCGCTCAAATAAACGAGGAAGGTGTTTTTCATCAATGCCAGGTCCGTCATCTGATACTTCAATTGTTACAATATCATCAACTATATAAAATCGAATCTGAGTTTTTCCATTTTCATTTCCGTAAAAAATGGAGTTATTTATAAGATTGGTAAGGACTTGCGCTATTTTTGATCTATCTCCATCAACAAAAATACTTCCATAGTCTTTGCCGAATGAAAGTTTCATGTTTTTTTCTCCAGCACGAAATTCAACTGCGTCAAAAACTTCTTGTACTAATTCATTTATATCAAAAGGTCTAATTTGTAGCCTCAAGGCGTCCACTTCTAGCTTAGTTATTTCATCTAAATCTTCGAGAATGTTAACCATTCTATCAGTTGCTTTAGATGCCCTTTCAAGAAAATTTCTGTTCACGGTTTCATCTTCTAACCCGCCATCTAGTAACGTAAGAATATATCCTTGTATAGAAAAAACAGGCGTTTTTAATTCATGCGCCAAGTTGCCTAGAAATTCTCTTCGAAATTCTTCTTGTTCTTTTAATTTTTCAATTTCCTTGTTACGTTCTTCTGTCCAGAGTTCAGTTTCTTTTTCAGCGTTTGCTATAACATCATCTGTAATGTTAAATTTAAAATCATTTTCTTTAGTAATTTTTCCTTTCCGAATAGAACGATATAGCAGCTTCAATCGTTCATTAATAAAGCGTTGGATGAAATAATAAAATACACCAAATGAAATCAATCCAGTGACCAATGGTAGTCCAAAAAGCACCCAAAAAGGAAAATTCACTACCTGTTTATCGATAATGAATGTTATAAGAAGAGTTAAAAAAAATATGATGGCGCTGCCACCAATTACTAAATGGATAGGTCTGATATTTTTCACGATTCACTGAAGGTATAACCGATACCTTTTATAGTGCGAATATAATCATCTCCGAGCTTTTCTCTTAATTTTCTGATATGAACATCTATTGTTCGTTCGCCAACAACTGTGTCATTCCCCCATACAATGGTTAAAATTTGTTCTCTAGAATATACTTTTCCAGGACGACTAGCTAATAATTCTAATAGTTCAAATTCTTTTTTTGGTAATAGTAAATTTTTACCACTAATTTCTACCATGAATTTTTCACGATCGATTTTAATTGATGAAGTTGAATCCTTCGCCCCACTTGCTGGTTTATTTAGTCTTCTTAACAGCGACTCAACTTTACTGATTAGTAATCTAGGCCTAACAGGTTTTGTAATATAATCATCTGCTCCAGCTTCAAAACCTGCAATTTGAGAGTAGTCCTCTGATCTTGATGTTAGGAAGGCAATGATAGGTTGTGAAATATTCAAGTCTTTTCTAATTACCTGACAAGCTTCAATACCATCCATTTTAGGCATCATTATATCCATAAGAATAAGTGATGGATGAATCTGTTGTACCATTTTTACCCCGTCCTCGCCATTACTAGCAGTAAAGACCTTATAACCCTCTTTTTTTAAGTTATAGGACAAGAAGTTTAAGATGTCTTGCTCGTCATCTACTAGTAATATTGTGTGTCCTTTTAAACTTTCCATATGACGGGTAAAAAAAATCCCGGATCATTTGTATGATCCGGGATTGTTAATTTATTTTTTTACAATAAGCTTTCTTGTTATGGAACCTGTCGCTGTATGAACAGTGACAAAGTACATACCATTTTCAAATTGTTCTGTAGAAATTGCAAGTGTATTTAGCCCTTGATTAATTTCTTTTTCAAGAACTAAGACTGCTTTTCCAAGTTGATCGAAAACACTGACAGAAACAGCTTGTTCGTTTGTTGCATTGAATGACAATGTTGTTTCATTTTCTGCTGGGTTTGGTGCCATTTCGATTGAAGTCAACCCTGACAATTCTTCAAGACTAACAGAGATTTGAATAGCAAATGTTATTTCATCTGAACAGTTTCCGTTAATTGCAGTTAAAGTAACTGTATATGCTCCATTGGCTGCAAAAGCGTGTGTTGGTGCTGCTGCCGATGAATTTGTGAAATCTCCAAAATCCCAAGAATAAGAAGTTGCACCAGTAGAAGTGTTTGTGAAAGTAACGATGTTTCCAGATGTTGTGAATGATCCTGCAGCAGTAGGTGTAGTTCCGAAAGTAATAGTTACCGCATCGGATGTTCCTACTCCGTCACACGCATCAGCATTTGTAGTCGTTACAGTGAAATCATCACTCGCTGTTACATTAATTGTTTGTGTTGTTGCACCATTACTCCACAAATATGAATCGGAAGTTGAAGCGGTCAAAACAATTGTTTCACCAGAACATGCTTCTGTAGCAGGTGCATTGATTGTTGGGATTGGGGCATTACTTACGTTAACTGAAGTTGCAGCTGAAGTTGCTGAACATCCATTGTTATCTGTGTAAGTAACTGTATAAACTCCAGTTGAAGAAACTGTTATCGCTTGAGATACCTCAGATGAAGACCAAACATTTCCTGTTGCTTCACTCGAAGTCAATACCACATTACCACCGGTGCAGAAAGATGTTGGTCCACCAGCGTTGATTGTTGGAGTTGATGGTAAAGCGTTAACTGTAACATTTATTGAAGCTCTTGGACTTTCATCACCTGCTGCATTGTATTGACTTACATAATAGGTATAACTTCCAGCAGATGCTGTAGAAGGTGTTGGCGCTGATGAAGCAGCAGTACCGCCTGTTGCATTTAGATACCAATACAATGAATTACCTGATGTAGCTGTCGCAGTTAATGCAGATGCCGTTGCACCTTGGCAATATTCAATAGAAGCTGTCGTGGTTGGAGCAGCTAAGTTATAGAATTTAGGATGAATAAAGTTTGCACCTGATGCAGCAATTGAACCACTATTTAAACGAGCATCCGGAATTGTGCCAAGTGGAGTAAACATGTTAACCCAGTTAATTTGAGCATTTGTTGTGATTGTATCATTTCCATCAGCACCAAAGAATGAAGCATAAAATGCAGGTGTTGCAGTAACACATTTAGTGTTTGTAGTAAAGTTTGATAAGATGTTTGTTGAGAATATTAATGAATCTCCATTTACGTTAGCCTCAGTAGACGCCCCTTCAATGGAAAGACCTTTTTTCCAACCAGTGATAATAGAGTTGAATACAGATGTAGCAGTGTTTTTTCTAAGACGGAATGCTTTTTCAAATGTCTCTCCAGCTGGTAAAACTGTTGAGCCATCTAATTTAGCACCTACAATAGTTACATTTGAAAAAATAGGCATAGTTTTAGGTTGTGCAGTAGATCCCGCTGCATCATTATCTGATTCAAATGAATTTGAATCACCTGCTGCATCAGATAAATCCTTATCGCGGATAGCCAGGGCAAATTGAACCTTACCTCTGTAACCAAAATCAGTATCGAAATCGTCGTCTAATCCCCGGTAAGCAATCAAATGCTTGCAGTTAACAGTTCCACCAAACCACTCAAAAGAGTCGTCACCAGAGAAAGAAATCTGAACATAATCAACTGTAGTTCCAGATCCGACAGAACCGAATGTAAGACCATTTATTTCTTTAGTCGGACTCAACGGAATACCAGCGAATTCAATTCTAACATATTTCAACGTTCCTGAGTTGTCTGTATCAAAGTTACCACCAAATTGCGTATCTGTTGATGGAGCAATTCCTTCAATATTTGCAACTCCGCCTGGTTGATTGTTTCTTGCTAATCCTAAGATTATAACACCACCCCAGTCGCCTTCACTTCTTGAGCCAGCTGCTTCATTAGAAGTAAATACGATAGGTTGACTAGCCGTTCCGTTAGCATTGATTTTAGCACCTCTCGTGATAATTAGTGTCCCTTGTGTATTTTTATCACCTCTAATAACTGTACCAGGCTGAATCGTAAGGGTTACATTGTTCTTAACATAAATTTTATTTTGCAATAAAATTGTACCACTCCATGTTGTGTTAGTTGTAATATCAGCAGAGACTGTAGTAGTCGTAGCGTTGTAAACTGTATTTTCCGGATCAAAGTTAGCCCAGCCGCTTGTCCAGTCTGTCGCTGTTGTTCCATCTGTTACAGGGAATGCGCCTTGATAAGGAACTACATCCCAGAATGCTTCTTGTGCATTAGCTGCGCTAAACATACCTATAGCCGCTAATAATGTGTAAATTTTCTTCATCGTTAATTATTTTTTGTGCAAAGTAACGATGGTTTACAGCGATGAGGGTTATTACAGGTTTACGGATACTTTAACATTGTATTAATGATATTAAACCTTTTCTTAACATAAGGACATATAAAAGGGGAAATAACATCGTCATTTCCCCTTTTAAAATAGTTGAAGATTTATTCTTAATTTTTCTTTATCCCAAAATTGTATTTAAGAGACAACGAAATAGTTTGACCAAATGTTACTTCTTGCCAAACATTGTCTGGACCAGTTAAATAATTGTTGTCAGAATCTGGGTTTAATGATGTAGTAATAGACTTATTTTTTTCATTGTCAAATTTTTGATTTCCATTTAAATCCTGAAAATACACCAATGGCTGGGCTAACAAATCCTTAACATTGAGTTTCAACTCCAAGCGTTCACCAAACGTTTTTGCAAATTGAAGATCAATAACATTTCTACCATTTTCCCAAACACTAGGTTCTTGAACATTTCCAACAATATAAATTCTTTGTCCAACAAGATTGTAGTTAGCACTTACTGACCATGACTTTGTGGGGTGATTATAGAATAAACCGGCATTTATAATATATGGAGATTGTCCTTGTAACGGTCTGTCACCTCCAGAGCCTACAACAGAGGCTAAATCAACTTTTGAACGAATTAAAGACATGTTAGTGTAAAAACTTGTGTTATTCCAGAAAATGTGATCTTTGTTTTTGCTTATAAAACCTAGTTTCAAACGGTATTCTAATTCACATCCATAATTTTTCACAGAAGGGATGTTTGTATAGTATAGTTCAGGTGCGCCCGATGTACCTGTTCTATTTATTAATTCGATAGGATTAGTGAAACTTTTGTAGAATCCTGAAACACTAAATACTTGACTTTGTCCAGGGAATAATTCGTAGCGAATATCGTAGTTTTCTATAGTGGCACGCTGTAATTTTGGATTACCTGATAAAATATTATCAGTTATGAAATTATAGAAATCGAATGGAGCTAACTCTCGGAATTCAGGTCGAGATAAGGTTTTATAATAGGAAAGTCTTAAATTCATTTTCTTGTTTAAAGCATAGACTAGGTTTATGGAAGGTAAAAGATCTACAACTGTCGTATCAATTTTTTGAGGCAGGTTTGAACCAAATTCTATATAATTGAATTTCTGATTATATGATTCAACTCTAGCTCCTCCAATAAAACGGAGTTTCTTAGTTAATTTGGCATCGAACTGAAGGAAACCAGCGTGCAATATTGATGCAGCTTGGTAACTA
Source organism: Crocinitomicaceae bacterium (assembly GCA_044341975.1). Lineage (GTDB taxonomy): Bacteria > Bacteroidota > Bacteroidia > Flavobacteriales_D > Crocinitomicaceae > M0103. Next base: position 5,883 of record JBIIQP010000069.1, read on the forward strand.
TCATCTACGTTTGAAGCTTCATCAAGTTTAAATCCACCTTGACCATTTTCTAACAAACCTAGGTTTTGCTGGGAAAATATTTCGTTTTCATTTTGCAACAAAACAAAACTGTTGAAACTACTTCCGTTTGGTTTATATTGAGAGAACCCGAAATTTCTTGCTTGAAAATCACGAGATCTATATTGGCTCATGCCTCCAATTTTAAATTCTACTTTATTACTGTCCTTGTCATCACCAAAAGCAAGAGTGTAATCGTATTTTGCGCTATAAATTTTTTCATTAGAAGCAGACCAGAACATGTTTCCGGCAGCTGTAGGAATAGTACCGTTCGATTGAATCACAGCTGCATACTGTTGTGTGGAATCATCCTCTAATAGAGAATATTTTCTGTAAACAACCCTTCTTAAGTTAGGAACATCTCTTGAAATGTCACTGAAGCCTGTATTCCAATTTATGGTTCCTTTCTTTAGGTCGTGTTTACCAATGATTTGTGAAGTTAATAAGTTGTTTTGTGTGTACCATATATTGGTAGAACGCTCCCATTGATGTGGATCATTGTCTAATTCTCTCACGCCCTTGCGAACATTCACTCTGTCATCGGAATTAATAGAATAAAGATTTTTGAAGCTTATTTTGTTTTTGTTGTTCAGCCTGAGTTGAATATTTAGCATCGCACTATTCATAACAGATCGTGTAAAGACGGAGTCATTCAGCTCCATTTTAGTTACGACACCAAGAGCTTGTTCTTCAAACTCTCTTCTTATAAGTGAATTTGTATTTAAATTGTTTTGATAGTTATAGGCAAAAACGAAACCTAATCGCTTTTCATCTTTTAATTCAATGTTTTTCCCTAGTGAGTATTGTAGAGAACCATTCGGTAAAGCGGCAACATATTTTCTTCCCCAACTAAAGTTCATTAGTTTCGCTAACTCTCCTTTTTCGTCTTTTGAAATACTGCTAAAATCTTCCGTTGCAGGAATTCCGTTAGGTATACTTCTGGAGGAAGAGCCCATACCAAGAAAATCAAGTTTACCTCCATCATATGTGGCAAAGTCTTTAAAGGTTGTAAGTGTGTTGAATGCTCCTGACAACTGAATAGAATGAAAATTCTTCTCTTTTGGCTCTGTTGTATTAATATCAATGACCCCACCTGCGAACTCTCCGGGCATTTCAGGGGTGGCAGTTTTAATAATAACTAAATTGTCTAGCATGTTCGATGGGAAAATATCGAAAGAGAATGCTTTTCTGTCGCTTTCTGAGCTTGGTAAGGATGCACCATTTATTAAAGCAAAATTGTACCGGTCACTCAATCCACGAACGACAACAAATTTATTATCTTGAACACTCGCTCCACTTACTCTTTTTAGTACATCACTGGCTTTACTATCAGTTGATCTTTTTATACTTTCAGCCGTAATACCATCAACAACTTGAGCGCTATTTCGCTGCATTCGTATTAGGTTTTCATTAGATTCTTTATTAACAGTCACTTTCACAGTGATTTGACCGATTTCTCGAACGATTTTGTCAAGGCCAACTAACATTGAATTTGTGTCTTTTTCTTTTACCTCAACATCCGTTATTATTTTCGAATTATAACCATTGTAGACAAATGACAAACTATAGGTTCCTACTGGCACTGACTGAATTACAAAAATACCATCCAAGTCAGTCATCGCTCCTTTACCAGTTAAACCATCTATCGTAACTTTTACACCCGGGATTGTTTCATCAGTTGCGCTATCGACTAATTTACCTGAAATAGCTCCTGTTTGAGCAAGAAATAGGTTGCAGTTTAGTAAAAATGCAAGTGAAAATAAAAGATTTTTAAGCGCCATTATTGTGAAATTTGGCGCAAAGTAACAGCGAATATTACACTGTCATTTTAACTGAAGGTTAAGTTTAGTTAATGATAGCTTAACAATAGATTGTTGCTTTATTTAAATTTCTTCTTCTATGTATTTGTAACCAATTCCTTTTACCGTTTTGATACTACTTTCGCCTATTTTTTCTCTTAGTTTTCGTATGTGAACGTCAATTGTGCGGTCACCAACTACAATGTCGGAGCCCCAAACCTTTTCAAGAATGACATCACGTTCGAAAACATGGTCAGGTTTTGAGGTCAAAAGAGCCAATAATTCGAATTCTTTTCTCGGTAACTGAATTGTTGTTCCATCTTTCTCGACAAGGTATTTTTCTCGATTTATAACTAGACCTTTCGATTCAATGGTTTCGTGATTTGACAAACCTTTCCTTCTAAGCAGGGCACTAATTCTACTCATCAAAACTTTTGGTTTGATGGGTTTAGAAACGTAATCATCCGCACCTGCATCTAATCCGGCAATTTGGCTGTAGTCTTCTCCTCGAGCAGTGAGAAAGCATACAAGTGTATTTTGAAAACCTGGCATTTGACGAATGGCTTCACAGACTTCAATGCCATCCATTCCGGGCATCATGACATCCAATAAAACCAGGTCAGGTTTGCACTCCTTTAGGGTTATTAATCCTTTTTCACCATTCTCAGAAGCGTAAACTTCGTGACCGTCTTTCTTCAAATTGTATGTTAACAATTCCCTGATGTCTTCTTCGTCATCTATGACTAGTACTCTTGCCATTCATATAGATTATAGTTCAAAAATAGTAAATAAACGGCTGATAATTTTAACAAAAGATGAAGTATGATTTTCCTGTTAAAAATTAGAAAAAAATGACATGATATTGTCAAAAATACTACTTTTGTTCTTAGTAGTAGTAGGTTAGGTTGATTAGTGTAATGAGAGCCTCGGACGCCCGTCCGGGGCTCTTGTTCGTTTAAATTCTTAATTATTTCTATTTTTACGCAAGTATGAAAGTCAAAATTTTATTGGTTGAAGACGACACCAGTTTAGGGTTTGTGATTGCAGATCAGTTGCGTTCGGATGGTTATCATGTAACTCTTTGTTCAGACGGAGCGGATGGTTTTCGACGATTCAATAGTGAGGAATTTCATTTGTGCATTTTTGATGTAATGATGCCCAAGAAGGATGGTTTTTCACTGGCGCGTGATGTTCGGAAAATCAATGAAATAATTCCCATTCTTTTTTTAACAGCTAAATCCATGACTGAAGACAAGGTTGAAGGATTTAAATCTGGTGGAGATGACTATTTAACAAAGCCATTTAGTGTGGAGGAATTGCAGTTGAGAGTTAGTGCCTTATTAAAACGAGTCAATATAGTAATGAAAACAGCAGAAGAAGCGATTATTTCTGTTGGTGAATACAATTTTGACACCCTTAACTTTAAATTGACTCATCAGCGTTTCGAGAAAACATTGACCAAAAAAGAAGCTCAGATACTAAAAATACTATGCAAATTTAAAGATCAGGTTGTTCCCCGTGATGTCGTATTAAATGCTGTATGGGGACAAGATGATTATTTTGTTGGTAGAAGTCTTGATGTGTTTATCACGAAGTTGAGAAAGTACTTTAAAGAAGATGAGCAAATCACCATATCAAACATTCATGGAATCGGTTTCAAATTGGAAGTAAAGAAATGACTTACATTCTGCATCTTGAAACGGCCACAAAAGCATGCTCTGTCGCACTTTCTTTGAATGGAGAACAAGTTGCACTATCTGAAGTGATTTCCGCCGAATATTCCCACGCAGAGAATTTGACCGTTTTTGTGCAAAAAGTGTTGGATGAGGCCCAAATTTCATTGAGTGATTTAGGTGCTGTTTCTGTGTCTTCAGGACCTGGATCGTACACGGGACTTCGAATTGGCGTTTCTACTGCCAAAGGGTTTTGTTATGCGCTAGGCATTCCGTTGATTGCTGTGGATGCGCTTCATTCGTTAGCGCAACAAGCTTTATTAAGACATCCGGGGAAAAATCTATGTGCAATGATTGATGCACGCAGAATGGAGGTGTTTTCAGCAATTTACAATGACTCTTTTCAACTAATCAAGCCAATTTCAGCCGATATTCTTGATGAAAAAAGTTATTCCGAATATGGTTCATTTGTCTATTTTGGTGATGGGGCGGAAAAATTACAAAATTGCTGGCAACAAAGAGGAGTGCAAGCGGACTTAACAATTTTTTCTTCTGCTGTTGGTCAAATTAACGAAGCATACAGGAAATTTAGAGATCAAGAATTCGAGGATGTTGCTTATTTTGAACCTTTTTATTTAAAGGATTTTGTGTCAAAATAAATTAAAGTCGAACAAACTTCAATTCTCCCAAATTACTGTTTTCATTCTTTAAGCGAACAATGTAAATAGATTTGGGTAGTTGCATCAAATCAATAGTTGTTTCTTTCGAATTGCCGCTTAAATTTCCTTTTAAAAGAGTTCTTCCCGTTAAATCAATAATTTCATAGTAAAGACCCTCATTTGATTTTTCAGACTTATTAAAAATTGTTACGCTATTAACAGCTGGGTTGGGGTATAATGAGAACATACTTGTAGCGATTTCTTTTTCGTCAATACCTAGATCATACACATCAAAATAAGCGTCAAATGTCGTGTTGTAGGTGTCAAGTGTGTCGAGATAAACGGCATTGAGAATATTCGCAATGAGAGGATTGGCCCCCCAATTAGCAAAAATGTAACCTGGATTAGGAATTGCTTCAATTTTAATTGGAACACCATTAAAGTAAATTCCTTGCCACGGGTATTCGGAAGGTTCGATGGTACTTATGTGAATTTTGCCCGCACCTTCTGGATGCACGTTCAGTGTTAAATTAACTTGATTTGGAAGGTTGAAATTTGATCGAATGTGCTGCCTGACTTGCGATGAACGAACTGATAATTCATCCCTAAATGTTATATGGTTGTTGTAATAGCTTGTCATTTGCTGAGGTATTTGACTTGGGTCCCCCCATCGCGCATATTCATTTTGCATTTCCACAACAGTTTGGTCAAAGAAGTATTGTTCAAGTGGTAACAAGCGATCTGTGTGGTATTCAGTATTCATTACATCTGCAAATCTGTTGATGAAATAGTCTCTGAAACGATTGTTTTGAATGCCTTTCAACCAAATATTAATAAATGGATTATCCGGACTTTGTCCAAGCATGTATGCAATATGGTCATCATAGGCTGATGTCCAGCCATTTGGACTCAGGCATAATTCTAAATCAATTGTACAAAAGCGGTAGCGAAATCCTGTTTTATTGGAACGTACAATTTTTATGTTGTTTCCTGGCCAATCGTGATTACCCATCCAAGATTCAGCAATAATGTAGTCATTGTAATACTCCATATCGAAGTATTGATCAGCTTGATCCCAATAAGTTGCACTAGCAGGGTTCAATTGGTAGAAATTGACATAATTATTTGTGAAAGTATCGACTGGTGCTCCATGCAATGAACGCAGAATAAAACCTTCCCATGCGCTTAGAGACAATATGTCTAACGAATCGGGATCTGCCCCGTCGTGCTCTTGGAAATACTCTTCATCAAATTTTTCCCTCAATTCATATAGACCAAAATAACCGCCATTTATGTATACAGTTGCGGGTCTCCAAGCAGAGTGATAGTTGTGAGTTGTTCCCGCCATTGCCTGCGTTTGAAAAGCATCTTTGTATGGAAATACAAGGTATTGATTACTCCCATTTCGCATGTAAAATTTACTATACTTCGTTCGTAATGGCCGAAAGGGTATAATGCTGTCATGAATAGCTCCGTCTCCAAGAATATTGTTGTCAAGCTCTAATCGAAAGGAGTGTTGAGGGTGATAACGGCTTCCTCCCCAACCTCCGTCAACTTGCATGCCTGAATGTTGACTGAATCGAAGTTCTTTTTGATCATTGAAATAATCGACATAAGCAGCTCTTTCCCAATCTTTATCCCAATTGTCAAAAATTCCTGTTGGACCGTAAAGGTTTGTATTTTCAGTCGTAATGGAAATGATTGGCGTGGTGTGATGAATTCCTAATAAATAGGATGCGCATGCAGATTCGCTCGGCAATAAATCAGCACTAAAGCATCTTGCCTTCATGACCGAATTCATGAAAACTGGAATAGGTGAACCATTGTACAGCGCTGAACTTGCAGTGGGTTCTGAACCATCAAGCGTATAGCGAACCTCAGAATTACTGGCATTGGGATTATCGATGGTGATGTTCAATAACGAGTCATAAATTCCGGATGGTGCTGAAAGAACTGGCGCCAGTAAGAAATTTGAATAAGTTGCAGAAGAGTTATTGCTTGCTCCTGGCGTTGGTATTCCGAATAATACGGCGCCAGATGCTGCATCTGGGAAACGACCTCTGCTGATATCCAATGATTGACAATCTACATATAGACTGCTCGTGATAATTCCGGATGGTTCATACAAATAAACAAATTCACCAGAGTTTGAAATACTGAAATTCGTGTGCTGATAGTTGCTTGGATCTACCGTTTCAAACAAATTAGTAAGCTCATTCATAGAAACCAATCGCATGTCAAAATAAATCACGTCGTAACTCATTGCTGGATCTGTGCTCGCGACGTCAAATGCAAGTGAACTAATGTCTCCTGCAACTATTCCGGCCGCACTAAGTTCACTTGCTAAAACGAGTATTTGGTGGCGAGAACCCCAGTACCAGTTACCGT
>JBIIQP010000009.1:0-40715 GCA_044341975.1 Crocinitomicaceae bacterium
AAATGAAATCAAAATAAAAACCTATAAAAACAAATATCCCCTTAATCACGTGATTAAGGGGATATAATTAGTTAATTTAGTCTTTAATAATCTGTATCGTTTATTTAGGACTAGTCAACTTCTGGATTAAAAATTCAATGTTAGCCCTACAGTCAAAGGATAAACCGCAACTGTTTTACTTGTTTCGAATAGCGGTAATAAATTATAGGTGGCAAAGGCACCCCAGCCATCGTATCCCGTTCGAATAGTGGCGTCAAGCCTGAATGAATTCAAACCATAAACACCCTTTACATTTTGTCTAAATTCTTTGCCATCCAATTCGCCTATTCTTTTGATACGAGAAGCTATTCGCACCCCCCCAACTAGACCAGCAGCCAAATAAAATCCGTCGCCACCATTTTTTACTGAACATATATCTAATAAAAGTGGAACCGTCAAATAGGTGCTTCTTAGCTTGTTTTTTGAATAGGTGTTCACAGTGTCAATCTCTGCATATAACGTGTCTGCAGAATAAACTAAAAGGTAGTTGTCCTTGAAAGCGGTTTGTGTAAAACTTAAACCAAGACCTGTGGTGAAACCAACCGTTCTTCCAAACTTGTGTTCAAAAAAATTAAGGTTCCATGTCATGGATTTACCGGGATCATTTTCCCAATAAGGCGTCGTATTAAAATTGGTATTGAACTGATTGTTCATCAGCACACCAAAACCAAAATCAACACCAGCCCAATGGCCATTAATTTCTGTTTTTTCGTCTTCCGAAGGTGCGGCATCTACCGTGTCCAATTTGATGTTTTCCTTGTCGACGGTAATAATAATGATTTCTTTTTCACCTAAATTTACGCGTATCGTGTCTTTTTCTTGCGCAATCATCAAGCTACTCATTGACAATGCTGCCATTAATGCTCTTGTTTTCATATTCATCTATTTATATTTAGTCACAAGACGAACTCGCTCATGAATTGTTACAACGATTCTAAAGATTTGCTTATTTTCTTTCAACACTTATTGCTCCTAGTTTAAAATAAAAGCCGTCTTCATCAATGTTTTCATTTCTTAAAAACGCAATGTCAAGCCCTGTCTGTTGATTGATTTTTTGTGCAATAATTGTTAGCTGCTCTTGATTGTCTATTTCTTCCTTGCCAAAGACAACCTTTTTAAGCTTTTTAACTACTAAATCACCAAGCGATGCATATTCCTTAGAATTGGATTCTATCATATAAATAGGCGATGTAATGATCGTATGTTTTTGAGCCGTTTCTATTTTTACCTCTTCGCGAATGCTGTTGATAGTTTTCAATTGAACGGTTTCTAATCGGGAAATTAGAACTGACTTCTCTGGCTTTTCGATGATTTCTTTCGGTATATATACCGTATGCTCATCCTTCTTTTCTTTGGCTGTTATTGCCATGAACTTTTTCGCTTCTTGAAATGGTTTTACACTTGATTTTAATTGCGTTTTTTTGGTATATATACCATCATTGTTTTGAGCCAATCCGGTTTTGTTTTTTTCTACGTTTAAGCCCGAAAAATAGAACAAAAACCCAACCGCTGCTGCTCCCATTGAGAGCCATAAATAGCGCAAGGAATTAAACCTTGCTTCTGTATGGAGCAGTTGATCTTTATTCTCGTAAACAATGCTTTTGTCTTTTTGAAGCCTTGTGGCTAAATAAGCGTTCTGCAATGCACTAAAATCATCTGAATTCATTTTTAACCGAAAGAAGGTTGCTTCATTGTCTGTCAATAAACCCTCCATGTCTCCAATTATTAACTTTTCATCCAATGAATCGTTTAATGACGCATATGCACTAACATCGTTTATCTCATTTTTAAAGAGTGCTTTTTTGTTTGGGTAATCAACGTTGTCTTGCACTAAAACTGGTAAATCTTCCAAATAATGATAAAACTGGGGGTTTTCAGCAATGAATTCGTACAGCAACACCTGTTGCGACGGACTTAAATTACCTTCCGTGGCATCTACAATCATTACTATTAGTTGTTCTTCGGTCCACCTCATACCAATACCTCTATATTGCCAATAAACGATTTTAAGAACTTTCTAGCGCGAAAAATATTGACCTTCACCTGGTCTTCAGATATGGCTAATATTTCCGCTATTTCCTGATAAGAATACCCTTCATAATCACGTAAGAGCAAGCAATTTTTTTGAACGTCACTTAATTGACGAATTCCCTCGTCCAGTTTTATCTTTAGGTCAAATGGGGCGCCCTGCTCGACGATTGGGCTAGATGTTGATGAAACATGTGTGTTTCTTAATTTCATCCGTCTAACAGCGTCTATTTGAAGATTTACGACTGTTTTAAATAAATAAGACTTTGCTTTTATGAACTCTATGTTGTCCGCTTTTTTCCATAATCGCTCATATGCATCTTGCACAAAATCAGCAGCTACAGCTTTGTTTCCTGTGGTTTTCACAGCAAATCTGTACAAACTATCGGCCAATTCATGGACACAGCTATTATATTCTTCTACAGTCATTTCTTATTGCAAAGACGAACACAAAAGCAATTTGTTACAGTAAACTTTTTTATTTTTTAAAAATCATTCCCAGTCTGACAAGAAATCATCGATTTCTCTCCGATCCTTTTTGTTGGGTTTACCTGTTCCGTAAGAACGATAAGCGCTTTGCGCCAATTGATAATCGTCAAATTTCTTCTTTTCTTCGGGAGTCGTAAGATCAATTAAATAGTCGATCACTAATTTTGGGCCTATTCTATACTCAAGTAATTGAATTACACGATAGGTAAACACCGCGCCATTTTTTTGCACCTGTATCACATCACCGACTTTGGGTTCTCTGGATGGTTTCGTTTCTTTATCGTTGATTTTAATTCTTCCTTTTGACAAGGCTTCAGAAGCCTGTGAACGGGTTTTCGCTAACCGTACGGACCAGATGTATTTATCCCAACGCAAGCTCATCGCGACGTTTTTTAGGTAAGCTTTGAAAAACCAGATTGTAGGAATGATCGACTAATTCTAATAACAATTTATTTTCCAAATCTGAATATACCGAAACAGAATTCCAGTGTTTTTTATTCATGTGGTAGGCTGGACGAATAGCATCATACTGCTCGCGCAATTCTATTGATCGTTCCGGATCACATTTAAGATTTACAAACTGAAAGCTATTGATGTTAACCAACGCAAATATTTTTCCAGAGACCTTAAAAACAAGGGTTTCATTGTCAAATGGAAAATGCTCCGTGACGTGTGGCTTTTGAATACAATATTCCCTGAACTGCTCCAGGTTCATAACCAATTAATGAATTGCCGGCGCGTTATCATAGTTACCCAAACGATACAACTGCTTCGTATGTTCAGCCAAAGCGCGGTAAAACGTTTTGTAAGAATGATAAGGTAAGTTGAACTCATGCGCAGTACTCTTCACTATTTCTGAGATTTTGCGATAGTGAATGTGGCAAATGTTTGGGAACAAATGGTGCTCTACCTGATAGTTCAATCCTCCAACATACCATGAGAAAAGTCTTGCCCCCGGAGCAAAATTAGCTGTATTATACAATTGATTCACCGCCCAGTCAGCATCGATAACACCAGAATCATCCGGCATCGGAAAATCAGAGGTTGGCACTACATGCGCTGGTTGAAAAATAGCAGCCAATGTAAGTCCAGCAACAAAATGCATCGCCAAAAACCCAATAATCGTAAACCACCATGGAGACGGTGACAACCATAATGGAAGCGCCAATGTCAAAAATGCATAACATGATTTTGCGATAATCAAGGTTATGATTTGCTTACGGTAGGTTGTTTTTTGAGTACCTGTTAAACCCATCTTTTCGTAGCGATAGCTTTGTTTGTAATCTTTCGAAACAAACCACATAAGTGTCATTAATCCGTAAAAGAACCAAGCGTAAAAATGCTGGAAGCGGTGCATAAATCTCCTTTTTTCATGCGGAGAAAAACGCATCACTACTCCTGGATTAATATCTTCATCAAGACCTGTAACATTTGTATAAGTATGATGCAAAACGTTGTGCTGAATTCTCCAATTCACATCGCTTCCGCCCAAAAAGAACAAAACATAACCAACCCATTGATTCACTCGTTCATTCTTTGAATAAGCTCCGTGGTTGGCATCATGCATGACCGAAAGACCGATTCCTGCCATTCCAAAACCCATTACAATCCAACAGATGAATTCAACAAGTTTGGTTTCAGCAAAAAACAACAACGTTATTAATGGCGTGAAATACAGCAACAACATACAAATCGTTTTAACAACCATTGCTGTGTTTGCGTGACGTGAAATGTTATTGATCTTAAAATATTCGTTTACTCTTTGTCTAAGGACCTTGTAAAACTCTTCGTTGTGGTCTTTAGCGAATTTAACTGATGTAAAATTCATAGGTTTGGAATTATAATAGTTGCACAAAGGTAGGCTTATTTTCTAAGTCAACTACACAAAATGTGTGAAGTCCCTAATTTAATAGCTTTTAAAAAACGCCAACTCAAGTATAAAACATTATATTATCTACTTTTGTTTAGAAAGTATATTATTTAATTTATGATTCATATTGAGCCCAAAGATCCTTATTGTGTTGATCCTCTAAATAGAAAACGCTTTCCGACAATAGAAGTTAATGTTGGAGGATTGCTAATCGGTGGAGACCAACCCATTCGTTTACAATCAATGACAACGGTAGACACGATGGACACATTGGGTTCAGTAGAACAATCGATACGCATGATTGATGCTGGTTGTGAGCTCGTTAGACTAACTGCACCAAGTAAAAAAGAAGCTGAAAACCTCGAGAACATTAAAAAAGAATTATTGCTGAGAGGCTACGACACTCCTCTTGTTGCTGATATACACTTCACGCCAAATGCAGCTGAAATAGCCGCCAAAATCGTTGAAAAGGTCCGGGTGAACCCTGGAAACTATGCTGATAAAAAGAAATTTGAAGAAATCGATTATACAGACGAAAGTTACCAAGCCGAAATCATTCGCATTGAAGAAAAATTTACACCGTTAATTACCCTATGCAAAGAACACGGCACGGCAATGCGCATCGGTACAAACCACGGATCTTTATCAGATCGTATATTGAGCAGATATGGTGACACTCCTGAGGGCATGGTAGAGTCAGCCATGGAATTTATTCGTATTTGCGAAAAGAATGCTTTTTACAATTTAGTCATCTCTATGAAGGCGAGCAATGCTCTCGTTATGGTGCAAGCTTATCGTTTGCTCGCTGCAACAATGCTAAAAAATGGTCGTTCATATCCATTGCACCTTGGGGTAACAGAGGCCGGTGACGGAGAAGATGGAAGAATAAAATCCGCTGTTGGAATAGGTGCGCTATTGGAGGATGGGCTAGGTGACACAATCCGTGTTTCCTTAACAGAGGAGCCTGAAAAAGAAATTCCTGTTGCCGCTAAACTCGCTCAGAAATTTGAAAATCTATCCAATTTAAAGAAAATTGACGTAAACAAATCGTTACTGCCTTATTCCCCCTTCTCCTATGAGCGAAGATCAACAGCACAAGTGGCTAATATAGGAAGCAAAAATGTACCTGTTGTTGTAGCTGATTTATCTGACAAGCAAGAAATTAAACCTTCAAACTTTTATAGCTTAGGCTACAACTATTCCATTGAACTCGATAAATGGACACTTCAAGAGCAAGCCGCTGATTATGTATTCATTGGCGACAATCTAATAAACTTTGAAAAACCGGGTTCTCTTGGTTTAATTTGTAATTATGACAATTGGAAGAACAATTATTCAACAAAGCCCGGGTGCTATCCTCTTGTGCATTCTAACCAATTAAATAGAATTGAATCAGCGGTCCAAACGTTTGTATTAATTGATGACGAAAGTACAGATGATGTTTATCTTAACCCACAGCCGAATTATATTTATGTATTACAGACAAACTACTCCAATCGCGTAGCCGTTTTTCGAGAACAGGTTGTAAAACTGACTCAATCAATTGTTAATCAGCCTATTATACTTAATATTAATAGCTCAACCACAGACCAAGAGCAATTTCAGATTAACGTTTCAAGTGAAGCCGGAGCGCTGCTTATTGATGGTCTTGGTGACGGATTATGGATTTGTGGAACAGCGCCAAAAACACTGATAAACTCAACTGCTTTTGGTATTCTGCAAGCAACACGCACACGTATTTCCAAAACAGAATATATATCCTGTCCATCTTGTGGAAGAACTTTGTTCGATTTACAAGAAACAACGGCTAAAATCCGCAAAGAAACAGCCCATTTGAAGGGGCTGAAAATCGGAATAATGGGTTGTATAGTGAACGGGCCAGGTGAAATGGCAGATGCAGACTATGGTTATGTAGGAACGGGTCCGGGTAAGATCACTTTATACAAAGAAAAAGCTGTTGTAAAGAAAAATGTCCAAGAGGACGAAGCGGTTCGAGAGCTCATCAACTTGATTAAAGAAAACGGTGATTGGGTAGATCAGAAGTAACTAGTTTAAATAAAAAAGAAAGGTCCAATAATAAATATTGGACCTTTCTTTTTTTACAATGTTTCACGTGAAACTAGCGACCTAAATGTATCAGCAACACAGAAATATCACTCGGCGACACACCGCTCACCCTAGCAGCCTGACCAATGGTTATAGGCTTTATATGAGAAAGCTTTTCCTTTGCCTCTATACTTAAACTTTTCATTAAACTATAGTCAATATCCAAAGGTATCTGGACTTCTTCAAGTCTATTTTGTTTATTGACTTGTTCTTCCTCCCGTGAAATATACCCTTCATATTTGATTTGAATTTCTGCCTGCTCCACAATTTCTTCGTGCTCTAATAATAACTTTTGAGCCTTCAAATTTGCTTCTTCAGACATTTCCAAAACATCCTCAATTGATAATTGAGGCCTTGATACCAAACCATTCAATTTTACTTGTTGCGTTAATACAGCCGAATCTTTCCTTGAAAGAATTGGATTTGCTTTTTCAGGAGAGACACCAATAATCTTTAATTCTTGAATCAAATCTTTCGTTCCAGCAACCTTTTTCTCAACACGCTTTAACAACTCCTTACTTACAAGACCAAGCTCATATCCGATTGGTGTTAATCGTATATCTGCATTGTCTTGTCTTAATAGAATCCGAAACTCCGCCCGACTCGTGAACATTCTGTATGGTTCTTTTGTGCCTTTAGTTATTAAGTCGTCTATCAAAACGCCAATATATGCATCACTTCTATTTAAAATAAACGGTGCTTTTTCTTTCACCTTTAAATGCGCATTAATTCCAGCCATCAAACCTTGACATGCCGCCTCTTCATACCCCGTTGTGCCATTAATCTGACCAGCGAAATAAAGATTCTCGACCAGTTTAGTTTCGAGCGTATGTTTTAACTGAGTGGGCGGGAAATAATCATACTCTATAGCATAACCAGGACGGAACATTTTCACGTTCTCGAATCCAGGAATAGTTTTCATTGCATTGTATTGAACATCTTCAGGTAAAGACGTACTAAAACCATTTACGTAAATCTCAACTGTCTTCCAACCCTCTGGTTCCACAAAAATTTGATGACGGTCTCTGTCAGCAAAACGATTGATCTTGTCTTCAATACTTGGACAATACCTTGGGCCCGTCGATTTTATAGAACCATTAAACATCGGAGAACGGTCAAAACCAGTTCTTAATAAGTCATGGGTAACATCATTCGTGTAAGTAATGTGACAAGCACGCTGAACACTCAGTGCCTTTGTATCAGTAAAACTGAACTTAGAAGGGTTCACATCTCCTTCTTGAATTTCCATTTTCGAATAATCCAGAGAGCGTCCATCTACACGTGGAGGAGTACCAGTTTTCATTCTTCCCGCCTCAAAACCGTGATTCACTAAATCCTCTGTTATTCCAGTCGCAGCTTTTTCACCAACCCTTCCACCGCCGAACTGTTTTTCTCCCAAATGAATTAAACCATTTAAAAAAGTTCCATTCGTAAGCACAACAGCATCTCCATATATATCGACTCCCATAGAAGTTCGTACACCTAACACACGGCCTCTTTCAATGATTAAACCATTGCACATGTCTTGCCAAAAATCCACGTTGGGATTAGATTCCAGCAACAAGCGCCACTCCTCAGCAAACAACATTCTGTCATTTTGAGCCCTTGGCGACCACATTGCGGGACCTTTTGATCTGTTCAGCATTCTAAACTGAATAGCACTTTTATCACTCACAATACCACTTCCGCCACCTAATGCATCTATTTCACGAACAATTTGGCCTTTCGCAACCCCGCCCATCGCTGGATTACAACTCATTTGAGCAATCGTATTCATGTTCATTGTAACCAACAAAACCGAGCTACCCATCTTAGCAGCAGCGTTTGCGGCTTCACAACCTGCATGCCCACCACCCACAACAATCACATTATATCTATCTAACATCACAGAAATGTTTCACGTGAAACAAAATTACCAAAACGCCTATGTTTCACGTGAAACATATTTGTCCAAGTGAAAATTCTCGCGAGACCTCATCTTGGCCTCTTCTTCACTATTCTTGTCTTTATATCCGCATAAATGCAGTATTCCGTGGACGCATACACGCCTTAATTCTACATCCGCCGGCTCATTTAAAAGACCAGCATTGTCCAATACCCTATCGATCGAGATGTATAAATCACCACTAATCAGCTCGTCTTCAGTATAGTCGAAGGTTATAATATCTGTATAATAATCATGATCCAAATGTGCTCGATTCATGCCTAAAAGGTGCTCATCATCACAAAAGACAAGATTAATCTCACCTAACGACTTACCCTCTCTCACTACGCTTTCCTTAAGCCATAAAACAAGAAGTTCCGAGTTTATACCCGGAACTTCAACATCAATATAATGGATTTGTATCACTTATTAAAATATATATTCACACTGCTTCCACCATCCTCAAACACCACCTCATCAGCAAGGTTCTTCATTAAGAAAATCCCCCTTCCATTCTCCTTCATTAAGTTTTCTGGAGCAGTTGGATCTGGTAAATTAACAAAGTCGAAGCCATTCCCTTGGTCTTTTACATTAAAACAAAACTCCATAGGGTTGTTCCCCACAGCAACATTTACCTCGGCAGAATGATCTTGATCGTTTCCATGCTCTATTGCATTGTTGACGGCTTCAGTTACGGCAATCAAAACATTGCCGTAAAATTCTTCATTTACACCCAACTCATTACACACTGAATCGACCAACATTTCAACCTGACCCAAGGCCTCAAAATCGGAGGGTATAGCTAGCTTATTTATAATTGTAAAACCTTCTCTCATAACGAACAATTAACATTCATCGTTTACAAGCCACGGTTGAAATATTCATTTGCCTTATCCTTATAATACTTCTTATAGACAGGGTCAACGGATCGTAATAATTCAATTTGCCGAAGCTTTTGTCGGTTATACTCATCAAACCGTATTTGGTTACTGTAATTTTGATTTTTTCCGGATTCAGATTCTCTTTTCTCTTCAAAGCCTCTTTCCATAATTGCTTTTTCCGACTCTAACAACCTCGTTAAGATGTCCTTCTGGCGTTTAATTGTTTCATTCGAAAACTTCTTATTTATGATTTCTTTTTCTTGTTCTTCAAGTTCTTTTATCAAGGGATTTAACTTGTTTCCTTTTCCTTGGCCCTCTTTATTCATTTCATTCCGTAATTGCTCTAATCGTTGTCTAATTGCTGTTTGCTCTGCAGCCATTTTTGCAATCTCTTTATTACCTAAACCGGGCATTCCCATTCCTCCCTCTCCTTGTTTTTCACCGGGTTTATCACCGGGTTTATTTCCGTTTGGATTAGGTCCCTTCTGCATCTGCTCTAATTGCTTTTTCAACATCTGTTTCATATCACCTGACGACATTGAGGGACCCGGCTTTGGTTGGCCTTTACCCCCAGGCTTATTACAACTTCCTTGTCCTGGTTTACTATTCTGCATTTGTTGCTGCATACTTTGAAGGCTTTCATTCAGTAAAAGAGCAAGGTTGTTATATGCAGTCATTACTTTTTGCTGATGAACCCCGAGGTCCCGCTTTCTGTGTTCGTCAATGTCCTCCACACAAAGTGCATGGTTGTTTTTAATATCATTCAACTCCTTGTCCACAAAAGCGGCGATTTTAGGCTGTCTTTTTGCCAAAGCCAATAAACTATCCCGAACAACAGTCGTTTCATCAATTAACATGCGCTGCTTACGCCCATAACGCCTATATGCTGGGTCAGAATCCGCCACCTTCGTGAAACGCTGCATCACCTCCTCCTGATCAAAACTCAAAGTCATCAAACTCTCTAAAATATTCCGGAGCGAATTCATGTCTTCTTCCTGCTGTTGCTGATTTGCCATTTCTTGCATCATATCAAGTTGTTCGGCCAAACTATTCATCTTTTCAGAGGCGCTTTTCTGACTATCTCCTGCCTTTTTACCTTTCGAGTTCTGTAGATTGTCTTTCGACTCTTGCAAGTCGTCTGAGATTTCTTGTTTAGCCTTCTCAGTATCCCCCAGCTCCATGGGGTCTTCCAACGCCTCGTTGAGCTCCTTTAGCTGCTGAAGGTCTTCTTTCAGTTCATCGAACTTCTTGTTTAAATCCTCTTGTTTTTTTATAGACTCCTCCTTGTCTAACTTGCTGTTCTCAATCTGATCTTTTAATTCTAGTTGTTCTTTTGACAACTCTTTTAACTCTTTCTCCAGATCATCAATCTTTTCATTTACCTGCAATTTCTTTAACATTTCGAGACTTCTGTCTAGCTGCTTTTTCATGTCTTCTGAACTCTGCTCAACGTCCTCAAGTTTTTCTTTAAGCTGTTCTTTATTGTTTTCAGACATGAGCTTTTCCAAATCATCCAAAAGCTTCCTCAGTTCATCATCCATGACCTCCTCCAGCAATTTTTCAATCAGATCTTGTTTCTCTAATAGCTCTTTATCCATTTCAGACAATTGATTCTTTTCTTCCGCACTCTTTTCCATCAACTGTTGCATTTGCTCAAGAGATTCTAAAATGCTTTTTTGTTCTTCTTTCAATTGGTTGACTTGGTTCATTTTATTCCAATCATTCTTTTTAGAATTGAGAACTTCCTTTTTTAACTTGTCAACATTCTTTTGAAACTCTTGCGTGCGCTTAAGAATGTCGTTTAAATTGTCTTTTACTTGCTCTTGTTCTTCTTCTCTTTTCTCATTTAATTCGTCTAAATCGGGTAGTTTGTATGTGAATGTCTGTGTTTTCGTTGACTTGCTACCATTTATCGCATCGTTGTCACCAACAACAAAATAATACTCAATGCGGTCATTTAACTTGACATTTTCCCTTCTAAAATCTACCGCAAAATCAAACGGCAATTCCACACCTGCGACTTTTCTAACAGACATTCTGTTTTGTTTAGACGCACCTTTTTCTGATACTATAGTATAAACAAAGCTTAACGAAGAAAGGCCATAATCATCTGAAACTCTTCCTGAGAAAAAACGAACACCGTCTGCAACACTGTCCTGTACTTCTTCAACTTGAATGGCAGGATATGCATCTTTTAACACCGAAATGGCTATAACCGAAGAATCTAGTATATTCCTGTATTTATTAGACAAAAACAACTTTACCCTTGAGTTATCTCTTATCTTTTTAGTTGTGCGTATTCCGTCATCCTTAAACCTTTCTGATGAACCATTAAAAACAAAATCGAGCCACTTCGTGTTTTTTGTTTTAAGGTTCCATTCTATCACGGTACCTTCAGGTACAGTCATATCACCTGCATTTTCAACTGTCTCGTTGGTTCGTCCTAAATATTCTGGGTATATCAGCTTTGCCTGTAAACGTCCAATTGATGATTTACCATAAACCGTTAACTTATATTCTTGGCTTGAAAATTCATTTGCAGCAAATCGAAATACGCCGGATTGCTTTGGTTTTTTGATAACACCAAAAAAGACGTTTTTCGCTGTTTTTTGCATCAAAAACTTACCGTTTTCACTTATTAGGTATACATTTTCTGGTAGCTCATTTCCTTTAAGCTTAATGCGAACCGGCAAGTCTTCTCCCTCCTCAACATCCAAATCTGAGGTCACTAAAGAAAATGAAAAGGGAGCCTCCGGTTTGAATTCTTTCGAATAATTCACAACGCGTTCAGTACCCTGCTTAAAGAGCCCTGGTGCAGCAATGCCAATTATCATAAACAATAAAAAGATCGGTAGAAGATACTTCACATATTTTCTGTTTTCTTTTATATCAATTGCGGACAAAAATGGCACAACGCTTAAGGATTCTGATCGCTGCATAACACTCGCGCGCAAGAGCTCTATATTGCCCTCATTCGATTGTAAATTATCTTGCAACTGAAGTGTGTTTTTAAGTCTGTCTGAAACATTAGGAAAGAATGAACCAATAATTTCAGATGCCTGGTATCGATCAATCCGGCGTCCGAAAGAATAAAGCCTCATAATTGGAACCACTAAATAACTCATGAGAATCCATGCGTTCACCCCAAGAAAGGAAAAAAACAAGACAGCTCTTGTTAAGGAATTGAATCGACCGAAATATTCCAAGGTCGTTGTTAAAAGAAAGGATAATAAAAAAACTCCAACAAAAAGGATTAGACCCTTTATCATTTGGTTCTTGTAAAACTTTCTGATAAAAGCGTCTATTTGTTCTAATAATCTTTCAAAAGTGCCCATTAAACATTCTATATCAATGCAACTTACTAATTTAAAACATAATCACATAAGCATATAGCACTTATGAAATATTAACGTTACATCTTACTGTTCATAACGTTCAAATCAACAATAATTTCAGTGAAGATTCGGTTTTTCTCACTTTCTAAATCTGTTTATCTTTGCACAAAAATTCAGCTATGTCGGAAAAACCAGTCAGAGTTCGCTTTGCACCATCACCAACAGGACCTCTACATATGGGGGGGGTAAGAACAGCTTTGTACAATTATCTCTTTGCGAAAAAAAATAATGGAACCTTTCTTATTCGCATAGAAGATACCGATCAAACTCGTTTTGTTCCTGGAGCGCAAGATTATATAATGGATGCTTTGGCATGGTGTGGTATTATGCCAACAGAAGGGCCGGGTATCGGTGGTGAATATGGTCCTTACGTTCAGTCTGAAAGAAAAGAAATGTATCGTCCTTATGCCGAGCAACTTGTAAAAGAAGACAAGGCCTACTACGCGTTTGATACGGCTGAGGAGTTGGATCAAATGAGAGAACGAGCAAAGGAAATGGGAATGCCAAACTGGCAATACAACCATATTACAAGAACATCCTTAAAAAACTCTTTGACACTTCCGCAAGATCAAGTGGATGAGCTTATTTCTGCGGGCGTGCCCTATGTTATTCGCATGAAGATGCCTCGAAACCAAGATATTCGTTTCGAAGACATTATTCGTGGGTGGGTCGTTGTCAACACAAATAACCTCGACGACAAAGTGCTTTTTAAAAGCGATGGAATGCCCACCTATCATTTGGCAAACATTGTGGATGATCATTTGATGAAAATAAGCCACGTAATTCGTGGTGAAGAATGGTTGCCATCTGCACCGTTGCACGTAATGCTCTACGATGCCTTTGGGTGGGATTCGCCACAATTTGCACATTTACCGCTCTTATTACGCCCGGATGGCAACGGTAAGCTTTCTAAGCGAGATGGAGACCGCCTTGGTTTTCCTGTATTTCCTACTGATTGGACGACCTCGGAGGGAGAACTATATTCCGGATACCGGGAAAAGGGTTACTTTCCGGGAGCCTTTATCAACATGCTCGCCTTTTTAGGTTGGAACCCTGGTACACCACAAGAGATTTTCTCGTTGGAAGAATTAGCGGAATGCTTTACATTGGACCGCGTATCAAAAGCTGGTGCAAAATTTGATCCGGATAAAACAAAATGGTTTCAGCAACAATATCTTCGTTCTGCAAGTAATGAAGCTCTTGCCGACTTACTGATACAAAATGGAGCTGAAGTTGAGCGTTCCAAGTTAATCACAGTGTGTCACCTAATGAAAGAAAGGGCAACTTTTTTAAATGATGTAGTCACAGAAGGAAAATACCTACTTGAAAAACCAACGAATTTTGATGAGCATACCATTTCAAAAAAATGGAAGGATGATAGTTCTACTTTAATGGGAGAGTGGGTAGAGATCCTTTCCTCTTTATCTGTTTTTGATCATACAACGATCGAAGCCACTTTTAAATCGTTCATTGAAAGTAAGAGTTTAGGAATTGGTGCTGTATTACCACTATTCAGACTTTTACTGACAGGAACAGGAATGGGTCCAAGTATGTTCGAAATTGCTGCCTTTCTTGGAAAAGAGGAATGCTTAATCCGTATTAATCAAGGGATTACGATTGTTGATTCGCTGAAAGCACAAGGATGAAACACACAATTGAAG
Source organism: Crocinitomicaceae bacterium (assembly GCA_044341975.1). Lineage (GTDB taxonomy): Bacteria > Bacteroidota > Bacteroidia > Flavobacteriales_D > Crocinitomicaceae > M0103. Next base: position 14,394 of record JBIIQP010000009.1, read on the forward strand.
TAGTCGGGGTCAGAATTTACGCTTTTCACGGCTGCTTGCCAGAAGAAGAAAAAATAGGGGGGAACTACCTCGTTGATGTTATGTTAAATACAGACTTCAGTGAGGCGGCCACACGTGACGCTCTCGAAAAAACAGTAGACTATGTTCTCGTAAATAAAATTGTCCGCGAAGAAATGGCAATACGTTCAAAACTCATTGAGCATGTCGGACAAAGAATCGTAATCAGATTACGGTCTGAAATAAATGGAATTACCCATCTTCGTGTAAGAGTAACAAAAATTTGTCCCCCTATCAATGGAGACGTAGATCACGTTGCTATAGTTATTGAAGGGTAGTCTATAAATAGACTCATTAGGGTGCTCTCCAATTTATATGCTTATTAAAGTACTTTCACTTTGTTTTTCACTATTTTTCCGCATAAAATAAATTTTACTACATTTGCCACACTGAAAATGGTCTCGTGGCCGAGCGGTTAGGCACCGGTCTGCAAAACCGTCTACAGCGGTTCGAATCCGCTCGAGACCTCTTCGATTCCCCGACTTCGGTCGGGGAATTTTGTTGAAAAGTGACCGCATGTTGATTGGGAAAGATTTTGATAAAATCCATGTCACATTGTTTAATCTTGACATATGTGAGCCTAATGTATTAATTACAGATACGCTGATGGCGGGCGCGTGTCTGTTTTTCGCATACACCCTCTACGCGCATCGAAAAGACTCTGAATTTCATCGTTTTTGGTATTTATTTTTCCTAATTTTTGGTGTCAGCTCTTTTGCCGGTGGATTAGGACATGGGCTCTATACATATTTTGGCCCTTGGGGGAAATTATTTACTTGGATTACAGGTATCTACTCTATCTATTTGATTGAAAAAGCAATGATTAGCCTGGTAAAAGACCCAACAATCAAACGGCGCTACACGCTTTTTTCGTTTCTCAAATTAATCCTTGTTTACCTTGTTTTTGTGTATATTCTACTGTTTTTACCTATATACACTAAACCCGCCCTTCCCTTTTTGCCAATTGCCATAAATACAATTGTGGGTGTGGTTTTGTCTGCTGGACTATTGGGTTATCAATTCAGTAAGACAATACAACCTGAAATGAAATACATTTATCAAGGCGTATTAATTATGCTTCCAAGTGCTCTTTTCTTTTTGGGGAAGATAAATATTCATCCTTGGATCGATAAAAACGATGCATCACATTTTTTTATAACGGCAGGGTTGTTTTTGTTTTTTAAAGGTGTAAAGGCTGTACAGTTATCAGCGTCTAATCATCAGGCTGCTTGATCGGGTAACAGCCCCACCTTGTGCATCCTTGGCTGTAACATAATAAATATAATTTCCCGATGGCGCTTCGTCTCCATTCATTAATGTACCATCCCATTTAAAGTCAGGGTCTTGAGAAGAAAAAACTATTTTATTTTTACCATCTATCACCACCAAACTAAACTCTATTAAATCAGACGATTTTATTTCTAAAAAATCATTTGCTCCGTCACCATTAGGTGTGAAGATATTTGGTAAATCTTCAATCTTTGATGCTGGTGCTGTTGCAATTGTCTCTACTGGATTTTCTTTTAATTGTGGTTGTGCTTCTTTAGTTGTTTCAATTAAAATTGATTGATTCTCCGCTTCGTCTACTAAAACAATTGATGGTTCAATTTCGTTTTTGAGATTAATTACTAGTGTGTTTTCAATCTCGATAGGTTCAGTAACAATAACTGGTTCTAATAAAGCGCTATGATTCTTTTCAGGCTTTATTTCTTCTTGATTCAAAGCGTTTTGTTTTTCGAAATCTAAGCTCTTTGTTTGTTTATCAGTAATCGCTTTTTCAACTAACACTTTTTTTGTTGAACTCGTTGAATTCACTTTGTTAACAGACGAAGACTGGTCTTTCAATAAAAAATAAGCAGAAAAGAAAACAACACTCGCTATAGAGATTCCAATAATCGCTTTTGATAAGAATGAAACACCGCTTGATGCAGACGTTGCAGTGGTTGAGGAAACTTTTGAAGAAAGGGTGTTCCAAAGATCAGGCCGCACCTCCGCCTCAAAGCTCTCAAGCTTTTCTTTAAAAACGTCTTTTATAAAATCCCTTTTTTCCACTTTATTTATTTTCTATTCTCTCTCTTAAGTATGCTCTAGCTCTTGAATACTGAGATTTTGATGTGTTTTCGCTTATTCCAAGTGTTGACGCTATTTCTTGATGTGAATATCCCTCTATAGCAAACATGTTAAACACTACTTTATATCCTTCGGGCATTGACTGTATTAGCAACATTAAATCGTCAGCAGCAAGTTGTGCAAACAAGTGCTCGGTTCCTTCTATTTTAAATGCTACATCATCTATATTCGTGTCTCCAAGTATTTTTAAATCTTTTCTAATCTGATCAAGGGCTGTATTTACCATTACCCTCCTAATCCAGCCCTCTAAAGAGCCTTCTTGTTTAAAATCCTTTAGTTTAGAAAAGACTTTCACAAAACCGTCTTGTAAAACATCTTCCGCTTGATCTGTGTTTTTACAATAGCGCAAGCAAACACCCATCATTTTTCGAGCAAACCTTTCAAACAACGCTTTTTGCGCACGGACATTGCCTTTCACACATTCTATGATCAAAGTTGCATCATCCATAACAGCGCTTTTTGAAGACTCCATTACATTAAAAAAGGTTGCATGAAAGCATAAAGTTACTTTTAAAAAGTAGTATTTTCGCTTTCTCACAAGTTGATTGAACATGCACAAACTGCTTTTTTTATCTATTTTATTTTTAGCGTGTTCAAACATGGTTCTTTGTAAGTCACAAAAAATCAAAGTAAACACCGGTTCTTGGACAGGATATTTAAAACTTTATGAAAGCACATCGCTTCCGTTTGAATTTTCAATTAATAAAGACGCTACTTCAAAAACTGGTTATAGTTATACAGTCATAAATGGAGACGAGCGTATAACGTTGATTAATGATTATGTAGAAAATGACTCTCTGCGCATTGATTTTCCAGCGTTTGCAACAAAAATGATTTTTAAAATAAGCAACAAAAGCACGCTAAATGGTTATTGGATCAACCCAAACAAATCCGGCAATTATAGAATTCAATGTGTGTTGTTAAAAGGGTATTCAAAACGCTTCAATAATCCAAAGCTATTAATGAGCTCAACACAAAGCGTAAACATTCATGGCCGCTGGGAAACAACTTTTGAACCTGGCAAAGATGGCGCTTATAAAGCTGTTGGCTTGTTCAAACAATTTGGGAACGGTCTTCAAGGAACCTTTTTAACAGAAACAGGAGATTTTAGGTATTTAGATGGAAATGTGGTTGGCGACAGTATTTACCTTTCATGTTTTGATGGTTCCCACGCATTTCTTTTTACAGGGAAGTTTTACAATAATGAAATTACAGGTAAGTTTTACAGTGGTAAGCATTGGCAAGGAGATTGGTCAGCAGTTTACAACGACTCTTTTGAAATGCGCGATCCGGATTCGTTAACCTATTTAATTAAAAATGATCCTATTACGTTCAAGTTTAAAAATTTAGACGGAGACTATTATACTTTTCCTAATCCTTCTGATTCAAACAAGGTTATCATCATTCAAATAATGGGAACCTGGTGTCCGAATTGTATGGATGAGTCTCGTTATTTTAAAACATTGTACGAAAAATATCACTCACAAGGATTAGAAATAATTTCTGTTTGTTATGAATCGGGCAATGATGAAAAGCAACAGCTTGAAAGAATAAAAACACTTCAACAACGATTAAATGTTTCTTTCACTTATTTATTAGGTGGCTCAGCAAATAAAGGGCTAGCTTCTCAACATTTTAACATGTTAAATCAAATAATCTCTTTTCCAACGGCTATATTTATTGGAAAAGATGGTTCTGTTAAAAAAGTACATACAGGATTTAATGGTCCTGGAACGGGAAAATACTATGAAGAGTATACTGTTGAAACAGACTCTTTGATTCGTTCTTTGCTTGCTGAATAAGCTATTGACAAGCTATTTTGTCAATTCTGTTTTGATGTCTGCCACCTTCGAATTCCGTGGATAAAAACACATCCACCATTTCTATCGCTTCTTCCTCTGTTATGAAACGAGCAGGAAGGGTAATAATGTTTGCGTTGTTGTGCTGTCTTGCTAATTCGGCTATTTCTTTTTTCCAACAAAGCGCACTTCTAATTCCCTGGTGTTTGTTTGCGGTCATATTTATACCGTTTCCTGATCCACAAATTAGAATACCTATAGTACCGCTATTGTTTTCAACCATTTCTGCAACCGGGTGAGCGTAATCAGGATAATCAATACTTACTTCTGAAAAACAACCAAAGTCTTTAACATCATGGCCCTTTGATTCTAAGTGTTTTATTATGGTTTCTTTCAGTGTAAACCCAGCATGATCCGCTCCAATAGGAATGATTTTCTGTTGCATAATTATGATTTTTAACAAAGGTAAGTCTTACTAACAATTGTATCAACTTTTAAACAATTGTGCTTTTACATATTTATAAACACCTTATAAAATGGGAATAAAATAGTGAGGGTTATCAATACTTAAACTGCACTATATGTTAATAGCGGTTTATAACTTATCAAATGTTTTTGATTGTTACTCTAACAATTTGTATAAGCTAAAATAGAGTTGATATATGCAAGAGAAGAAAGTAGAACATATTGTTTTTTTATCCTTACTAATCAGCATATGAATGTTTATAAAACACATAAAAACATATACAATTTTAGGTTTTTCAAGTAACTGTTAATAAACATATTATTTAATTATAAATGAGTGTTTTAAATCACTTATAACATGTGAAAAAGTACCCCTTAATTGTTTGTTGCTTCAATATGCAACTTTTTAGATTGTTTTGTTTGAACATATGAACAGCATTAATAAAAGAAATAAATCTTTCTTATTTAAATAAATAATACTTTATATATATTCTTTACTTAACTCTTCATTACCTTAATTTATAGTTAGAAAAAATTCATACTTTTGAATTAACCAACTGACTACTATAAAAGCATGTCCAAAGTGAAAATACTCATTGTAGAAGACGAGTCTATTGTTGCAAAAGATATCCAATATAGCTTGATAAAGCTGGGATATACAGTTTGTGGTATAGCATCTAATGCTGAAAAAGCAATAGAATTAGCAGCTTCAGAGCTTCCCGATCTAGTTTTAATGGATATCATGTTAAAAGGAGAAATCAATGGGATTGAAGCCGCTTTAACATTGCGTCAAGAACTTTCTTTACCTGTCATCTTTTTAACGGCTTATTCAGATTCCTCGACGCTAGAAAGAGCTAAAATCGCTGAACCATACGGTTATATAATAAAACCGTTTAAGGAAATAGATCTTCAAACGACTATTGAAGTTGCTGTTTACAAGCATGCAAAAGAACAAGAAATTATCAGACAGAGGGATTTTCTATATTCTATAGTTGAAAATAAAGAGACGTCTTTTGGATTTATTTTTGTTAAATCAAATAGTAAATTAGTCAAATTGAATACGGATGACATTTACTATATCGAGGCATTGAAGGATTATGTTGTAATACACACTTCAGATACACGTTATACCATCCATTCTACAATGAAGGATATTGAAACGAAATTAGGCGTTGTGGATTTTATTCGTGTTCATCGTTCTTTTATTGTAAGGTTAGATAAAATTGCTTCTATTGAATTTCCAAATCTCTCTCTGGAAAAAGACAAGAAAATAGTTCCAATAGGAGGGTCTTATCGCGATGATTTAAGTAATAGAATTAAAATGGTTTAAATTAAAGTTCTACAAGTTCTAGATCAATTTGTCGCTTTCTAGGATGAACTTCATAAATCCGAACTTTCACGCGGTCGCCGAAATTATATTCTTTCTTTGTTTTTGCACCTATAATTCTATATTTTTCGACATCAAAGTAAAAACGATCTCCTGGAATATCATTCATTGCAACCATACCTTCGCATTGATTTTCATCCATTTTTACAAACAAACCAAATTCAGCGATACCTGAAACTGTTCCCATAAACTCTTCCCCAATAAATTCTTGGACAAAAATGGTTTGGAAATACTTTGTAGACTCACGCTCAGCTTCAACAGCCTTTCTTTCCATTCTTGAAATTCTTTTACATACATCATCTAAATCTTTTCCATAACGATGTTTATTTGTTGTCAGTTTTTCTTGCAGTATCCTATGAACCACGAGATCGGCATAACGTCTTATTGGTGATGTGAAATGTGTGTAAAAATCAAAAGCTAAACCGTAATGACCAATATTTGTTGTTTCATAGGTCGCCTTTGCCATTGAACGAATAGCCATCGTTTGAATTAATGAGTATTCATTTTTTAAGCGAATATCATCCAGTAAAGCATTAATACTTTTAGCAATTTGATCGGGATGACTAAATTCTAAATTGTAACCAAACTTATCAATAAAGACATTAAATAATGCAATTTTAGCCGGATCTGGTTTGTCGTGTACTCTAAAAATAAAAGGTATAGGATCTTTACCTTTTTCAGGCTTAGCAACAAACATGGCAACATATTTATTCGCTAAAAGCATGAATTCTTCAATTAGTTTATGAGCATCTTTAGAAGTTTTTATCATCACTTCAACAGGGTGACCTTTATCATCCAGTTTAAAGCGCATTTCTTCTGATTCTATACTCAATGCGCCGTGTTTTAATCGAGCATTGCGATGAATTTTAGCTATTTTATCTAACAAAAGTATTTCAGTTTTGAAGTCACCATCCTTACCTTCAATAATTTCCTGGGCCTCTTCGTATGTAAAACGCCTGTCTGAGTGAATAACTGTTTTACCATACCATTCTTTGTATACCTTTCCATTTTCATCCATTTCAAAAACGGCAGAAAAACTGAACTTATCTTCTTTTGGTCGAAGCGAGCAAGCCATATTTGACAATTGTTCAGGAAGCATAGGAACAACCCTGTCTACTAAATAAACAGAATTAGATCTTTTCAAAGCTTCAGCGTCCATGGCGCTCCCAGAAACCACATAATAACTAACATCAGCAATATGCACACCAATTTCATAACGACCATTTTCTAATTTTTGAATGGAAAGTGCGTCATCAAAGTCTTTTGCATCTAACGGGTCAATAGTGAAAGTTGTAATATTTCTAAAATCACGCCTTTTGTTTACTTCTTTTTCATCGAGCTCCATTCGAACGCCTTCTGCCTCGTTTAAAACTTCTTGAGGAAATTTATAATCTATTCCGTGATTACAGAGAATACTGATCATTTCAGTATCGTTACTTCCGGGTTTACCGAGCACTTCAAGCACTTCACCGTATGGATTATTAGATGATTTCGGCCAAACGGTAATTTTAACCAACGCTTTATCACCGTGAAGCGCGCCATTAAGTTTTTCTTTCGAGATGTATATATCCGTTCCGGCTTTTAGATTATCTGGAATGAGAAAGGCAAACTTTTCATGCATCTCAATGGTACCGACAAATTGAGAACGTTCTCGTTCTAACACTTCAGTAATCTCGCCTTCACTTCTATTTTTACCTTTTTTAAAAACACGTACTTTCACTCTGTCACCATTGAGTGCTTGTCCCATGTTTTGTGGTGCGATATAAATATCTGCTTCTGTGCTATCTGTAGAAACAAAGCCTGCTCCTCGTGCTGTAACATCAATAATTCCTTCAACACCTGTGCTTTCTGATCCAAGCGAATAAACACCATGTGCATGTCTTTTTAGTTCTCCGCGGTCGCTTAAATCTTGAAGAACATCAAAAGCGAGCTTTCTCAAAGCATTTTCTCTAAGATCAAGAAGCGTACAAATTTGCTTATGAGAAAGGACGCTATCAGGATTTTTATCAAATGCTTTGCGTATAATATGGGTCAAACTTGACCTCATTTTATTGGGTTTACTGCTTTTCTTTTTTGACATACGACTAAGATAAAATTTATTAAGCTATCTTAGAAAATTGAGTGTGAAAAAGCAATAAATAGCGTTAACAAACCTCACTAAATTGTAAATTTGTTTTAAAACAAAATCATTATGAATAAAAGAGTTGAACAGGCATTAAATGATCAAATAAAGAAAGAAGCATCTTCATCACAGTTTTACTTAGCGATGGCTTCATGGGCTGAAAACAACGGAATGAATGGCACGGCAAAGTTCATGTATTCTCATTCTGACGAAGAGCGTTTTCACATGCTTAAATTGGTGAAATTTGTAAATGAGCGTGGAGGTAAAGCTGAAATTCCATTTATTGAACAACCACCAAGAGATTTTCGTGATTTAGAAAATGTATTTGAACTTCTATTGGAACACGAAATAGCTGTAACACAAAGCATCAATGATTTAGTGGATATTTGTTTGCAAGAAAAAGATTATACAACACACAATTTTGTTCAATGGTATGTTTCTGAACAACTAGAGGAAGAGGCATTAGCAAGAACCGTTTTGGATAAATTAAAATTAATAGGCGGAGACAAAGGAGGTATGTATATGTTTGATAGGGATTTAGAAAATTCTACAATTACAGTTGCTGCACCGAGTGATAATCAAAAAAAATAGATTTTAATTCCTTATGAGGAAACTGATTTTTATAATTTCCTTTCTTGTTTTTAGCATAAGTGTAGTTGCTCAGTCGCGCTATCGATTTCGCAATTATACCATTAATGATGGACTATCTCAAAGCTCTGTTTCTTGCATAATACAAGATGATAATCACTCTATATGGATAGGCACTCAAGATGGCTTAAACAGGTTCGATGGCAAAACATTTGAAGTGTTTAGTTCAGATGACACAGAGGGGTTAGAAAGTGAATATATTAAATCAGCATTAAAAACGGAAGATGGTCAGTTGTGGTTTGGCACAACAAATGGCTTAACTGTTTTTAATCTTAAAAAAGAATTATTTAAAACATATTCCCCAAAGGGAAATATTGCCGTTCAGATTGAGAAAATTTGTTTGGACACCAAAGGTCAAATTTGGCTAGCTACGGCCGGTAAGGGATTAATGAGTTTTAATCCAAAAACACTTGCTTTTCAAACCTATCAGCAACTGGTACCCTCAAAAAAAATACTCAATGTATACGCTACAAGTAACAACGAGTTATTTGTTTTAACCGAGGACCGAGGGCTTTTTAGAATAAACTCGGCACGAACAACATCTTATCAGGTAGTTATAGCAACAAAGTCTAAATTACCTATAAATATTTTACGTTTAGTTGAATGCGAAGAGGGCGCCCTATTAATTGGCACGAATCAGGGTGTATTTGAATATGTTTTATCAACAGGAAAGTTGACTAATAAATTTCCTCAGGTAGAACAGAGATATGGAGTTGTCAGTGTTTCGGATATTTATAAAACAAACAGCAATTATTGGTACATTGGATCGACAAATAAAGGGTTAATTACCATTACTTCAGATGGACAAATATTTAACAGCGAACAAGATTTATTTCAAAAACACGCAATTCTTTTTAATGATATAAACACCTTATTTAGGGACAATGCAGGAACCGTCTGGATTGGAACGGAAAGAGGGCTGTCAAGTTTTAATCCAACAAATCAAGGCATTTTAGGAGTAGGGCCTAGTGGTAATTTAGAACAAGGTATTCCTACGCCAAACGTCTGGAGTTTTGGAGAAGACAAAGAATCTAATTTTGTGTTTGTAGGAACAGACGTCGGTGTTTCTAGGTTCGACAGAAGTAACAGTAAATATGAACAGTTTTATAGAAATAGGGCAGCTACAAAATCATCTGATATTATTGAAACAGCGGTTCATTCTATAGAGGTTTTGAGTAAAAACCATTTATATGTAGGCTGTTCAGATGGTTTGTTTGAGTTGTTAATACAAGAAAACGGCAGTTATACCTATAAACCCATCGGATTTTTAAAAGACAATGAATTTGTTAAACAAAAACGAATTTATTCTATTTTGAAATGGAAGGAGAACGAATATTTTTTAGGCACAAAAGCAGGGGTTATTTACATTGATTTTAAAAAGAAAAAAACTCAAACATTTGAGTTTAATCCAAAGTCACCATTAAATAGTATTACTTCAGGAGCGTGTAGAGTTATATTTAAAGACAAGCAAAATAGGGTTTGGTTTGCTACAAGTTCAGGAGAATTAAGTTTATTAAAAACAGCAAAAGAGGGTTTTAAAATAGTTCCTTATGCTTACAACGCTCTACTATTAAAAAAATCGAAAGATTACATAAGTAGTATTCACCAAATCAGTAAAGATGAGTTTTGGATGGGAACATTCGGCTCAGGGTTGATCCACATGAATTTATCCTCTAAAAAAATCGACATTTTAACCAAAAAAGACGGGCTACCAAATAACGTTATTTATTGTGTAATGCAAGACAGAGAGAAAAATCTCTGGATGAGCACAAACAAGGGGTTGTCAAGGTATAATTCAGAAACACAAAAATTTACAAATTATACTGAAAAGGATGGTCTCATGAGTAATGAGTTTAACCTTGGTGCGCATTTGCGTTCAAAAACAGGTGAACTTTATTTTGGTGGTATTTATGGGTATAATTTTTTTGATCCACAAGAACTTACGGGTAGCTCGAAAGATGTAGACGTCATTATAACTAAGTTCAAATTTGATAAAGGATGGTTGCGACCAAATGAAAAAGGTTCGCCTTTTAGCAAGCCAGTTCCTCTTACAGACCAAATAGAGCTGAAGTACAAACAAAGAAGTTTCACCTTAAGGTTTCAAGCATCTGATTTGAGTAGCCCCGATCAGGTCAATTATAAATACATTCTTGAGGGATCAGATGAAGGCGAAATATTAATAGGCAATTCAAATGAACTTCATTTCAACGCACTTTCTTCTGGTGATTACACGTTAAAGATTTTTGCACGATTAGGTGAAGGAGGCTGGGGCACCCCAGCTATATTGTCTATTCACATCAAACCGCCTTATTGGGCAAGTTGGTGGTTTATTTTATGCGCTCTCGTTTTATCAGCCCTAATTGTTTGGTGGTTTATTCGTAAACGAATTGAATCAGAAAGACGTGAGCAAGTGCGTTTGGAGATGAAGATCGCTGAGAGAACAAGGGAAATAAGGGCTCAAAATGAAAAAATCGAAAATCAAAAACAGCAGCTGCAAGAAGAAAAGAATAAGGTAGAAGAGCAACAGCGATTGTTGCAGATAGAAAAAGATAAGACAGAAAAGCTTTTAAAGAACATTATTCCAGCAGAAACCGTTGAGGAGTTAAAAAACAAAGGAAAAGCAAGCGCAAGAGCTTATAAAACGGTGTCTGTATTGTTCACAGATTTCGTTGGGTTTACCAAAATTGCCGAGCACATGAACCCGACAGAACTCGTTAGTAAGCTTGATGTTTATTTTCGAAAATTTGATGAAATTATCGTTAAAAATAACTTAGAGAAAATAAAAACGATTGGGGACGCTTATATGTGTGCGGGAGGTGTGCCTGTTCGTAATAACACCAATCCAATTGACGCATGCATTGCCGCTCTTCAAATACAAGAGTACATGCGAAAACTCAAGAATGAGGCAATCATTACAAATGATGAATATTGGGAACTAAGATTAGGAATAAACACCGGAGAGGTAACAGCTGGGGTTATTGGAAGCGAGCGTTTGGCATATGATATTTGGGGATCAACAGTGAACCAGGCACAAAGAATGGAAATGTTGGGCGAACCAGGGAAAGTAACAATATCAGGAAACACCTTTGTCTTGATCGAGCCGTATTTTGAATGTGTTTTTAGAGGGAAGGTACAATCTAAGGGCATGGGTTTAATCGATATGTACACCGTTGAAAGGATCAAGCCCGAGCTTTCTGTTAATGGAGATGGAATCTATCCTAACGAACGTTTTCATCAAATTGTCAACCTACATCATTATAGCTCGATTAATTATTACAAAGCAGAGCGACACATTATTAAAGTTCTTGAAAAGGGTCTTTCAGAAAAATTACATTATCATAGTATTGAACATACTAAAGACGTAGTAAAGGCTGTTGAGCGAATTGCGTTAATGGAGGGGGTAACAGATGAAGGGCTTTTCTTATTGAAGTCTGCGGCAACATATCATGATGCTGGATTTGTGGAACAATATGATAAAAACGAGCCGGTAGGAGCGCGTTTAGCGGATGAGATTCTCCCTAAATATGGGTATACCCATCAACATATTGAAACGATAAAGGAGCTGATTTATGTTACGCAGATACCACATCAACCAAAAAACAAACTCGAAGAAATTATGTGCGATGCTGACCTTGATTATTTAGGTCGAGAAGACTTCCATGAAATAGCAGATAAATTGCGAAGAGAACTTAAAGAACATGGAAAAATAGACAGCGATAGAAAATGGGACGAGATACAAATATCCTTTTTGAACATGCATAAGTACTTTACCGAAACATCTATAAAAACAAGACAAGATAAAAAATTAAAAAACATTGCAGAGGTTCAAGCTCGACTCGATAAGAACGAATACATTGATTAAAACAAAATGTTTAAAAATAAAAAAAGCCCGAATCATCGGGCTTTTTTATGAATGTAATGTTTTAACTAAACAATACGCTTTGTCCATATGGGCTGTCAATTGGATTCATAACCAGCGCAGGAATTTTAGCATCATTAGTAATGATATATTGCTCATAGTTTGCTGTAATTGTTCCTAAGAAATTACTTCTATTCAGATTCATGATTGCAATTAAGTCTGCATCAATGTTCACAGCATGTTTTACTACTTCCTTGTCGAAGCCACTTGACGGGGCAAGAGTTGTGGTAATTTCAATCCCACGCTCTTTGAAAAACTTATTTGCAAATTGAATATTCGCCTTTACTTGATGACGAAGAAATTCATCTGTTTCGTCTGGTGTGATAACGTGAACACGAGATTTAAAAAAAGCAGCTAAATCTGCAACAATAGCAAGTTTTTGTTTCGTTTCCTTGTTAAGGTCCATAGGAACAACGATGTCATCGTATCCCGTTTCTTTAACACCTTTTTCCTGAACAACAATGAATGGTACAGTAGAGCTAGTAATTACTTTCAACGCATGGCTTCCAGTTATGTGTTGCCAACCATGAGCGCCATGAGTTCCCATAAAGATTAATTCAGCATGGTGCTCTGCTGCAAATTCTCCAATATCTTCGAAAATACTTCCAACACGAACAACAGGAACAAGGTCTGCGCCACTTGTGTTGTGTGCAGAAATTATTTCATTCAGCTTTGTTTCAGCCTCACGAATGTTTTTTTCTTTCGCCACCACATGTAGCACATAAACTTGAGCATTTAATGGCTTTGCTGTTGCAATAGCATGTTGTAAAGCAATGTCAGCGACTTCGGTGAAATCATGAGGTACAATGAAATTTTTTCTGCTCATAGAGGCAATATTTCTGGTTTTAGTATGCAAATGTAGTAATAAACATTTTTTCTATTTTAAGTAAATGATTCTTTTTCATTACTAAAAGATCAAGAACAACTTTTAAAAGAGATGTTTAACTTTGTACAAAGCAAATAAGCCTATGCCGATCATTGGAAAACTGATCAAGAAAACAACTGCAATTTCTTACAAAAGAAATTATAATAAAGGGAAGGAATATACAAACCAACTCAATACGCTCGAACAGCTTTTAGAAAAAGCGCAATGGACAAGATTTGGACAGGAGTTTGGTTTTTCAGATGTTAGAACATCAGCAGATGAGGTAGAGGCCTTTCAATCTCGTGTTCCCATTACCGATTACGATAAATTCTACAAGGAGTGGCTCCGTTTAACAATAGCAGGTGAAAGGGACCATACTTGGCCGGGACGCATAAAACATTTTGCACTTTCTTCAGGCACAACGGGGTCTCCCAGTAAAAGGATTCCAGTTACCGAAGAGATGATTAGATCCTTTCAAAAAACCAGCCTCAGGCAAATATCTACACTCCACGAGTTGGATCTGCCAGAAGAGTTGTTTAGCGCCAGTATTTTGGCTGTAGGGGGTTGCACGAAATTGACGCGCAAAAAAGCACACATTGAGGGCGATCTTAGTGGAATATTGAAAAAATACACATCTTTCGTTGTAAATCCATTTACAAAACCCGGGAACAGAATTGCAGGCATCAAAGATTGGAATACGAAAATGGAAAAAATGGTGGAAAAAGCACCAGATTGGAACGTTGGAATTATTGCTGGTGTACCCAGTTGGTGTATTATGCTCATGGAAAAAGTGGTGGAGCGGTACAACCTAAAAAACATTCATGAAATATGGCCTAATTTGGGTGTGTATATTCATGGCGGAGTTTTCATGCAACCTTATTTACCGCGCCTTGAAAAAGTGCTGGGAAAGGACATTCATTTACTTGATACGTATCTTGCGAGTGAGGGTTATTTTGCCTATCAGCAGTCTGTGAATAGCAAAGGAATGCGACTATTGTTAAATACGGGTGTCTTTTATGAATTTGTCCCTTTCAATAGTGATCATTTTGATGAACAAGGAAACCTGAAAGATCAACATACCGCATACACAATTAGCGAAGTGATGGAAGGGGTGGATTATGCCATGGTTATTTCCACAAACGCAGGACTTTGGCGTTACATGATAGGCGACCTCGTTCGATTTATTGATGTAAATGAACGAGAAATAAAAATTACCGGTCGAATCAAGCAGTTTTTGAGCTTGGTAGGCGAACACCTTTCATTAGACAATATAAACACTGCAATTAATACGGTTGCTGAAAGAGAAAAAATAGATATTTCTGAATTTTGTATTCATGCTGATCATGAAGAGTTAAGGCAAGAATGGTTTATTGGAACAAATTCAAAATTAGAGCCAAAAGAAATAATGGCAAAGATTGATAAAGAATTGGCTTCTCTCAATGATGATTATGCATCAGCAAGAAAATACAGCTTGAAAGAACCAGTATTAACTATTTTAGACACAGCTGTTTTTTATCAGTTTATGGAGTCCATTGGAAAGGCAGGTTCTCAGAACAAGTTTCCGAGAGTGCTCAATGAATTACAATCAAAGAATTGGTTTTCGTTTATTGAAAAAAAGAGCTAATTGTTTGAACTACTTTCTTTGCTGAGTCTGGATTTGTAAAAAGCATTGGCAAGAACCACCAAAACAATAAGCACAGACCCGAAATAAAAATTTTTATTCAGCAATTCGTCTTCATGAAGAATCACAATTGCTAAAATTATTGTGTAAACAGGCTCAAGGTTAACGCTCAAAGAAAAAGTAAAGGCGCCCAACCTTTTTACAACCTCAATTGAAGCAAGAAAGGCAAAAGATGTGCACAGTAAACCTAAAAAGAGTAGCCACAAAAAATCAGACAAGGTCATTTCAAAAACTTCTTGAGTCAGTTTTCCTGAAAACAACAACAAGAAGCTGAGAAAAACAAAGGCCGAAAACAATTCGTATAAACTCATTTTATAGGGCTCAATGTCTTTTGAAAGACGTGCGTTTAACACTGAAAAAAGCGCAGCAAAAAAGGCAGAACAAAGCCCATATTGTAATGCCTTGAAATCGTTGGCATTGAAGTCTGTAGAAACAAAGTAAATTCCATAAATAACAATCAATCCCATTAGAAATTCAACCCAGGAAAAACGTTGTTTTGTTATAAGGGGTCCGAGCCATGTAACATGTAAAGTAGCCGTTGAAAGACACAAAATGCCTAATGATGCCGTTGAAAGTTCTATTGATTTGTAAAAAGTCATCCAATGCAAAGCAACAACAACACCAACGCCCAGACTTTTCCAAAAATGACTTTTATGAAGTGGCAACACACTTTTTTTTAACAGAAGCAGCACTGTAAAAAGCCCCAATACAGCGATTAGTAAACGATGCCAAACAATGATATACGCATCCAGATGAATCAGTTTTCCCAGAATCCCTGTAAATCCCCACATTAAAATTATAAAGTGGAGCAAAAAATGATATTTGAATTTAGCGAACAAGTTTGAAAAGAAAAGGCGGTTTAAACCGCCTTCATTTTATTTAGATTTTTTAATTGCCTTTTTGCGTTTTTGATCAAGCTTTTCTTGTCGCTCGTCTAATTCGGCATTTTTTTCATTTAATTTTTCTTGGGCTTTTTTCAACTTATCAAGTTTTTTGCCCTTTTTCATTTTGTTATCGATTTCTTTTTGTTCTTTTTTTAGTTCTTTCCTGGCATCATCGATTTCTTTTTGCTCTTCATCCAGATCAGCTAATTTATCTTTTAAAGCATCTGCAGCTTCTTTCTTTTCAGCAGCTTCTTTCTCTTCTTTTTCAGCCTCTTTTAAATCTTTTTCAGCTTCTTTCTCTTCTTTTTCAGCCTCTTTTTTGGCATCTTCTTCTCTTTCGGCTTTACGTTCTTCATCTTCTTTAGCCTCTTTTTCTTTGTCTGCTTTATCTTTAGCGTCTTTTGCTTTTTCTTCTGCAGATTCTTTTTCATCACGCGCTTTTTTCTCTTGCTCATCAGCACGCTTTTCAGCTTCGTTCTTTTCTTTTTCTTGATCTTTTTGTTTTTCTTGAGCTTCTTTTTTAGCTCGCTCTTCACTTTCTTTGGCGCTTTCTAGTTTTGCAGCCGCCAATGCCTTTGAGCGCTCTTCCTCGTCTTCTTGTCGCTGCTTTATTTCCGCCTCTCTTTTTCTTGATTCTTCATTTAAACGATCTGTTTCAGCAGCTTTAACTCTTTCCGCCTCCTCTTTCGTTTTTTCAGCTTCTGATTTTTGTTTATCAGCCGCAGACTGCTTTTCCGAAGCGGATTTCTCCGTTTCTTCTCTTTCCTTCCTCAGTTGCTCATTTGAAGCCGCGGCCTTTTCCTTTTCTGCTGCATATTTTTCTGCATCGTTGCGGTATTGGCTTTCTTTTTCTTCGTTTTTAACAGTTTTTTCTTCTAATTTATTTACCTTTTCTGATGATTCAGCGGTAACTTCGTCTGCCGATTCTGTTCTACTTTTGAGCTGAATGCCATACGTTTTGCCATTTTCTAAAGCAATATCATCCAACCTGTTTTCACGAAACATGCTGTGTGAAACTTGAATACTAATGAGTTGTTTGTTATATGTTGGAATGGCTACTATTGCTTTACCACCCTCATCCGTTGTTCCAGCACCAATTGTAATGTTGCCGACAAGGGATACAACTTTAACTAAAGCCCCCTTTACCGGTTTTCCCGCAGAAAGCACCTGAACAGTCACAGTAACAGCTTCTTTTTTAAAATTAGTTGTAATGGATGATTTATCCCCCGCAAATACAACAGAAGATTGTCCACAAACAAGCAATCCGCAAACAAGTATTATTTTCTTCATGGTTTTAAATAGAAATTAGATGTGTTAAAGATAATAGAAAAGTTTTTGGAGACTTCAAAATCAAATACAATTCCAAAATCATGTAACTTTAAGGCGTGCAATTCAAAGATGTTACAGGACTGCAAGAGCAGAAAGATCAACTCATACGGGAAGCCCGGCAGGGCACTGTGAGTCATGCTAAATTATTTCATGGAAAAGCTGGTTTTGGTGGCCTCCCGCTGGCGTTGGCGTTTGTTCAGTATTTGTTCTGCGAGCATCGCCAAGAGCTTGATAGCTGTGGAGCATGCCCCTCCTGTAAAAAAGTGCTTGCGTTGCAACATCCAGATCTTCATTTTTCTTTTCCTGTTGTTCAATCTTTAGGAAAGACTTCTGATCAGTTCATTCATGAATGGCGAAAGCAGGTAATAGAAAACCCTTATTTTTCTTTAAAAGAGTGGCTTTCCAGAATTGATGAAAAAGAGCGTCGGCCAATCATTGGAACAGAGGAGAGTCAGGATATTTTAAGGAAATTGAGCCTTAAGTCTTTTGAGGGCGGATATAAAATCATGATAATTTGGATGTCCGAAGAAATGAATACGCATTGTTCGAATAAATTGTTGAAAATGTTGGAAGAGCCGCCAAAAGACACAGTTTTTATTCTTCTGGCTGAGCAGTCAGAACAACTTTTACCCACAATCGTTTCAAGGACCCAAACATTGAGAATTCCACGACTACATTCTGAGGATTTGAGCATTTTCTTGCAACACAAAGGTGTTCGTTCAGCGGAAGTGGAGGGCCTTGTGGCCCGATCAGAAGGAGATCTTGTTTTGGCAGCGGAACTTATTGATCATCAGTCGGATCAAAATGAATTGCGCGAAAGGTTTATTCAATTAATGCGGGTGTGTTACAAAAAAGATGTAATTCCAATGCTTGATTGGGCCGAAACAACCGCTATGTTAACCAAGGAAAGACAAAAGATTTTTTTAGAGTATAGCTTACACATGTTTCGTCAAAGTATTTTAAAGAATTATACGGACGATCAACTGACAAGAGTTTCTGCGGACGAAGAGCTTTTTTTAAAGAACTTTTCGAAATTTATCACGGGAAAAAATTTAGCTGACTTCATGAAAACCTTTAATGATGCGCATTATCACCTTGAACGCAACGCCAATGCCAAGATATTATTTATGAGCCTTTGCTTTAAGGTAATGCGCTACATACATTTTGCTTAAACAGATATAACGTTTCTTGGGGCGGTCAGCACGGAATAATTTTATATTTTTACGAAAATAATTTCAGAATAAATGGGCTGTTCAAATTGCAGTAGTGGTGGAGGAACACCGCGAGGATGTAAAAATAACGGCACTTGTAGTTCTGGTGGTTGCAACAAACTCGAGGTGTATGACTGGTTGGCAAACATTGCTTTACCAGGAGGACAAACACCCTATGATATAGTAGAAATCCGATTTAAAAACAGTCGGAAGAACTTTTACAGAAATTCGAAGGGATTAACGCTTCATGTTGGAGACGTTGTAGTGGTAGAAACCAGTCCTGGTCATGACGTTGGAGTCGTTTCTGTAGTTGGTGAACTTGCCAGAATTCAAGTGAAGAAAAAAGCGCCAGGGTTTAAACCTATGGAGGCTAAAAAGATACTTCGAATAGCGAACCAGGAAGATATTGATAAGTGGTCGCAAGCAAGGGACCTTGAAAAAGAGGCGATGTACAAATCACGCACACTTGCTGTCAATCTGCATTTAGAAATGAAAATCTCTGATGTCGAATACCAGGGAGATCTGAGTAAGGCAACATTTTATTATACCGCGGAAGGGCGCGTAGATTTTCGTCAATTGATCAAGGATATGGCCGATCAATTCAAAATACGCGTAGAAATGAGGCAAATAGGTTCTCGTCAAGAGGCTTCCAGATTAGGGGGTATTGGTTCTTGCGGAAGAGAGCTCTGTTGCTCTACCTGGTTGACCGATTTTCGCTCTGTTTCAACATCAGCAGCGAGATATCAGCAGTTATCACTTAATCCTCAAAAATTGGCTGGGCAATGTGGTAAATTGAAGTGTTGTTTGAATTATGAGCTCGACATGTACCTTGATGCGATCAAATCCTTCCCGAAATCTGATACACGCTTACAAACGGAAAAGGGATCTGCGTTTCACATTAAAACGGATGTTTTTAAAAGACAAATGTGGTACGCATACGAAGGTGATGCAGCGATAGGCTCAGGATTAATTCCTCTTGATCCTGAAAGGGTTAGAGAAATAATAAGACTCAATAAAGATGGGAAAAAACCAAAAGAATTGAGCGAATACAAGGAGGAAGTCGTCGTTAAAGAACCGGATTATTCCAATGTAGTGGGTCAGGATAGCTTAAACCGGTTTGAACATGCATTCAAAGCTAAAAAGAAAAAGAAAAAGCCTCAGGCAAGACGTGAGGGCGTTGAAAATCAAGCTGTCGTAACTCAGCCAACCAACTCTTCATCGCAGCAGGCAGAGGGTACAAGACCACCATCAAATAAACGCAGAAATAACCGTAATAAGAATCGTAAACCGGGCAACGGAAACAATCCTAACGCGAACAATGAAAACAACAGTTAAAATAGTTTCTTTAATACTATTCTTGGTTGTGTTGGTAAGCTGCTCATCTACACCAACGTATGAAAAATCGTATGGGTTTAACGGTAATGAGTGGCCTCAAAATGTTAAACCATCATTTACAGTAGAAATTAAAGATACAACGAAAGAGTACAATTTTGTTTTAACTCTAAGGACCACTACAGAATACAAGTACTCCAATTTGTGGATTTATATGAGCACATCCACCCCGGATGGTCAAAAAGCAAGAGAGCCCTTTGAAATAAAAATAACAAATCCAGATGGTACCTGGGCAGGAAAGAAAACGGGAACTATTGTTGAAAACAGTATTTATTTCCGCAAGAGAAAATTACCAAAGCCGGGCAAATATGTTTTTCAACTTGAACAGGGCATAACAAATTCGCTTGTGGACGAGGTATTAGATGTTGGTCTACTCGTTGAAGAGGTCGTTGCCCCCTGATTTTTTCTCTTTTTTGTCATCATCTTTTTTCATCGCACTTAGATTGTATGAATAGGAGACGCTAATTATGTGTTTTGTATCAGGATTAGGTGTGTTTATCTCACGATCAAATATATAGCCAAAAGCGAGTTCATGCGGGCCATTAAGGTCAACTTGTGTGCCAATGAAGAAGCGATATTTCGTGAATCGTTGACCAAGGGCTGAATAGTTGGGATTGTAGAAATACTCAATACTGCAAAGAGGTCCAAAGCCACTTTTTTTAATATCATATGCAATTTGAGGTTTAATGCGAATGGCTTGGTCAAACTCAGCATCGTATTTTTTGGAACCCTGCAACGATTGAAAGGAATACTGATACCGCAGTCGCGCGCCCAATGAAAATCGTTTTACTTGCTTTTTAAAGTCGGCATTTACATTCAGACGATGGGATAGAGTGTAATTCTTGTATTTATCCTTGTCTAAAATGGAGCGGTAATCTAGTGACGGGCGAATCCATTTTTTCAATTTATATTTTAAGGATGCTTGTGTGAAAAAGGTTTCTAAACCATCAGATCCGAACCGATTAGTAACATCAATAGACCAATCCAATTTCGGAGAAACGGCTCCTTTGACACCAATCTGCGTCCATACCCTACCAGATTGGCGCTGTGAAAAAATAGCGGTAGAAGCAAGAGTGATTAATAAAAGACTTATCCAACGCATTATTTGATGAGCGTTATAGTACCTAAATCGCTCGAAGAATTTTTGGTCAACTCAACGGTTTGTTTAACAACTTCATTGGTATAATAATCATCGTCGTTGTTGGTTAAGTTAGGACCAGTATGAAAAACTTCACTGTAGGCAAAAATTGTATAAGTACCAGGTTGTAAATAATCAAATTTGAATGTTCCATCATAATTACATTCTGTCTTATCGTCGTAAACAAGATCCTCATCACCATAAACAATGTAAACATCTTCTTTTGCACCGCTAAGGTTAACGCTTTGAGTTAAAACACCATTTACGTATAATTTTTGGGTAATATTTATTTTACCTGTAATGGACCCCTTTCCTCCCGTTCCTTCGTATTTAGAACAGGACACAAAAACAACTAAAAAAAGGAAAAAGCTAAAGTTTTGAATGAGTCGAATCATATAGACAAGGTTAAAGAATTAATATAAACAACCATTTTATTAGAATAAACGTCTGTAAAGGTAGAATTCATTTAATAATTTATTAATATTAGACGACTTTAAATGAAAAAGGGTTTGTACCTAAGCGCAAAACTATGAAGCCAATTATACTAACAACATTTTTTCTCCTCCTGTTTTCTCCTTTTTTTTCTCAGGTTTTAATAAATGAATATTCTTGTTCTAACGTGACGGGCATAACTGATGCCTTTGGAGAGCGGGAAGACTGGGTAGAATTATATAATACAGGGACAGCTCCCTTAGACTTAACCGGATATTATTTGTCTGATAAAGCCAGTAATTTGACGAAATGGCAAATCCCAAGTGGATCAATTGCCGCAAACGGGTTCAAAATGATTTATTGCTCAAAAAGAAATTTGGTGAGCGGAACACAGTATCACCCGAACTTTAATTTAAAACAAACTTCTAACGAGTGGATAATTCTTACTAATCCATCAGGTGTAGTTGTTGACTCTTTAAAAATGATACACATGACAAAGGCCGACCATTCGATAGGTAGGCTGTCAAATGGAGCGAGTGAATGGAAACTTTTTACAACACCAACACCTGCCGCAAACAACACCGGCGGGCAAAACTTTTATATTCCAACGCCTGTAATGAGTTTGGCGCCAGGATTTTATACGGGAGCTCAAACTGTTACGATTACATGTTCTGACCCATCTGCAACAATCAGATATACTACAAATGGAGCAAACCCAACATCAACATCAACGGTATATTCCGGGCCCATTAATATTTCAACAACAACAGTACTTAGAGCTGCTGCCTTTGGAGTCGATCAGCCTTCATTCATCGAAACAAACTCTTATTTTATTGGTGTAACTCATACGGTTCCTGTTGTGTCTGTTTGCAGTCAACAAGTTTTTGATTTGGTTGCAAATGGAAATCAAAACGGAAGCGTAAAAGTAGGAGCCTTTGAGCTCTTTGAGGATAACGGGTTGTTTATTGATGAGGGCCAGGGCGAATTCAATAAGCACGGCAACGATTCCTGGGCTTATGATCAGCGAGGGTTCGATTATATAACTCGGGATGAGTTTGGATACGCAGCAGAGCTTGAACATCAGATTTTTCCAGAAAAAACAAGAGATAATTTTCAAAGAGTGATTTTAAAGCCTGCAGCGAGTGATAATTATTCTTTTGAAAATGGGGCTCACATTCGCGATGCCTTTATACACACACTTTCTATTCGAGCCGACATGAAACTGGATGAACGCACTTGGAGGCCATGCGTAGTTTATTTGAATGGTGAATATTGGGGCGTTTATGAAATACGAGAAAAAGCAGATGATCACGATTACACGGAATATTATTTTGATCAGGATAAATTCAACCTTCAATATCTAAAAACATGGGGTGGTACATGGGAAGAATATGGCGCGCCTAATGCTCAACCTTCATGGGATAATTTGGTTGCTTACATTGCATCAAACAACATGGGAAATGCCACAAACTTTGCCTACGTCGACAGCTTGTTGAATTGGGAATCTCTGTGTGATTATTTTATGTTTAATTCTTATGTTGTCAACCAAGACTGGCTAAATTGGAATACGGCTTGGTGGAGAGGAATGGATCCTCAAGGCGACAAGAAAAAATGGAGGTATACACTTTGGGACATGGATGCC
The DNA here is from genome assembly GCA_044341975.1 of Crocinitomicaceae bacterium. Lineage (GTDB taxonomy): Bacteria > Bacteroidota > Bacteroidia > Flavobacteriales_D > Crocinitomicaceae > M0103. The sequence continues at coordinate 37,495 of JBIIQP010000009.1, forward strand.
AGCTTTGGGCATTATATAAATTATACAGGTATTCCCGACCCAAGTGCCAATGCAGACCCATGCAATGTGGAAAATCTTCCTGATCCCGGAGAACAAGGCCATACTGAAATCCTTCAAAAATTAATCAATGAAAATCCGCAGGTAGAGCAATATTATGTTACGCGGTATGTTGATTTGGTAAACACTTATTTTTCATGCGATTATATGCACTTTTTGCTCGACAGCATGTTGAACGAAATTACGCCAGAGATGAACGGTCAGGTATCAAAGTGGGGGGGTACATTTGCGGGCTGGCAATCTAGGGTACAACAACTCAATACGTTTATTGATAATAGATGCGCTGCGCTTGAACAGGGTTTAATAGACTGTTATAGTTTAACGGGTCCGTACAATGTTACTTTTAATGTTTCTCCCGCGAATTCTGGCGAGATCAAGGTAAATTCTATTTGGGCGCCTAGCTATCCTTGGGCGACACAATATTTTGGAGGTATCGCAACGAACCTTGTGGCAAGGCCCCTTCCCGGTTTTGTATTCGATCACTGGGAGTATACGACGGGTCCACTGGTTGGTCCTATCACTTCTGACTCAAATAGCCTAACTATTAATGGCGTAGAAAACATTGTGGCATTTTTTATTCCTGAAACACCAGATCTTGATGGAGACGGCTGTTTAAACACCGATGAAGTCCTTGCTGGTACCAATCCAAACAATCCTGATACAGATGGAGATGGAGAAAATGATTGCGCTGAAATAGGAGGAAATCCATCTTCTCCTCTGGATACAGATGGAGATGGAATTATAGATGCCTTAGAGCCCTCTATTCTCGATGCTGACGGAGATGAGGTGAGCGACGAACTTGATCCAGCGAATACAGATCCATGTATCCCCAACCCAAATGCTGGCCTGTGTGATCAAGATGGCGATGGATTAACGAATACAGAAGAAACTGCCGCGGGCACAGACCCAACAAACCCAAATACGGATGGAGACGCCATAAATGATGGACAAGAGGTTTCGGGTGGCTCTAATCCTCTTGACCCTTGTGATCCGGACGATACGTTACCAGGCTGTCAAACAGACTCAGATGGGGATGGCGTGACAGATGCAGCAGAAGCAACAAGTGGAACAGTTTCGAATGATCCTTGTTCTTATGACTCATTGCTGATATCACAACCAATATTGTCTGGTGCTGATTGTGATGGAGACGGAATTTTAGATGTGACAGAGATTGCTGATGGTTCAAATCCTTTTGATCCATGTGACCCTATTTCGGCGGGTGCAGGTTGTATAGAGGGTATTTTCGTTCCAACTGGGTTCTCACCAAACGGTCAAGGAGACGGAGAAAACGAAACTCTAACACTTATCGTTGGAAAGAATATTGTGCGATTTACGTTATCTATATATGATAGATGGGGAAATAAAATAGTGAGTACAAGTGATAAAAACTTTGCTTGGGACGGAACATTTAACGGTCAGCCATGCAACGCGGGTGTGTATGCATATATTTTAGAGGTGCGTTTCGATGATGGAAAAGACGAAACGCGTTCTGGTAATATTACCCTAATCCGATGAGCATGAAAAAACGACTTTGTGGCGCTTTGTTTTTCATGGTAAACGGAGCATTGTTTGCACAAGACATTCATTTTTCTCAGACAGCGCAGACTCCACTTCTCATAAATCCAGCATGTGCTGGGGTTTATGATGGCTGGGAGCGCGTTACTATTAATCATAGAAATCAGTGGCTTGGTGCAGGAACACAGTTTATGACTTCATCGGTTGCTGCAGATATAAACCTTGGAAAAGATAGTTATAGAGACAAAGCCCATGTTGGAATAGGCGCGCTGTTTTACAATGACATAGGAGGCGATTCAAAGTTTGGTTCACAGGCGGGGTCATTGACGGTGAGCGGGATCTTGCCCGTTGGGGGTGGTCACACGATTTCTGCAGGAATTCAAGGAGGGTTTGCTAGCAGAAAAGCAGACTATACCGCACTAACTTTTAGTTCTCAATGGAATGGAAACGAATATGATCAATCGCTACTTTCTGGTGAGTCCAATGGTTTAAGTGGTTACAGATACATCGATGCTTCAGCGGGGCTCTTGTATGTTTACGATGCGAGTAAAAATTCTTTTCAGAGAAAAGATAATTTTAAAGTTCAATTCGGAATAGGTGGCTATCATTTAAATAGACCCATGATGCAATTTAATTCTGTTGATGGTGGAAGACTCTACCGCAAATTTGTAATTCACACTTCTATCAATTCAGATATTGCAATGTCGGATTGGTCAATTGATGCAAGTGCCGTACAATTTATTCAGGGTCCCCATTTCGAAACAATTTTCGGAACCCTTTTGAAGTATCGTTTGAAGGACGGAACAAAAATTACAGGGTATAATCAGGATGCGTATTTTGGTTTTGGAATGTTCTACCGTTTGAAAGACGCGCTTTGTCCGACGGTGCTAATTGATTGGAGAGGATTTAAATTAGGAGTTTCATATGATGCAACGGTATCGTCTATGCGTAAAGCGTATACTGGTGGATCTATTGAGTTTTCCTTGTCTTATACAAACCTTAGTCATGCGTTGTTCAAGACCCGTAATCACAGCAGGTTCTAGTTATTTTTGAACGAATCCCTTCTTGAATAGCGAAACGATTTTTTTTCTGAAAAGAAACATTAATAGCAAATAAGGGATTGCCATTAAGTACAGAATACCTGAATTGATATTGGTTCCAAAAGAGTTTTCATCTAATTCGCTTCCTTGTTCGGTCATGAGTCGACACTGGGAGCAACCTTGAGCGAAAAGTTGTTCAGCAACTAAAATGAATATCGCAACTAACAACAATGAAATGAAATTCCTTTTCATGACACAAAGGTATAATAAATCAAACAAAGATTTAACTCTTGAATGATTCACCACCTAAAGACCATAATCAAAGCAATTAAATTAAATTTGTTCTTCGAATAAGAAAGTCCATGAAATACCTTTTCCCAGTTGTTTTCCTTTTTATTTTGTGTTCATGTGGTGAAAACAAAAAAGCATCTATAGGAGCCATTGATATAGATAGCCTGTTAGTTCTTTATCCAGATAGCGTTGATCTATTAGTAGAGCGTGGAAACACATATTTAAAGAAGTTTGAATTTGACAAAGCAATAGCGGATGGGGCTAAAGCATTTAGAATAGACAGCAATAATTTAGAAGCACGATTGCTGTTTGCCGACA
>JBIIQP010000071.1:0-12226 GCA_044341975.1 Crocinitomicaceae bacterium
TAAATCTGCCACAAACACATCGTTTTTAATGCCAAAATGCTTTTTGATTGTTGGTGAGATCCAACCAATTTCACCGACTTTCTTTTTAAGCACCTGCAATTGCATCCCATCTTGAAGCAGAGAATTCTTCAATGCGTTTTCCTTCAACATATTTTGAAGTCCCAGTCTCGAAAAAATAGCTTCTGTTAAACCTTTTATGGAATAATAACTGACAAGATCATTCTTTGCGTTCCAGGATTCAAACTCTCTTCTACCAGTCAATACGATCAGTAATCGCTTATTTTCAAGATAGCCACTTTCGAATTTATGGTACACTTTTCCGAATTCAAAAAGCTTTAAATCTGGGTGTTGTCGATTTTGATTGTGTTGTATTACTTCCAAAGCATTAAACAACAGTGACTGCCGCATGACATCTAATTCCTGACTTAGTGGGTTGAGCATTGTCACATTTCGCTCTGATTTCAACACTTCTCCACCCAATTTTTCAGTGTACTGGGAACTTGTTAAAGAATTATTTAAGATCTCTGTTAATCCTTTTCCTACCAGCATCTCCGACAGAACATTCTGCACTCTTTCAATATCAGGTTTTGAAAATACATTGATCGACGTATTCAATTTTTCAGGCAATGGAACGTTGTTGAATCCATAAATTCGAAGGATTTCCTCAATTACGTCAGCTTCTCGCACTACATCAACGCGGTATGCCGGTATTTCCAATTGAGCATCACCATCTTTACATGCTATAATTTGAATGTCGAGGTTCGTTAAAATCGCATTAATTTCTTCTTTAGAAAGTTGTGTACCAATCAATTTATTGCAACGGTCATAATTGAAATCGATTTTTTTGTTTTCAATTTTTTCTGGGTAATAATCAAATGGGTCCATGGCAATTTCTCCACCGGCAACTTCTTGAATAAGGAGAGCAGCTCGTTTCAATGCAAACATTGTCAAGTTTGGATCAACTCCGCGCTCAAATCTGAAACTTGCATCCGTATTTAAGCCATGAAACTTAGCTGTTTTACGAACGGAAACCGGATTAAAATAGGCCGATTCTAGAAAAACATCCCTTGAATCATCTTTGATACCTGAATCAGCACCACCAAAAACACCAGCAATACACAAATGATCTTTTCCATTGGTTATCATCAGGTTCTCATCTGACAAGGTTCGCTCAACCTCATCCAATGTTGTGAACTTGTCCCCAGTTGTAGCTTTTTGAACAACAACTTCTCCGTTCAATGCTCTGCTATCAAATGCATGTAACGGAGTACCCAATTCACGCATCACATAATTGGTAACATCCACCACATTGTTGATTGGCGAAAGTCCAACTGCACGCAATTTATTTTGCAACCATGCAGGAGAAGGTTTTACCTGCACATTTTTAATCGTTGTTCCGGTATATCGTGGACAAGCATCATGTGCCTCGACACGAATGCGAATTGGAAAATCATTATTTTTTACTGAAAATGCAGAAACATCCGGCATGTTCAATTTCAAATCTGCCTTGTGATGGAAATTTAAGTATGCAATCAAATCACGCGCTACACCGATATGCCCCATTGCATCAGCACGATTCGGAGTAAGTCCAATTTCAATTTGATAATCATCTTCCAACTCCAACAATCCGGCAAGTGGAGTTCCAACATTAGCCGATGGATCTAACACCATAATACCAGCATGCGATTCGCCAAGACCTAACTCATCTTCAGCGCACAACATACCGTTTGATTCAACCCCACGTATTTTAGAAACTTTAATTTTAAACGATTCGTCCGGATTAGGGTAAAGCGTGCAACCCACTGTTGCGACCGCTACTTTTTGTCCAGCTGCTACATTTGGGGCACCACAAACAATTTGAACTGGTTCCCCAGGCCCCAAACTAACTGTTGCAACTTTTAATTTATCTGCATCCGGATGCTTTTCGCAAGTCAAAACTTCACCAATCAACACACCTTCCAGACCACCTTTTACAGTCTCTATTTTCTCAATGCCTTCAACCTCAAGACCAGTATCTGTAAGGATCTTTCCCATTTCTTCAGGAGATAAATCTGTCTGAACATATTGCTTAAGCCAATTGTATGAAATTTTCATTTCGGATATCTTTTCTAAATCAGTTGCGAAATTAAGAAAAACTCAAGGAAATTGGCTTTTCGTATTGAATCAATGGGTAGACAAAAATAATCTTCCATTCACAAAGAATTAAAGCCATCTAAACTAAAATACTTTCTACTTGTTGGAAGAATGATGAAATTTGCACCGCATTGAAGAGATTATGAAAAATTTACTATCGCTCCTTCTTGTTCTAATTACTTTCTTTTCCTTCTCTCAAGGGAAAAGCACACTTAGTGGCTACATTACAGATGTTAAAAGTGGAGAAGCCATTATTGGAGCAAAGATTTCGATTCCCTCTTTGAAACAGGGAACAGTTACAAATACCTATGGGTTTTATTCACTTACCGTTGAAAAAGGAAATTATGTGATTGAATTCAGTGCTGTAGGACAAAAGACCGAAACACGAAATATTGATCTAACGAATGACGTGACACTTGGACTTGAAATGGGAGCCGCCCTTTCCGAATTGCAAGAAGTTACAGTAAACGCGAAGAAAGGTGAAAATGTAAATTCTACAAAGATTGGACAAATTGAACTCGATGTGGAAAAAATAAAAACACTGCCTGCCTTTATGGGTGAGGTAGACATCGTTAAAACAATTCAACTTTTACCAGGTGTTTCATCCGTATCAGAAGGCGGACAAGGATTTTACGTTCGCGGAGGTGGACCGGATCAAAACCTTGTTTTACTTGACGAAGGTGTTGTTTACAATGCGGCACACTTATTCGGATTCTTCTCTGTTTTCAATGCTGATGCTGTCAAAAGTGTGAATTTGATCAAAGGAGGAATGCCAGCCAATTTTGGAGGTAGAATTTCATCTGTACTCGAAGTGAATATGAATGAAGGAAACAATAAACGTTTCAGAGTGAAAGGTGGTATTGGTGCAATTTCTTCTCGTTTGACAATTGAAGGCCCTTTGAAAAAAGACAGAGGCTCTTTTATTGTATCCGGCCGCCGGACCTACATCGATTTAATTATGAAGGCAGCAATTCCTGATAGTTCGCCATTTGCGGGATCAGGTTATTATTTCTATGACCTGAATTTAAAGATGAATTACAAACTTGGAGAAAAGGATAAAATTTTCTTAAGTGGATACTACGGCTTAGACAAATTCTCGTTCAGAAGCAATCAAGATGACTTCAAAGTTGACATGCCTTGGGGAAATGGAATTGCCGCATTTCGTTGGAACCATTTGTTTACAAACAAGCTTTTCATGAATGTGACAACCACTTTCTCTGATTATCAATTCAGTTTTCTATCAGATCAAGACCAATTCAAGTTCTCACTGAAATCAGGCGTCAGAGATGTTGGAGCCAAAGTAGATTTCTCCTATTTTCCGAATTCTAGACACAAAATTAAATGGGGAGCTGATTACATTTACCATACTTTTACCCCATCCAGTATTTCTGCAGAGTCAGATTCGGTTGTCTTTCTCGACCCTTCCAATGCTGCAAAATTATTTAGCCATGAATCCGCGCTTTATTTGATGGATGAGTTCGATTTAAATGAAAAGATTCGAATCAATGCTGGTCTTCGCTACAGTATGTATCAACATGTTGGGCCATTTACACGTTACATTAAAGGAGATGGTATAAGCACCCAAGACACGTCTATTAATTATGACAAAGGTAATGTCATTAAATTTTATAATGGTCTAGAACCACGCATATCCTTTCGTTGGTTACTGAAAGACAATAGTTCAATCAAAGGAGGTTATTCTTATAACTATCAATACGTTCATTTAACTTCATTAAGTGCTGTTTCGCTTCCAACAGATATATGGTACCCAACAACAGACAAAGCAAAACCGCAGCAGGGCTGGCAAGCATCATTGGGTTACTACCGAAACTTTTTCAACGATAAATACGAAGCGTCAGTTGAAGTGTATTACAAAGGAATGAAAAACCTCATCGAATATGCCGAGGGCGTATTACCTGGAGATGACGTAAATGACAATACTGACAATTACTTGGTATTCGGTAATGGTTGGGCTTATGGAATCGAGTTCTTTTTGAAGCGGAATTTTGGAAATCTCACTGGTTGGATTGGTTATACTTGGGCTAAAACAGAACGTAAATTTCCAGATTTGAACAATGGAAAGGTTTATCCAGCAAAATATGACCGACGACATGATTTAACAGTTGTTGGAAGCTACAAATTAAATGAGCGATGGACATTTGGAGCTGCTTTCATTTATGCGACAGGAAACACATTGACACTACCTTCTTCTTGGTATGTGCAAGACCAGGCTTTATTATTTAATTACGGTGCTCGTAATTCAACACGCATGGCTCCATACCACCGTCTTGACTTGTCAGCAACGCTTTATGGGAAAAAATTCAAATCCAAAACAGATGAATTGACTGGAGAGACTGTTCAAGTGAAAAAGAAATACCAGAGCAATTGGTCTTTCTCCGTTTACAATGTTTACAATCGGGCAAATCCGTTTTTCTTGTATGTGGATAATGATGGTGATTTTTTACAAGGTGATTTTAAAATCTCGGTCAAGCAAGTATCCCTTTTCCCAATTATCCCAAGTGTAACTTGGAACTTTGAATTTTAATTAACATGAAATACACACTTATTCTTCTTAGTTTATTTTCGCTGTTTTTGAGTGCTTGTTCGAAAGAAGTCAAAATTGATATTCCAGGTTACGAGCAACAAGTTGTAATTGATGGAAGCATTGAAACGAATGCCCCGCCATTAGTTTTACTTTCAAAATCAAATGATATCTACTCTCCCACAAATTTAGATGCCTACCTTGAAAATTTTATTTCTGGCGCAATTGTGACAGTGAGTAATGGATTAACAACGGTGCAACTCGATGAAATTTGCACAGACAATCTTCCGGTAGGTACTGAGGAAATTGCCGCGGGTATATTTGGGATTCCAGCAGCAGAATTAGCTAATTTCCATTTGTGTGCATACACATCATTCAATACTGATATTTGGGGCCAAGTTGGAAAAACCTATAATTTGACTGTGACGTTTGATGGAAAAACATACACATCTTCAACAACTATCCTGCAATCTACACCACCTGCAAATATGTTTTACAAATTGAGCGGTTCGTTCACTGATAAAGGTTATTCGTGGGTTACACTTAATGACCCTCCTAATCAATACGATGCCTATAAACTGCAATACAAACGAAGCGGAAAACCTCAATTTGAAGATGTTTGGAATCCTTTTTTCGATGATCAATTCTTTGATGGCAAAACATTTGATTTTTCATTTGACGACAAGACAACTTACGATGATCCAAATGTACCTGATAACGTAAAAGGTTATTTTAATTTGGGGGATACAGTCATCTTGAAGCTCTCAAAACTTGACAGGAGTGCCTATGAATTTTTTGAGAAAAAATACAATCAGCTATTTAATGCCGGCAATCCCTTTTCAACTCCAACAAATGTTCCAACAAACATAAAAGGTGGTGCATTAGGGGTTTGGGTTGGTTATTCACCAGCCTACGATACACTTGTTTGCATACCGTAATTGGTATCTATCTGGGGAATTAATTGCTTAAAAAAAGGTGTGCCTTTTAAAAAACCATTAGTAATACTTTTCTTTCAAAAGGTAATTTGAGACATAATCTTCAACTCCTTCTTCTAATGTATGGAATGGCTTTGAATAGCCTTGACCGACGAGTTTAGACATATCCGCCTCTGTAAAATACTGGTACTTATCGCGAATATCAATGGGTGTATCAATGAAAGAAATTGCTTCGGTTACGTTCATATTCTTGAATGTATTTTTAGCTAAATCCAAGAATGTTCTCGCCTTTCCCGATCCTAAATTATAGAGTCCAGATTCCGGTTGATCCTCCATCAAAAACAAACAGACACTGACTACATCCTTCACATAAACAAAATCTCTCAACTGGCAGCCATCCGAATATTCAGGATTGTGAGATCGAAACAATTTCATTGCACTCGTTTCACCTATCTGGTTAAATGCATGAAATATAACACTAGCCATTCTTCCTTTATGGTATTCATTTGGGCCGTAGACATTAAAGAATTTTAATCCCGCCCAAAATGGAGGTGTTTCATCTTGATTTAATACCCATTTGTCAAAATCATTTTTTGAATCACCATATGGGTTCAGCGGCTTTAACTTTGATACGATTGAATGATCATCTTTATAGCCAAATTCTCCCAAACCATAAGTGGCAGCTGAACTAGCATAAACAAGTGGAATGTTAAACTGAACACAGGCATCCCAAACAGCTTGAGAATAGGAAACATTCAACTCATCAAATACTGATTTATTAAATTCAGTTGTATCTGTGCGCGCTCCGATGTGAAAGATAAATTCAACCTCTTCACCAAAAGTTTGCAACCATTTTATGAAATCTTTACGGCCAACCTTGGCCAATAACATTTTTCCATCCAAATTAGCTGCTTTCTCAGTCTTTGAAAAATCATCAACAACAACAATATTCGTATATCCTGCTTCATTGAGTTTGCCTACAAGACAACTTCCAATAAATCCAGCGGCACCGGTTACAACGATCATGCTTTTACGAATTAAAAATTAGTGAAATAAGAAATCTAGTAGTTTATAATTTCTTAAAACAAACCGTTGATTTCAGCATCAATTGAGGAAATGATTTTTCCCAAATCTTCTTGACTTTCAGGGAAACGGTTGTTATCCACGTCGACAATCAATAGCTTTCCTTTGTCGTAAGTTGAAATCCAAGCTTCGTAACGCTCATTCAAACGCTTTAAGTAATCCAAACGAATACTTTCTTCGTAATCTCTTCCTCTTTGCTGTATCTGGTTAACAAGTGTTGGTACACTTGCACGGAGGTAAATCAACAAGTCTGGCGAAGAAACAAATGAATCCATCAGATTGAAAAGGGAAAAATAATTTTCAAAATCCCTTGTTGTCATCAAGCCCATGGAATGAAGGTTGGGAGCAAAAATGAATGCATCTTCATAAATTGTTCTATCCTGAATAACGTTTTTGTCCGTTTCCTGGATCTCTTGAATCTGCGTAAAACGACTGTTCAGGTAATAAATCTGAAGATTGAAAGACCAACGCTGCATGTCTTCGTAAAAATCATTCAAATAAGGATTTTGTTCCACATCTTCAAAATGCGTTTCCCATCCATAATGTTTTGCCAACATCTTTGTCAATGTTGTTTTTCCCGATCCGATATTTCCTGCTACAGCGATGTGCATAAACCTTTCAATTTAGACCGCCTAAATTACAATAATTGAAGGAATTATTCGTGAATTTTAAGACTGTATTTTAAAATTTTATCCGCCGTCTTGAAATAGAAGTATTCTCCTCTTTTCATGAACGAAATTATTCCACTAATTGGTAATTTAATTACCATTTCTTTGCCCTCATCAGCATCTTGAACAATCATCGCTTCTTCCGTGAACCAAAGAATTTTACGATAAAAAGGCAATGCTGCAATCGTTCTTATTGAATTATACTGAAAAGTTAATTCGTTTAATAGTGATCCATAGATATCAAACTCGTACATCGTTTGATTACTCATTAAATAAAGATGTCCATCGGATTCATGCAATGATGTAATGTCTGCCAAATTCAGCACTCCCTTTAAATTTCTGACTTCTTGGTATTGCATTTTACCTGACAAGTCCAACAAGAGTAATGTGGAATTCAATTGATCGAGCACCCAAATTTTATCCGGTTGAGATGAAACTGCAACCAAAGAAGCCATTCCTATTTTATAATCTGACAACTCAATGTAATTTTCACTCATTGTCAGGGTGTTATCCATGAGACATAACACCTGTTGTTCCTCTGAAAACAAAACAAGTTTCATTGTATTAACGGGCATAATCTCTTTGATATTGCCAACTGACTTGATGCTTTGTGAGAACTTTAATACCCCAAGAGAATCAAATTTTTGCAACACCCTACCTTTCGTGATGTAGACATTCCCAAAAATATCTGCGGTCCAGATTGCACTCTCATCCACCTGGTATTCCATTTGTTTTTCCCAAACGAGTGAATCACTTTTCTGTGCAAAAAAACAATTGTTTGCGACTAATAATAGGAAAAGCATTATTGATTTCATTGTTCAATTTTATTTGATGCGGCAACATGCAATATTTGCTCCACTATTTCACGACTATTTAATAAACGTGGTACTTTATGTTGCCCACCTAGTTTACCAATGGATTTTAACCAATTGTCAAACGCACCCTCATTCAACACTTTTATAATTGGTGGGCCTAACACAAAATTATTATAGCGTTTTGCATCATAATCTGAGTTCAATTCACGCAATGCCTCATCCAACAGCAGTTGAAAACGTGAAACATCATCTGGGACATGTGTAAATTCAATGAGCCATTCATGCGCTCCATTTTCAAGGCCATCCATAAAGACAGGGGCAACCGTATATTCCCTAACAACGGTTCCAATAATATTCGCAGCACGAGCAATTGCTTTATCTGCATTTTCTACAATGAGTTCTTCCCCAAATACATTTATAAAACTTTTAGTTCGACCTGTAATCTTAAATCGATACGGTGTTTTTGACGTAAATTTGACAGTATCTCCAACTATATAACGCCATAAACCTGCATTGGTCGAAATCACAATTGCATAGTTTACATCTAATTCAACACCAGCAAGATCAACTGCCTCAACAGAATTTACGCCGTCAAATGAGCTCATTGGTATGAATTCATAGAAAATGCCATAATCCAGCATCAACAACAATTCATTTGAGTTGATTTGATCTTGTATACCGAAAAATCCTTCAGAAGCATTGTAAGTTTCTACATAATTCATTTTTGGATCTGGAATAAGTCTTTCAAACTGCGCTTTATAAGGTTCAAAACTAACACCACCATGCATGAACAGTTCCAAATTAGGCCATACCTCTTTCAAGTTATTCTTCCCCGAAATTTCAAGGACTTTGTTTGCTAGCACCATCGTCCAACTGGGGACACCAGCCAAAATATAAACGTCCTCATGGATAGTGCTTTGTGCCATTTTATCAATCTTCTCCTCCCATTCACTCATAAGTGCAATGTCTTTGGATGGCGTTCTACGAATTTCTGCCCACCAAGGTAAATTCTTCACGATAATCGCCGATAGATCACCAAAATAGGAGTCTGCAGTGAGGTGATTGATTTGCGCACTTCCACCAACTATCAAATGCTTTCCTTTGTACAGTTTTCTGTTTGGATGGTTCTCGTAATACAAAGCCAAAAGATCCTTGCCACCTTTGTAATGGCATTCTTCCAATGAATCTTTGGTAACCGGTATCAATTTACTTCGATTGTCTGTCGTACCGGATGATTTGGCAAACCATTTCGTTTCTGTTGGCCACAACAAATGTTGTTCACCTGAAATCAAACGATCCACATAGGGCTTTAAATCATTGTATTCTTGGAGGGGGACTTTTTCTTTAAAATGATTGTAATTATTAATTAATCCGTATTGGTATTTTTTGCCCCATTCCGTTTCAGCACCTAAATGAATCATTTTCTCAAATAACTCACTTTGCACCTCCACAGGATATTTTCGAAAGAGATCGATTTGGTGAATCCTCTTTTTCATCACCCAAGCAAAAATGGAATTAAAAGGCATGTGCTAATTCTTTGAACTAAGTTAAACAAATGAAAACAAAAAAAGCCATTCAAATGAACGGCTTTACTATTTTATCTGTTCTTGGGTATTATCCCCAAATCAGAACACAAGCGATAACGGCCAACACAAAAATCGTATAGATTGTTCCTACTGCTGCTGTTGAACCTTCGAAAAAATTATCTGACATCTTAAATCGTTTTTTTCAAAATTAAAAATTAATTCTTTTTTATCAATCGCGTGAACCAAGAATTCTCAATAGAGAAAGGAACAAGTTCACAAAAAGAATGTAAAGTTGAAGTCCACCTACCAGTGACAACTTATTTCTATCAATACCAGAAAGCGAAGTATCTTGAGAAACTCCTTTCAATTGTTGCATGTAGTATGCTGTCAAACCTGTAAAAACGAACACACCAACAACAGCGATGATGAAATCTAACATCCCATTTCCGAGGAACATATTCACGATTCCAGCAATGAACATTCCAATGAAAACCATGTAAAGGAGACTGCCAAATTTGGTCAAATCTGTTTTGGTTGTGTAACCAAGAATTGCCATACCTGCGAATGCCCCTGCTGAAACAAAGAATGTAGAAGCAATTGCCGCACCGGAGTACACTAAGAAAATGGTCCCCAAACTAAGTCCCATAAGTGCTGAATATGCAATGAAAAGTCCGAGTAATACTCCCATTGATAGCGATCTAAAGCCCCACTGGATAATTAATCCTACAATGACAGGCGCAAATGCAACCACATAGAATACAGGTGAAATGGAAGTTCCTTCAGCATTCAAAAAATACTGTGCGAAAAATTCAGGTGTACCGCATGTGTATGCGATCAAACCAGAAATACCAAGTGCTCCAAACATATAGCTGTAAACACTACGGAAGAATTCACGAGAAATTTCTTGCGTGTAACCTTCCTGAGAATCAATAAAATTGTTGTTCATTGTTAATGTAATTTTGCTTGAACTAAATTAATAAATTCTTTTCTAGTTGCGTCATTTTTTAAAAATAATCCAGTGAATGCACTTGACGTAGTAACTGAATTTTGCTTTTGAACTCCACGCATCTGCATGCACATGTGGGCGCACTCAATTACAACTGCAACTCCTTTTGGGTTCAACGTGCGCTGAATGCAATCACGAATTTCAATGGTTAATCGTTCTTGTACTTGTAATCTTCTTGCATATGCATCCACCACACGTGGCACTTTGCTTAACCCAACAATCTTACCATCAGGAACATAGGCCACGTGTGCCTTTCCGAAGAATGGCAGCATATGGTGTTCACACATCGAATAAACCTCAATGTCTTTCACGATGACCATCTCTGAATATGCTTCGTGAAAGATTGCCTGTTTGATTAAATCATCTGGATTAAGTCCATAACCATGCGTTAAAAATTGCATTGCCTTGGCAACTCTTTCTGGCGTTTTAAGCAAACCTTCACGCTGAGGATCCTCACCAATTTGCTTTAGGATATCTTTGTAATGCTCAGTCAACTTATTCGTTGTTCCGTCATTGTAATTTTCTTCTTCCACAAAATTTAATTGAATTCAACATACTACAAAATAGACATTTTAAACTTAAAATGGTTCCTTTCCTCCGTAATATTCAACATAATTGTTTTCTGTCTCAACCAATTTGATCTTTACCAGTTCACCTCCAGCTTTTCTAATTGGTTCTTTGATGCGCTCCCAAATTTGAATTGCAAGATTTTCAGTAGATGCAAGTATCCCTTTTAAAAAAGGTACATCCAAATTCAGATTCTTATGATCCAATGGCTCAATGACTTCGTCTTTTAAAATAGCACTTAAATCTTTAAGATTTATTACAAAGCCTGTGTCTTCACTTGGCACACCTTTCACTGTAACAAAGATTTCAAAATTGTGCCCATGCCAATTCTTATTGCTGCATTTACCGAAAACCTCCCAGTTTTTGTCTTCTGACCAGTCTTCTCTCCACAACTTATGAGCGGCATTAAATGTCTCCCTTCGGGTAATGTAGATTTTATTCACTTTTCGAAAAATATGTACAAAGATACTTGAGAATTCTCAATTGCGGAATACCTCAATAAGCAAGTGCAGGCAATTATGCTTAATTTTAGTTCGTGGAAGAAAGATTAGACAAATTACTCCTTCAGCGAAATCTTGTAAGTTCTCGTGTAAGAGCTGAACAAATTATTCGTGAAACGGGTGTTAAAGTAAATGGCAAGCTCATTACCAAAACAGGTAAAAAAGTACCAGTTGATGCTCAAATAGAAATGATTAGTGAGGAACTTCCATGGGTTTCACGAGGCGCATTGAAACTTTTAGAAGCGATTAATCATTGGAATCCTTCACTATCAGAAAGAACTTTCATGGATATTGGCGCCTCTACTGGTGGCTTTACAGAAGTTTTACTTCAACATGACGCAAAAAAAGTGTATTGCATAGATGTTGGAAAAGATCAATTGCATGCCAAACTTAAAAATGATGAACGCGTCATTTCTCATGAAAGAACGCATGTGCGAGAACTTACATCCCG
>JBIIQP010000072.1:0-12218 GCA_044341975.1 Crocinitomicaceae bacterium
AATGAGCGCATTTTTAATTCCTTCCGAACGTGATTTACTTCTCTTTGTGAAAAAGCTCACTGTCATTGGGATCATTGGGAAAACACATGGCATAATCAAGGCTGCAAATCCACTAAAAAATGCCAACAGGAATACCAATGTCAATGATTGGCCTGCCTCCTTTTTTGTTTCCTTCCCATCTACTTCAACTAGTTCTTCCTCGACTTGATTTACTTCCGTTTCCTTTACGCTGTCTTGATTTGAGATATTTTCTTCATTAACGGCTGCCTCTACTTTTGCTTCAGCATCCAGTACCACTCCTTTCACCTTCAATTTGAAACTAACAGAATAATCTGGCAAACATTTCACATCGTTGCATGTCTGAAAACCAAAGGTGCCTTGTAATTCAAAATCTTTTTCAGAAAGCACTTTTATTTTGCGCTTTAGTATAATCGAACCTTCGTGAAACGCCAATTGCTCATCAGCCAATTCATCGTACTTTTCTATTGGTTTCGGTTCGATGATGCCACCAACTGATTTAAAATCCTTTGATGCTTTCAATTCAAATGTAGTAGGAATACCAAAACTTCCTGCAGGCAACTTCACAGCATTGATATGCCAGTGTTCAACCACTTTGATTCTTGCAACAACTGTTGCTTCGTTGTCTTTTTGTTCAATGGAAAAACTCCACTTAACCTTATCTTCTGGTAATTCTACTTGAGCAAACGAGGTGAAAAAAACAGTTAAAAACGTGAATGTGATAAAAATTCTTTGAATCATTTTAAATGGAATTATTTGATTATTTCAATGCTAAACGGAAGATCAACTGGCGGTAAACACATGGTTTCATTGCACACCATATAAGTAATAAATCCTTCTATCCATGTATTCTCTTTCACTTCAATTTTTTGAGTGAATTCTGCGTTATGTTCAAAAAAATCGAGGGTAGCTTCAAAATTTTCATCGTACTTCTGAACAGGAACTGGTTCCAACACTTGACCAATCAATGAAATTTTTTCGGACGGTTTAAAAGAAAAGGCAGTTGGCACCGGACCAATATCATTCCCAACATGTTGGCTGTACAAATGCCAACCATCACGCAACTGAACATTAAAAATAAGGGATTGTGATGATTGATCGTATTTCCACGTCCAATTAACTGCCTCCTGGCTATAACTCAGGTTTGCCGACAGCACAAACAGCATTAAAAATAAAAAGTACCTCATCGATTTACAATTACTTCAAAATTACAAATCGATATTCAATAGAACGAACCTTATTATTCAATAATCCTTGAATTCCTAAAAGTTGTTTTTAATAATCTTTGGAATTAAATCTTAATTTCGAGGATACGGTCAATTGGAATCCAGACACCACCTTTTAAGCAGATGAATTTAGTACCAGCCGCCCAAATAGTGGTATCAACACGTTTCAAGCCTGAATCATCTTGAAAAATGATCGAAACTTTACTTCTGTGCGCATTCCCCAAGATGGTTGCGTTGTCAATTTGACTGCGCAATTCTGGGTGTTGTTTGATCTCCTGCTTCTCATTGAAACTCAATGATGAGATCAATTCCTTTTCAATTAGTTCCGGTTCCATAATCGCTTGAAAAAATAGTGACGTTCTATTAAGTTAGTTATTTATGTTTATGAAAGCTACAAGAATGAACAAAATGCACTTCCCGCTGAACAAATCTAGCATTTTATCGAATATTTCCAAATATCAAATTGAATATCTTGGTGCAGCAGCCACAGATTGATCTGAAAACGCACCTTTTTCAAACAGGAATTTCCCTGTAATTGCAATCATTGCAGCATTGTCTGTGCAATACTCGAATTTAGGAATGTACACCTCCCAATTTGACCGCTCGGCCTCCTCAGTTAGCGCCTTGCGTAGGCCACTATTGGCGGAAACACCTCCTGCAATTGCAATTTGATTGATGCCCAAATCTTTTGATGCTTTCTTTAACTTTTTTAGCAGAATGTCAATAATTGTTCCTTGAATGGATGCACAAAGATCATCTAGATGCTGTTCAATAAACGCTGGATTCGAAGCTGTTTGTTTTTGTAAGAAGTATAAAATGGATGTTTTAAGTCCACTGAAACTAAAGTCTAAGTCTTTAATGACTGGTTTTGAAAACTGAAAAGCTGCTGGATTTCCATGTGCTGCATGTTTGTCGATTAATGGTCCTCCTGGATAAGGAAAACCAAGTAGTTTGGCAGCTTTATCGAATGCCTCACCCGCCGCATCGTCTATCGTCGTTCCGATGACTTCCATGTCCAAATGATCGCGAACAAGCACAATTTGCGTGTGTCCTCCAGAAACTGTCAAACATAGAAATGGGAATTTTGGCATTTTATTCTGACCATCGTCAATAAAGTGCGCTAACACATGTCCAACCATATGATTCACTTCCACCAAAGGAATCTGCAGTGCCATCGCGAAAGATTTTGCAAAGGATGTACCCACAATGAGTGAACCCATGAGTCCGGGACCACGCGTAAATGCTATTGCATCAATTTGCTCTTTTAAAATTCCCGCTTTTTTAATTGCCGCATCCACAACCGGCACTATATTCTGTTGATGCGCTCGACTTGCTAGTTCCGGCACGACACCTCCGTATAACTCATGCACATCTTGTCGCGCTATGATATTGGATAAAATGGTGTTGTTTTTGAGAATAGCAGCTGAAGTATCATCACAAGACGATTCGATACCAAGAATGTATATATCTTTTTCGGGCAAGTTCCGTAAGTTTGTAACAGATGTCAAAAGTATTCAAAATAATTGCACGCACTTTGGGGATTTTTCTCGAATGGCTGCTCATCGCTTTGATACTTTTCCTTTTTGCAATCCGAACCAGTCCGGTTCAGACTTATCTTGCTCAACAAGCGACCAACTTTCTATCCAAAGAATTAAACACCACTGTTCGTATTGATGGTCTGTCCATTGTATTCTTTGACCGCGTTGCGCTGGATGGTGTATTCGTTTTAGACCAGCAAAAAGATACGCTTGCCTCTGTAGAAACACTTTATGTGACATTGGAAGAATTGAACCTCAAAAAGAACTTTGTCAAATTAAAGCATGTGGAACTTGATGAAGGAGTCGTACATATAAATCGTGATAGTATTCATGGCGACTACAACTATGAATTTCTTGCCGATTATTTTTCAAGCGGAAAAAGAACTAAAAAACCGAAACCATTTGATGTTTACCTCTCTTCGCTAGAGCTTTCGAATGTTGATTTTAAATACGATGATTTTCGAAAAGGATATTCTGATTTCGGGATGGACTATGACCACATCGACCTTGACAAAGTAAACCTGCAAATCACACAGTTTAATAATTTAAAGGGTGAATTTAATTTCATTGTAAAAAAACTAAATACAAAAGAAAGGTGTGGATTTAAATTGAATTCATTAGAAATGGGAGTGAATATCTCGCCAAAAGGATTAAAAATTAAAAACCTCCATATTCAAACACCTTATTCGAAAATAAACATTCCGAAATTCCATCTGCTCTTAGATGAAATGGTGGATTTTGAAACTTTTGAAGACAGTGTAGCCTTCGATGCTGAATTAGCCATGAGTTCGGTTTCTTTGAAAGATGTTTCCTATTTCGCTACTGCATTAGAAGGAATGGATCAACAAGTAACTTTAAAAGCAAAGGTTACTGAGAAAGTAAAGAATCTTCACATCACTGATTTAGACTTCAGCACTGGTAAATCAACAAAACTGATAGGCGATCTTGTATTACCTGATTTCCGTGAATTTGAAAAAGCCTTCTTTAATGAAAATATTGACTATGCATTCGTCGCTATCAGTGATTTAAAGAAAATAAAACTACCCATTTCTGCCTCAAGCAGTAGAATAGAATTTGACAAGTATTTGGAGCGTCTTTCTTATTTTCAAGCATACGACCTAAGACTGGATGGATTTTACAATCAATTTGTCATAAAATCAGATAGCCTTAGTACCTCTTTAGGATCTGTCAATCTCAAAAACGGCATACTTTTTACAGAAAACAGAGCGAATGACTCTTATATTTTTGAGCATTCGGTTGGAGGTGAAGAAGATGTGTTTGTTCATTCCTTTCAACTTGGCACCTTTTTGAATGACTCCAATTTTGGAGTGGTGGATGGTAACTTCTCCTTATCTGGAGAGGCATTTTCAACTGGAAATATTGATTTCAATTCAATTAATGGAACAGTAAACAGATTTGACTATCTCGGTTATGCCTACAACAATATCATTATTAAAGATGGAAGTTTTAAAGACAATGTGCTCTTGGCAAGAGTCGACATCAAAGACGACAATCTTAATTTGACCTATAATGGCATGATTGATTTCAAGGGAAATCAACACATGCAGTTTTCGATTGACCTCACGAAAGCAATTTTAGAAAACTTAAATATTAACGTAAAGGAACAAGCACGTTTAACTTCAAATTTTTCTGTTGACATTACGGGAACATCGGCAAATAGTTTGGCAGGAGAGATTAAACTCAATGGATTACTCTACACAGAAAATGGAAAAGAAATTAGGGTTCCGAGTTTAACCTTGGTTGTTAAAAGAGGCACTACCAAGGATGGATTCTTTATTGATAGTGAATTGGCGAAGGTCAGTATTGAAGGAAAAGTAGATTTTACGACAATTATTTCTGACTTTTCAGAACAATTTCAAAAAGTATTCCCATCCATTACCGCCGTACAAACTAAAAATTCCAAAAACAAAAAGAAAAAGAAACAATCGGCACTCAGTCATTTTAATTATGAAATCAAGACACAAAATCTGGATGAATTTTTATCCATTTTCGCACCCGATTTAAAGATCGAATACAATACTTTACTGAAAGGCTCTTATGATGGTCGTTTATCTGATTTTTCCATGCGCTTAACTTCCAAAGAAATAGACTACATGGACATGCGATTTATTGGTGTCGATTTAGATCAAAAACTTACAAGCACTGAAATAGCAGCAAATTACAAATTGAATGAATTTCATTACACCGACTCCATCATTCTAAGAGAAGTTAGTTTCAAAACACGGGGAACACAGAGTCTTTTAAATTCAGAACTATCGTGGGATCCGGGAACAGATGATGACTCCCATATTGCATGGAAGACAAATATTATCAGCAACAACCATTTGAATTTTGAATTGATACCTTCCTATTTCAGCATTAATCATCAGCGTTGGGAAATTGAAAAGCAATCAGACTTCACCCTTACGGATAATGAGATTCATATTTCCAAACTCAAAATTGAGCGCAATTCTCAGTTTATTTCTATTGATGGGTGTATTTCTCGCAACGATGCCGATAAATTGAATTTCCGGGTGAATGACATCAACTTATCAGAAATCAGTGAATTAATAGGCTCTGATGTAAACATGAAAGGAACAGTGAACGGTTGGGGCTACATTTCCAATCCATATACCAACTTCAATTATATTGGTGATGCTGCGATACAAGAATTATATTTAAATGACCAAGAAGTCGGTGATGTTTATGTACAATCAGAATGGAACAAGGGAAGTGAAAGTGTTGGTTTGATTGGAGACTTAACTTACAGAGGCAATCAAACATTCAAATTTGATGGGAATTATTTTCTAGAAAGAGAAAAAGATAATTTGGATTTCGACTTACTATTTGATCAAACAGATCTTCAATTCACAAATGCCTTCATGGATCCTGATGTCATCAACAATATAAAAGGTGTTGTCGACGGACATTTAAAAGTAAGGGGGACGCCAGATTTTCCAAAATTAGAAGGCGAAGTCAATTTATTGGGTGGAAATGCGAAAGTCGATATACTTGGTGTCAATTTCGGTTTGAATGGAAAAATTTCTGCAGACGAATTCGGTTTTTACATAGACAATATGCCCGTTACCGATGAAGAAGGCAATGCAGGTTCTTTGATTGGTTCGGTTTATCACACACAGTATTCAGATTGGAATTTTGATTTGCAATTTGATCTTGAAAAAAATGTTTCTATCTACGATGCGGGAGTAATAAGCTTTGTTCCCAATAACACAACCATGAGTAAATTTTTAATTCTCAACACAAAATACAAGGAGGGTGATTATTATTATGGAAAAGCATATGTAACAGGAACAGCAAACATATTCGGTTATTCTGACAACATTGACATCACCGTAGACCTTAAAACACAGAGAGGAACATCAGTCAATTTCCCTATGTATGGAATGGCAGAGCTTGAAGAAGAGAAGAGCTATATCACTTTTAAGAAGAGAGGAGATTTAACCGAAATTATTGAACCAAAATTCGATTTTACCGGGGTGAATCTTGATCTTAATTTTAGAGTTACTCCAGACGCCAAAATGAAAATCATCTTTAACGAAACCACAGGGGATGAAATCACAGCCAATGGAAATGGAGACATTGCGATAAAACTTGACAACCTTGGCGACCTTAAAATGGATGGTACTTACCGGGTAAAACAAGGGCTTTATAATTTTGCAATGGGCCCAATCAAACAACCATTTTACATAGAAGATGGAGGAACAATCTCATGGACTGGTGATCCTTACAACGCAACATTAGATATTAAAACGTATTATGAAGTGTATGCAAACTTTTCAGAAATAGCGCCTGATCAACTTCAAAACAGCACCGCAGGAAGCAATCAAAAAGTACACTGTTACCTTGGACTTACAGAGTCACTTATGAAGCCAACCATTGGTTTTGACATCAAAGCTCCGAAAGCAGATGAGTCAGGAAAAGCGCTCATTTCAAGAATAACAGCTGATAAAGATGAATTGAACAGACAATTTTTCTCTTTGCTTTTGTGGAAGCGTTTTCAACCTTTGAGAGGGACAACTGCTGTAGGCGGATCCGCTGCCATGGATCTGGTGTCAAATCAAATAAACTCGATGCTTTCGCAAGTCTCAAAGGATTACAAACTAAATGTTAATTTGGATGCTGATCAAGTTACAGGTGAAAGCACCTATGAATTCGGGGTTTCAAAAGGTTTTCTTGACAACAGATTGATTTTAAATGGCAGTTTTGGTGTAGAAAATGTTTCCAATTCTAGTCAATCAACAAGTGCACTTGTAGGTGATGTTCGTCTCGAATATTTATTGAACGAAAGCGGCACTGTTCGCGTCAATGTATTCAATGAATCAAATGATTATTCGGTCATCCAGGAAAAGAACTTAGGTCCATTTACGCAAGGAGCAGGTATTCATTATCAAGAAGACTTCGACAATTTTGACAATTTCAAATTAGCACAATATTTTCTCGACATTTTCCGCTCAAAATCGACAAAAAAATACCCCGTGAAACGCAAAAAAAGACAAACACCTATCCCATCAGAAGAATAATTTACAAAGCATTAATTTGTCGTAGTACACTTATTCAAAGTTCGCAGAAACTCATATTCATCTAAAATCAATTCTGTACATTTACAACAATTCTTTAGGCCTTAGATGAAAAAAGTACTTATTGCAAATAGAGGGGAGATTGCCAGAAGAGTAATCCGAACGTTAAAAAAGATGAACATTGCCAGCGTGGCAATATTTTCAGATGCTGACAGAAACGCTCCGCATGTTTTGGAAGCCGATGAGGCAGTATATGTTGGTGCGAGCCCCTCATCTGAGAGTTACCTGAAACAGGACCTCATCATCCAATATTGTAAAGAACTCAATGTCGATGCCATTCATCCAGGCTATGGTTTTCTTTCGGAAAATGCAGGTTTTGCCAGAAAATTGAAAGCTGAAGGAATTAAATTAATAGGCCCTTCGCCAGAATCAATGGAAGTAATGGGTGACAAACTCAGTGCGAAACAAGCTGTAAAATCATTTAATGTCCCACTTGTTCCCGGAGTTGATGAAGCAATAAGTGATGTGAACGAAGCAATTAAGATTGCCGAAGAAGTTGGTTACCCAATCCTCATCAAGGCATCAGCTGGAGGTGGTGGAAAAGGAATGCGTTTGGTTGAGCGATCTGAAGATTTTGCTGAACAAATGCGTTTAGCTCAAAATGAAGCCAGATCCTCATTTGGTGATGATGCAGTGTTCATTGAGAAATTTGTTACGAAACCCCGACATATCGAAATCCAAGTATTTGCTGACAGTCATGGAAATGTGGTGTACCTCTTCGAGAGAGAATGTTCCATCCAGCGACGTCATCAGAAAGTTGTTGAAGAAGCACCAAGCGCACTTCTTACCCCAGAATTAAGAAAAGAAATGGGCGAAGCAGCTGTTGCTGTTTGTAAGGCATGTAATTACGAAGGAGCAGGAACTGTTGAATTTCTTGTAGATGCCGATATGCGTTTTTATTTCCTTGAAATGAATACACGTTTGCAGGTAGAGCATCCTGTAACCGAAGAGATTACGAAGACCGATTTGGTTGAATGGCAAATTAGGGTTGCTCGCGGTGAAAAATTACCAAAAACACAAGATGAATTGAGCATTCATGGACACGCTATTGAAGTACGCGTCTATGCTGAGGATACGCTGAATGGGTTTACGCCGGATATCGGAAACCTGAAAAGATACCGCATTCCAAGTGGAAGAAGCGTTCGTGTGGACGATGCATTCGTGGAAGGAATGGATATTCCAATCTACTACGACCCAATGATTGCAAAATTAGTGGTTTGGGGAAAAACAAGAGAAGAAGCTATCAACCGCACAATAAAAGCAATTGATGAATATCAGATCTCAGGATTAAAAACTACCCTGGATTTTGGTAAATTTGTTTTGAAACACGAGGCTTTCCGTTCCGGTAATTTTGATACGAACTTTATTAAACATTATTTCGAAGACCCCACGACAATTTACGTAGCAATGGAAGAAGAGTTAGATGCTCTTCAACATGGCATCAATCAAATTTGGGATTCGATTAAAGAACGTGATAAAAAGGAGTTTGCATCGAGAGAAATAAGCAGTTCTTGGAAAAATGCCAGAATTTAATTTTAACGTTAGCGACAGACATCAAAATTCAATCAAAACAATTCTCACTTTTTATGGTGGAATTTTAATTGATAAACTATACTTTTATCCATCAAAAAATTCAACTAGATGAACTTACACGAATACCAAGGTAAATCGATTTTAAAAAGCTACGGCGTTGCAATTCAAGAAGGCGTTGTAGTAGACAAAGTGGAAGATGCTGTTGAAGCAGCTAAAAAATTAACTGAGCAGACAGGCACAAGTTGGTATGTTGTAAAAGCTCAGATCCATGCAGGTGGTCGTGGCAAAGGTGTCGTGCAGGAAACTGGTTCACATGGCGTTGTTCTTGCAAAAGGAATCGATCAAGTGGAAGAAAAAGTAAGCGGCATTCTTGGTGGTCACCTTGAAACAGCGCAGACAAATGGAAAAGCAAAAAAAGTTAACAAAGTGTTGATCGCTCAGGATGTTTATTATCCTGGTGAAACGCAAACAGAAGAGTTTTACATGTCCGTTCTTTTGGATCGTGAAAAAGCAAGAAATGTCATTGTTTATTCTACCGAAGGTGGAATGGACATCGAGCATGTTGCGGAACACACACCAGAAAAAATTTACAAAGAATTCATCGATCCACGTGTTGGCATTCAAGGTTTTCAAGCGAGAAAAATTGCTTTCAATCTAGGACTTTCAGGTGAAGCCTTCAAACAAATGACAAAGTTTGTTGTGGCACTCTACTCAGCTTATGAAGGAATAGATGCTTCGATGTTTGAGATTAATCCCGTTTTAAAAACTTCAGATAATAAAATCATTGCTGTTGACTCCAAAGTAACATTGGATGGAAACGGTTTGTTCCGTCATCCAGACTAT
Organism: Crocinitomicaceae bacterium; assembly: GCA_044341975.1. Classification (GTDB taxonomy): domain Bacteria; phylum Bacteroidota; class Bacteroidia; order Flavobacteriales_D; family Crocinitomicaceae; genus M0103. Next base: position 9,757 of record JBIIQP010000072.1, read on the forward strand.
TTGGCAATGCGCGACAAAACTGAGGAGGATCCAACAGAAGTGGAAGCAGACGAAGCAGGTTTGAATTTCGTTAAACTCGACGGAAACGTTGGATGCATGGTCAATGGCGCTGGTTTAGCAATGGCAACAATGGATATTATTAAATTATCTGGCGGAAACCCAGCTAACTTCCTAGATGTAGGTGGAACTGCTAATGCTGAACGTGTTGAGAAAGCATTTCACATCATCTTGAAAGACCCGAATGTTAAGGCTATTCTAATCAATATCTTTGGTGGGATTGTTCGTTGCGACCGCGTAGCGCAAGGTGTAGTTGACGCATACAAAAACATGGGATCTATTCCTGTTCCAATTATTGTACGTTTACAAGGAACAAATGCTGAAGAAGCAAAGAAATTGATTGATGAATCGGGATTGAACGTTCATTCAGCAGTTCTTCTCCAAGAAGCAGCAGACAAAGTAAAAGAGGTATTGGCTTAATCTTAAGTCATCTTTCATAGATTTGAAGGCTCTCATTCGGGAGCCTTTTTTAATTCGTTAATCTCAGTATCTTTGCAAACCATGAATTTTTTCAATAGAAACATGATCATTTATAAAACTCCAGCAGAAATTGAAATAATGCGAGAAGCAGCGCAGATTGTAAGTCGTACATTAGGTAAAATTGCTGAGGTAATTGAGCCTGGTATTAACACACTAATGCTTGACGAACTAGCAGAGGATTATATTCGATCTCAAAATGCAACACCTGGTTTTAAAGGAATGTATGGATTTCCATATACGCTATGTATATCTATAAATGAACAGGTTGTACATGGAATGCCGAGTAAACGTATCTTACAAGAAGGAGATATTATCTCTGTAGATTGTGGAGCAGTATTTGAAGGATTTTATGGTGATCACGCTTATACTTTTGAAGTTGGAGAAGTTAACCCTGAGGTTAAAAAATTACTTGAAGTCACGAAGGAATGTCTATATATTGGCATCGAACAATGCACCATCGCCAACCGTATAGAAGATATTGGTTGGGCTATTCAACAGCATGCAGAGAGTCATGGCTACGGCGTTGTTAGGGATTTGGTTGGGCATGGATTAGGCCGAAGCTTGCATGAAGATCCACAAGTACCTAATTATGGTCGTCGCGGAAGAGGAAAGAAAATTCAAAATGGTTTGACCATTGCCATCGAACCGATGATTAACATGGGAACCGAACGCGTTGCTCAACTGGAAGACAAATGGACAATCGTTACAGAAGATAATTTACCAAGTGCGCACTTTGAGCATGACGTCGCAGTAGTTGACGGTAAACCAGTGATTCTGTCTACGTTTGATTACGTTGATGCCGCATTGGCAAAAAAGAAAAAATGAACCGCGAAGAAAGAACGGCATTTTTAGGCGTACTCATTCCTGTCGTTTACGGTTCTTGGGTATTTTTGGATAAAGGAACTTTTATTTTTCCGTTTCCACTGAATGAATTAATCTTCTTTACAATTACCCTTCAATTTCTGCTCTGGAATTTAAAAAGTGATAAAATCAAATACGGTTTATTTTTTTGTACAGCTCTATTTGGGTTGGTTTCCTCAGATTTTTTTTGGACGATATTCTTTGACGGAAAATCCTACGAGCAATTAATGCTCAGTCCATTAACCGATATATTTAAGTTGATCCATTTAGTGGGGATAGGAATCTGCTTAACACTAGAAATAAATGCATATTCTAGGTATAAAATTTTCTTATTCTTCTGTATTCCATTATTATTTTTGACTGGAATCTTATACTCTAGTCAAGCAATCATTATTCTTTCAATAATAATAACTACGGTCTTTTCTAATTTCAAAAGACCAATAGCACCTTCCACCCTCTTACTTTGTTTATTTAGCATTTTGGAAGTTGGGAAGCTTTTAATGTTTCAGTTGATTTAAAAGTTTAACTTTTTCTCACCTATTTTCTTTGTCATATCACTCGATTTATTATTTTTGTGCCCCTAGTTCATTGAACAACGGAGGGATGGGTGAGTGGCTGAAACCACCAGTTTGCTAAACTGACGTACGGGTAACTGTACCGCGGGTTCGAATCCCGCTCTCTCCGCTAAAGTGAAGAGTGTAATGCTTCTTAAGGGATATGTGCCCGCGCGGGTTCGATCCGAAACGAAGTGTAGAACACCGACAACCGACAAATTGGAGGTTTAGGTAATCCCGCTCTCTCCGCTAAAGTGAAGAGTGCATAAACTTTGAAGATTAAGAATTGGAATATTTGAAAATCTTGTTAGCTTTGCACTCGCTTTACAGAAAACGGTCTGTAAAATTTGAAATAAAAGATGATTTTGCTCGGGGCGTAGCGTAGTCCGGTCATCGCGCCTGGTTTGGGACCAGGAGGTCGCAGGTTCGAATCCTGCCGCCCCGACAAGGGGGATGAGCAATCATCCCCTTTTTTATTTCACGAATAACTATGCTCAGTCCGCCGCGGCG
>JBIIQP010000020.1:0-28616 GCA_044341975.1 Crocinitomicaceae bacterium
TGCTACATGTGAAGCATTCAATGCAGCTTGCTCCATTCTGATTTTTAATGTTTCAAGTGATCGCATTAGCAACCAACCTGTCCAGGGCCCAGCCATGTTACCCAAAAACGTTCGTAGACCTTTCACGCGGGCCATTAATTGTTTAGAACCCAGACAAGCTCCTGCAATAACATCTGAATGCCCACCTATATATTTTGTTGCTGAATACAATACTAAATCTGCTCCATGCTTCAATGGGTGCTGCCAAACTGGTCCCATATAAGTATTGTCAACGGAAAGGATGACCTGTTTCTCCTCTGTGCTGAAATGGTTTTTTATTTCGGCACACATCTCAATATCAATTAAGGCATTCGTTGGGTTGGCAGGTGTTTCTATATGGATCATAGCCAATCTATCAGCCTTACCAGTTGCCTGAATACGCTCAATAATTTGCTCTTTGGTGTCAGTGGCATAAAATCCGACTGCCTCAATGTTGAGTTTTTTCAAAAAGTGATTGATGAAATGGTCAGTTCCACCATAAACCGGACGGCTGTAAAGTAACAAGTCGCCGGGAACCATAAATTCCATCATGGCCGTCGAAATCGCCGACATTCCACTTTCAAATACGGCACAATCTTCCGCTTGATCCCACAGGCAAAGTCTATTTTCAAGGATCTCCAGATCTGGATTATTCAAGCGGCTGTATATTAAACCAAGCTCTTCTCCTGCATCCTTTTCGCGCAATCCGTATGCAAGTTCAAAGAATCGTTTTCCTTCCATTGCCGTGTTGAATACAAACGTGGACGTTTGGAAAATAGGACATTTTATCGCTCCTTCAGATAAAGAAGGCTTGTATCCAAAACTCATCATTAAACTTTCTGGGCGCATTTTTTTAATATCCATGATTCTGTTTATTTTATTCAAACATACGCTATAAACTAATAAAAATTTATAGAATAGAAAATAAAACTAAATAATTTAAAATAAAAGAATATAAATCTTTTTATTTGCTAAAAAACACATTCAAATGGAAAAAAATTCTGAGGTAATTTCTTTAGACGAAATTGACTTAAAAATCGTGGCAATCTTAGAAGAGAATTCAAAAAAAGGCACAAAGGAACTTGCACAGGAGGTAGGTTTATCTGTAACACCAACTTTTGAGCGAATCCGCCGATTGGAAAGAAGAGGTGTCATCAAAGGTTATGTCGCAAAAATTGATCAGGCTAAAATTGGTAGAAACTTGTTGGTTTTTTGCCAGGTTTCGTTGAAAACACACACTACTGAATTATTGGAAAATTTTGAGAAACAGGTAGTTGAATTATCGGAAGTTGAAGCTTGTTTTCACATAGCGGGAAATTACGATTACCTCTTGCAGGCTCGGATTCATGACATGCAAGAATACCAACATTTTCTTAAATCAAAACTAGCAGCGATTCCCAATATTGCGAACGTTCAGAGTTCATTTGTGATGACAACCTTAAAAATAAGTTAATACCGTTTCTTTCATTGAAAAGCCGTGATGCGCGTATTACTGCTAATTGGAAATTGGTGAAAGTGGAATCTTCAGATGTATCTACTGATCCTTCTGGAACGGATACTTACACAGACACTTATGACGGTACGACAATGAATTCTGCTTATAATGGCACTACTTATTCAACGTATTCTTATTCTTTGTCTGTCGAAATTTTAAAAGATGGAACTTACACAAGTACTGAAGTTGTTGATGGTGACACTGAAACAGTTAATGGTCGTTGGGTTTGGATGAGTGCTGCGAAAAACAAGACAATGATTTCTTTGGATAACCTAGGTGCGTTTGAAGTGAACGGTTTGAAATCGAAAGGGTTGTTATTGAAAATTTATTCTAAAGATGTATCGGTTAGTGGTGGTGCAACTGTCACTGACGAAAGCACAGCTACTTGGACGTTTGAAAAACAAAAATAAGAATTTGATATTCTCTATTGGAAGAGGGGACAACTGTCTCCTCTTTTTTTTGCCAAAATTATTGGATTTTTTCAATGATACTTTTATTGTCTACAACCCATAAGAGTAAACTATTGTTTCGTGCATCCAAATTCAATTTTTTACAAATTCGAGAACGATAATTCTCCACCGATTTAACAGATACAAAAAGTAGGTCTGCTATTTCTTTACTGGAAAGTTTTTGACTAACAAGCTTCAGTGTTTTGAGTTCAGTTCTTGTTAATATTTGAAGCAATTCAGCAATCTGAGTTTTGGTTAAATCATCACTATCAACTTGTGGCTGACTTTCCCGTATGCTTTTCGCGATGTATGATCGACCATCTAAAATCGTTTGAATGCAATCAACCATTTCTTCTGATGTATTGTCTTTCACTAAGTAGCCATGTGCTCCATTGTAAAAGGCTAATTTCAACATTTCAGCATCCTTGTACATAGTAAGTATGATGATTTTCGATGGACATTTTTGCTGAATCAGTTCGTCACACACCACCAAGCCATTTTTTTCTGGCATATCTATATCTAATACAACCACATCAGGAGGATTGACAAAGCATTCTTCAAGAACAGCACTGCCGTTGTCAAATTCTTTTATTTCAATTCCCTGAAAAGATGTTTCGAGCAAGAATTTTAAGCCACTCCTAAAAATTGGATGATCATCTGCAATGACTACTTTCATACTAAGTTGTTTTTGGCAATTGAAATATAACTTTGTAACCCTTTTTCGGAGTGCTTTGAACTGACATTTTTGCTTGCATTTTATCTGCTCGCTCTTTGATAGTTAGCAACCCAATTCCTTCTGTTTTTGTCTCCTGTTTTCCTATTCCTTTGCCATTGTCCTGGTAAATTAAATCTAAATTAGATCCATTGTCAAGGATGGAAATTTTTAAAGCTGTAGCATGAGCATGTTTCATTGTATTATTAATGCATTCCTGCATAATTCTATAAATATGCGTTTGATTATCAACTGAAATAGAAGATAAATCTGCTTCAATTTCAAGAGAGCAAACTAAGCCGGAGCTATTTTGAGTGTTTTCAACCAATGAGGACAAAGATCGTTCAAGCCCCAACTTTGTGATAAAAGAGGGGTGCAGAAAGTGGGAAATACGCCTTGTGTGCTCGATGACTGAACCAATTTCATCCTCTAAACCATCCAAATTTGTTGTTTTTCCGGAGTTAAATAAATTCATGCGTGATTTTATCATTGATAACGATTGTCCAAGATCATCATGCAAGTCTTTGGATATGCGGGATCGCTCATCATCTATGTTTACGATCAAATCCTGGGTGAACTTCTTTTGTTGTTTGCGATTGGTAATACTTTGGCGGAAATAGATGCCGCCAATTGTAAGCAGCGAGATTAAAAAAGAAATGAAAATTACTGATTGAATTTTAGTTCTGTCCAATTCTGATTGCTTCAATAATAAGTTGTTTTTATTTTTTTCGTCCTTCAATTCATTCTCAACTTTTTCTTTTCCATAAATAATCTGCATTTGAGCTAACATGTCTTTGTTGGCTAGTTCAGATAAACTATCTTGTATCGTATGATAACGTTGTTTATGAAAATAGGCTGTTTTAAAGTCACCTTTTTCCTCAGCAATTAACGACATTTCTAGATGCCCAGCTGCAAGATTTTCAATGTATGGATGTGCTTTGTCCAATTCAAAAATATGTTCAATGTTTTGCTCTGCATGATTTAAATCACCCAATTGACGATAAATCATTGATTTCATGCCATAGGCCACACCTATGAAACTCCATTGCTGTGAGCTTTTGAAAATGGAAAGCGATGAATCCGCATAGATCAATGCCAAAGATGTTTTCTTATCATTCAGATAGGAGTCGGCTAAATTTAAGTATGCAACGCCAATCCCCTGCGGAAAGCCAATTTTTTTAGCATTTAATAAGGTTTGGTGAAAATACTTGACAGATTCCTTGTATTCTTTTTGTTCTTTATTTACTAATCCGAGATTATTATTGAGGTTTAAACTCAATCTGTTTTCGTTCATGCCCTTAATAATGTGTAAGGCACGCACAAAATCTTTCTCTGCGTCTTTAATCTGCCGATTGTTGAATTTTATGAGCCCGATATTATTCAATATCATAGCCTGGTGATACTTTTGATTTGTTTCCTCTGCTAGTTTTAGTCCCTTTAAATAAAACTTAAGTGATTCATCCTTTATTTGACGAACGTCATAAATGTTCCCAAGGCCATTGTAAATTTCAGTGCTATTTTCTGTATAACGATTGCGAATAGATTCATTCAATAACACGTTGAATTGCTTTTCTGCCGCCAATACATCCGTCTCTGAAAGCAAAAATGCAAGCCGAATTTTTGTAAGATTGATTAACTTTTTATCTCCTGCTTTTTGAGCTGTGATAATCGATTTGTTGTAATATTTTTTTGCCGCATTGAAATTATATGAGAAGAAGAAAAAATTCCCATAATATTGATAGATCGTTGCTTCTTCGCTCAGGTCGTTTAATGCTCGTGCGAGCTGAATGGCTTGGCCGCCTTTTTCAAAAACTGCAGCAGAATCATAATATGTTGACTGTCTGATGGATTTTTTTAAGTCGTCTAATTTATGATGCAATGTTTTTTGGCCTAATCCATTTTCGGAGCAAGTTAGAATTACAAAGCATATAATTAGGCAGCGGAGAAACAGCATTTTACAAAGATAGAATTCCGTTACAATAAAAAAAGCCATCCGAAAAGGGATGGCTTAGTAAATATAAATTGACTTGTTTATTTCAAATCGGGCATTTCTCTCGTGAATGCAGGAATTTCGGTAACATCCATACCAGTAATTAATAAATGGATATCATGCGTTCCTTCATACGTTAACACAGATTCAAGGTTCGCCATGTGACGCATCATTGAATATTCGCTTGTAATACCCATTCCTCCGTGGATTTGTCGGGCTTCGCGTGCTATGTTCATTGCAATTTCTACATTGTTACGCTTTGCCATGGAGATTTGAGCAGAAGTTGCTTTGCCTTCATTTCTCAATTGACCTAAGCGAAGAGTAAGCAATTGCGCTTTTGTGATTTCGGTAATCATTTCAGCCAATTTCTTTTGAGTCAATTGAAATGCGCCAATCGGAACACCAAATTGAGTGCGTTCCTTTGAGTAGCGCAATGCCTGATCATAACAATCCATTGCAGCACCTAAAGCACCCCATGCGATTCCAAATCGTGCTGAATCTAAACAGCTTAATGGGGCCCCAAGTCCAGTTCTACCAGGAAGTATATTTGCTTTAGGAACTTTTACGTCAACAAAAATCAACTCGCCAGTCGAAGAAGCTCTCAATGACAGTTTGCCATGCATTTCTGGAGTGGAAAACCCTTCCATTCCTCTTTCCACTACCACACCATGGATTCTGCCAGATTCATCCTTTGCCCAAACCACTGCGATATCTGCAAAAGGAGCATTGGAAATCCACATTTTTGCACCATTCAAAATGACATGGTCTCCAGCATCCTTAAAATTAGTGGTCATTCCGCCAGGATTAGAACCATGATCAGGTTCCGTTAATCCAAAACAACCCATCATTTCGCCAGTAGCTAATTTTGGTAAATATTTTTGTTTTTGTTCTTCAGAACCATATTTCCATATTGGATACATTACTAAAGAGGATTGAACAGACGCGGTTGAACGCAATCCTGAGTCACATCGCTCAAGTTCTTGCATAATCAAACCATAAGATATTTGATCCAATCCCGGGCCGCCATATTCTTCTGGAATATACGGACCAAAAGCACCAATTTCTCCAAGCCCCGCAAGCAGGTGTTTTGGGAAAGTAGCTTTCTCATAATGTTCATCAATAATCGGCGAAACTTCTTTTTTCACCCATGCACGAGCAGCATCTCTTACCAATTTGTGTTCTTCCGATAAAAGATCATCCATGTTATAATAATCAGGATGTACGTATTGATCAGTTCTCATTTCTTACTAATTTGGCTCAAAGTTACACATATTTTAATGAGATGGAAAGAATCTTTAACAGGTGTGGTATCTTTGTGATAAATAATTAACAAAAAGTCAAATGTTGCCATTGTTACAAGTTTTTGGTGAAACAGCAATTCGGGGTGAATTGCCCGAAGTTTTGCCATTGCGTGAGGAAACATACACAATGTTTCTGGTGGCAATTCTTTCCTTTTCTTTTTTGTTGATTTCTTTCAGCAGAAGCAGCAATTCAAGAGCACTCCAGTCTGTAGCAGAAGTATTCTTTCGTGATTCATCCTCAGTGGAAGTCTATTTAAAGGAAAACATGAAAATTGGCTCTTGGAGTTCAATAACATTAATCATCAATTATTTCATCAGTTTTTCCTTGTGCAATTTTATTTTCTTTCATCGCATTCTTTTGGTGCGCGATGATCTTTCACTGCTATTAAGTTTTTTAATTCCGATTATTTTATTTGGTCTTGAGACACTTGGACTTTATCTTGCAGGAAGCTTAAGTGGAGAAATGAAGAGATTACACGTCCCTGTCCTTAATACATTGACCGTCTCACAATTCTCAGGTTTGTTGTTTTCCATTATTGCACTTTTCTGGATAATGAATCCAAATGCGGATAAACTTTTTCTCAGCCTTTATTTGGCACTGATTTGTTTGAAATCCATCACCAGAGTGTTGAAAAATTCAACCAACGTTTTGTCATCAGGTGTAAGGTGGTATTATTTAATGTTGTATTTTTGCACACTCGAAATTCTACCACTATTCGTAGGCGTTTACTACGTTGTAAAGAATTTCTTGTAAAGATTTGGTGTAATAATAAATTATTGTCAAGTTGGCTATCAAAACTATACTGGTATCGCAACCTAAACCTGAAGGAGAAAAGTCGCCATACTACGATCTTGCGGATAAATACAAGCTGAAAATAGATTTCAGACCTTTTATTCATGTGGAAGGAATCGCTGCACAAGAATTTCGTCAGCAAAAAGTCAATATAGCTGATCATACAGCAATTATTTTGACTTCAAAGAATGCTGTCGATCATTACTTTAGAATCGCCGAAGAAGTTCGGTTTGAAGTGCCAGACTCCATGAAGTATTTCTGTATCTCAGAAGCAGTTGCCTACTATCTTCAGAAATATGTTACCTATAGAAAACGGAAAATTTTCTTTGGTAAACAGACTATCGAAGAATTGGTAGATGTCATGAAAAAGCACAAGACTGAGAAGTTCCTTTTGCCATGTACAGATATCCTTAGGGATAAAATTCCAATTACTTTGGAAGAACATAAGTTTAATTTTACAAAGGCTGTTCTCTACCGCACAGTGGCTTCAGATTTGTCTGATTTAGGAAACGTGTACTACGACATGCTTGTTTTCTTTAGTCCGGGAGGTATCGAATCATTGTTCAAAAATTTCCCTGATTTTAAACAAAATGAAACAAAAATAGCTGCGTTTGGTCCTACAACAGCAAACGCTGTGGTAAAGCACAACCTTCGTTTAGATGTCCACGCACCACAACCCAATGCCCCTTCAATGACGGGTGCAATAGAGTTGTTCGTGAAGGATCAATTGAAAAAGAAATAACATTTAATGAAATAGAAAAAGAGCGGATCTAAATCCGCTCTTTTTGTTTAAAGGCGTTCTAAAAAAGTTTGCAATCCTTCGGAAGCACCTTTTTTTATTAGGTCGAATTCGTTAGAAATGTTGAGTGAATCTCCATTGGGGTCAATAAGAATCTTTTTACAGTCTTTCGGGACAAAATGAACCAATCCTGCTGCTGGATAAACTTGTAAAGAGGATCCAATTACAATTAGGATGTTTGCCTTCTGCATAAGAGCAATTGCTTCATCGTACATTGGAACAGCTTCCCCAAACCATACGACATGAGGCCTAAGAGTATAACCTTCCGGACATTTATCTGACATTTTTAACTCCCATCCCTCTATTGGGTAATAGACAGTTTCTTGGTTAGGACCTGAACTCTTTGAAAAGGTAATATTCCCATGTAAATGAAGCACATTTGTCGAACCTGCGCGTTCATGTAAATCATCTATATTTTGAGTAATTACCTGCACATCATAATGTTTTTCAAGTTCCTTCACAGAGAAATGTGCATTATTTGGCTGCGCCTCTAAGATTTGCTTTCTTCTCGAATTATAGAATTGCTGAACGCGCCCAGGATTAGTCGCCCATGCGCTTGGTGTTGCAACATCCTCAATTCTATTATTTTCCCACAATCCTCCGCTGTCTCGGAAAGTATTAATACCACTTTCGGCACTCATTCCTGCTCCGGAGAATACGATAAGTTTTTGTTTCATTGAATTAATTTTTGCAATTTAGGAGTCCAATAATGTTTTTCTCTTTTAATTTTAATGTAAAAGAGAAGGTTATACTTTTATCAAACGAAATCCCAGAACTAAAACTTTTAAATTATGAAAAAACTTTTACTAAGTGTGATTATTGGTTCTGCATCTTTTGCGAGTATTGCGCAAACTGCTGTAGGAACTTATGTTAATAATTTCACCCTAACAGACATCAATGGTACAGTCCACAATTTGTATGATTACACGGATGCGGGCAAAATGGTTGTTATTGATGTATCTGCTACCTGGTGTGGTCCTTGTTGGGGTTATCATGGTACAGGAGCGCTGAATGATTTTTATTTAGCACATGGCCCATCTGGAGCAAATGATGCAATGGTTTTCTTTGTTGAGGGTGATCCTTCAACCACAAGTGCTGATTTAAATGGCACAGGTTCAAATACACAGGGTAATTGGGTTGCCGATGAAGATATGCCTATAATAGATCTTACTACTTCTGCCTCATTTCAAAATACAGGAATGAATATACCTTATTTTCCTGTCATGTATGTTGTTTGTCCAAATCGCACTATTCTGAAATCGGGTACTGCAGGAGCAATTGGAACATTGTCTCTTTTAAATAGTTATGTTGGTGATTGCCCAGCAACTGCTTCTTCTCCAAATGATGCTTCTATCCTATCCTATCAGGGAGCAACGAAAGCTTGTACACCTGTAGATTTGAAGGTGAAGCTTCAGAACAATGGGACATCACCTTTAACGGCTGCAACGATTACTGCTTCTGTTGGCGGAACGCAGGTAGCATCTTATAACTGGTCAGGTAATTTAGGAACGTATGATGCAGTTGATGTGACAGTAGGTCAATATCTACCTGTTACTTCAGGTGACAATGTAACGTTTGTGATTACAGGGACAGATGCAAATGCTTCGAACAACACCTTAAGTAAGACAATTGGAAAGGCATCTGTTGGTGCAAGTAATAACGTTACTGTTAAAGTAACTCTGGATAGATATGGTTCAGAAACTTCTTGGAAAATCAAAAGAAGCAATGGCACCGTAGCATATTCTAGCCCTGCATATACAAATGCAAGTGCTAATGGATCCTACCCACAAGCTGATATTAACATATTTTTACCAGACGATTGTTATTCACTTGAAGTGGAGGACTCCTTTGGTGATGGGTTTGATGGTACTTATGGTAATGGTTTTGTGCAAGTTTGGGTAAACGGAAGTTCTATAGGTGCAGTAAACACGCTTGAATCTGATTTTGGATCGGACAAATACCAATTAGAAGCTGTTGCAGGAATTAGTGAGTTGGAAGCAATTGCATTCAATGCATATCCAAATCCAGCGTCTGACATTTTAAATGTAAGTTTCGAAGCGGTAAACACTACGTATTCAATCACAATGATGGACCTTCAAGGTAGAGTTGTTGCAACACAGGAGTTACAAGGATTGAGCGGTGCTCAAAATGTAGCTATTCCTGTTGTTGAACTTGCTAAAGGAAGTTACCTTGTAAGTGTTACTTCTCAAGGAGTTACGAGATCTCAAACAGTAGTGATCAAGTAAGAAATAGTTAAATAAATCTATTGCAAATCCCGGGTATTTCGCCCGGGATTTTTTTATAGCTATAAGTTAAGTTTTACTCCCTTTTTTGTAAGCATTTTAGTATCTTTGGCGGCTTCAGAGAAACATATGGCTAAAATCAGAAAACAGGACGCATTGGATTACCATTCTTCAGGAAAACCTGGGAAAATCGAAGTAATACCAACAAAACCATATTCTTCCCAAAGAGACCTCTCCTTGGCATACTCTCCAGGTGTGGCTGAACCGTGCTTGAAAATAGCAGAAGATCCAGAAGATGCATACAAGTATACAAGTAAAGGCAATTTAGTAGCAGTAATATCGAATGGAACAGCTGTTTTGGGGCTTGGAGATATTGGACCTCTTGCGTCAAAACCTGTAATGGAAGGAAAGGGACTTCTTTTTAAAATATTTGCAGATATAGATGTATTCGACATCGAAGTCGATGCGAAGGATCCAGAAAAATTTATTCAAACTGTCAAAGCGATTGCTCCAACATTTGGAGGAATAAACCTTGAGGATATCAAAGCTCCGGAAGCATTTGAAATTGAAAGAAGATTGAAAGAGGAATTGGATATTCCAATTATGCACGATGATCAGCATGGAACTGCAATCATTTCATCGGCGGCTCTAATTAATGCGCTTGAACTGGCGAAAAAGAAAATTGATAAAGTAAAAATTGTTGTTTCAGGTGCGGGCGCCTCTGCTTTGTCATGTGCGAAGTTATACCATGCATTAGGCGCACGTTTGGAAAATATTTTCATGTTTGATTCCAAAGGATTGATTTGGACTGGTCGCGATGATCTAGATGACATGAAACAAATTTTTGCTGGACATAAAAAAGACATTGAATTTACAGAGGCATTCAAGAAAGCTGATGTTTTTTTAGGATTATCAAGAGGTGGGCTCGTCAGTAAAGAGATGATTTCATTGATGGCAAAAGATCCAATCGTTTTTGCCTTGGCTAATCCTGAACCCGAAATCTCTTACAAGGATGCCACTTCGGTTCGTAAGGATATTATCATGGCTACAGGTCGTTCTGATCATCCCAACCAGGTGAATAATGTGTTGGGCTTCCCTTTCATTTTTAGAGGTGCCTTGGATGTTCGAGCAACAACGATCAATGAAGAAATGAAATTGGCTGCAGTTAAAGCAATTGCAAGTTTGGCAAAGGAATCAATTCCAGAAGAGGTTGTTGAAGCGTATGGTGAAAAAAGTATCACTTTTGGACGAGATCAAATCATCCCTAAGCCACTTGATCCTCGCTTGATTTACTATGTCGCCCCAGCAGTTGCAAAAGCAGCCATGGAGTCTGGCGTTGCAAAAAGTCCAATTTCAGATTGGGATGCGTACGAAATGCATTTGAAAAACCGCTTAGGCTTGGATAATAAACTTATTCGTAACATCACTGAAAAGGCGCAAAACAATCCGAAAAGAGTTGTGTTTGCTGAAGCTGACAATGTCAAAATATTAAAGGCTGCTCAGACCGCCTGGGAAGAAGGAGTGGCATTTCCAATTTTACTTGGAAAAAGAAAGAAGATTGAGGAACTCATAAAAGAGTATAATATCGAATTTCACGATGTTCAAATCATCGATCCGAAGTCGGAAGAAGAAGAAGACCGGCGCATTCAATATGGAAAATCTTTCTTTGAGCATCGTAAGCGCAAAGGATTTACAGAATATGAATCCATTCAAATCATGCGCGAACGAAATCATTTCGGCGCAATGATGGTGGAAATGGGTGACGCTGATGCTATGGTTTCTGGAGTTACAAGAAATTACCGCGACGTTGTGCGGCCAGCTATCCAAGCCATAGGTTTGCAGAAAGACGTTAATACAGTTGCTGGGGTTTATATTTTGGTTACCAAAAGAGGACCGTTGTTCATGGCCGACACCACAATCAATATGAATCCAACTGCGGAGGAAATAGCGGAGATTACAAACAATGTAGCCAAAACGATCCGGAAATTTAAGGTGACACCTCGCATTGCTCTATTGAGTTATTCCAATTTTGGTTCAGCGAAGGGTGAAGATGCAGTCAAAATGGCCAAAGCGGTAGAGATTTTGCACGAGAAATACCCGAATCTAGTAGTTGATGGCGAAGTGCAAGCAAATTTTGCTTTGAACAATGAGTTGATGATGGAGAAATTTGCCTTTTCACATTTAGCGAACAAGCAAGTGAATACCTTGATTTTTCCAAATCTATCCTCTGGAAATATTGCCTACAAATTATTGCAAGAAATGACCGAAGGAGAGGCGATTGGTCCCGTGCTGGTTGGACTTAAAAAATCAGTTCATGTCCTGCAATTAGGCTCCTCTGTCCGCGAGATTATTAACATGGTGAAGGTAGCAGTTGTTGACGCTCAAAACAAATAAGAAATGATCGGACATTTAAATGGCAGATTGATTGAAAAGAATCCCACTGAGCTAATTATTGAATGTGGGGGGATTGGGTATGAGGTGAAAATTTCATTGCATACCTTTTCTGCTATTGGTTCAGAAGAATCAATCAAAGTATTTACCAAGCTTATCGTTCGTGAAGATGCCCACGTTCTCTATGGATTTGCATCCAAAGAAGAGCGAGAAATGTTTAACCACTTAATATCCGTCTCAGGCATTGGTCCAAATACTGCTATGATCATGCTTTCATCGCTCGTTCCTGACGAAATAGCGCATGCAATTCAGTCTGAAGATGTTAGAACCATTCAAAGTATCAAGGGAATTGGCGCAAAAACTGCTCAAAGAGTGATCATTGATCTGAAAGATAAAATGGTAAAAATGGTATTCAGTTCAGAAAATATTTTTTCTCAAAACAATACCAACAAGTTTGATGCGTTAACTGCATTGGTTTCATTGGGTTTTGATAAGAAAAATGCTGAGAAAGCCATTGATAAAATTTCCACTGGAGAGGAAACAGTGGAACAATTAATTAAAGAAGCGCTGAAAATTTTATAATTCGTTGGGAACTAAATTACTGCTGAAAAATGTTCGACTAGCAACTTCTTTGTTGCTTGCTTTCACATGCTTCAATGTAATGACCAGTTGGTCGCAAGATACACTCATTTATCCCATAGAAAATGCGCAAGATCCAACATTGACGCAGCCGCAAAGTTTTGACCTTGGCGACCCTTCTTCGGTTGAACAAACCATCGTTTATGACCCATCAACGGGCACCTATGTTTTCAAAGAAACAATTGGAGATGGTTTAAATTATCGTAATCCTTCCATGATGACTTTGGAAGAATACCTTGAATACGAAAGAAAAAAATCGCAAAGCCAAAACTGGAAAGATAAAATTGATGAGCAAACTGCATCCAGTCAACCGATGGAGTTTCCTATTAAAATTGGTAGTAAAGCATTTGAAAATTTCTTCGGCTCAGATCAAATTACCATTCGTCCGCAAGGCTCAGTTGAATTATCATTTGGTGTGAATTCATCCCGCTATGATAATCCAATATTGCCGGTAAAACAGCGTAAGATTACACGGTTTGATTTTCAGCAACAAATACAGCTCAATCTTGTTGGACAAATTGGTACTAAATTAAAAGT
Organism: Crocinitomicaceae bacterium; assembly: GCA_044341975.1. Classification (GTDB taxonomy): domain Bacteria; phylum Bacteroidota; class Bacteroidia; order Flavobacteriales_D; family Crocinitomicaceae; genus M0103. The sequence continues at coordinate 13,368 of JBIIQP010000020.1, forward strand.
AGGAACCAGCTATAACACGCAGGCGGCTTTTGATTTTGATAATATTTCGAAATTGGAATATACCGGTGATGAAGATCAAATCATGCAGAAAATTGAATTGGGAAATGTTGCTATGCAGCTACCTACCTCATTGATTCAAGGCTCTCAAACATTGTTTGGTGCGAAAACGCAATTGAAATTTGGTCGTGCTACAGTTGATTTGATAGCCGCCTCGTCAAAAGGAAAGCGACAAGAAATCAATATCACTGGAAAAGCGCAAGTTCAGAAATTCGAACTGTCGGCGGATAATTACGAGGCGAATCGACATTATTTTGTCAACTTGTACCATCACGATCATTATGACGAAGCCATGTCGACAGTTCCCATCGTCAGTTCCTCTGCTTACATTACGAGGATGGAGGTTTGGTTGACGAATAGAACGAATAGCACGGAAAACACAAGAAATATCATTGCATTTTCTGACCTTGGTGAATCGAAGCAGTCGAATTGTCAAGGTGATCCGGGCAACTATTCACCGCTTGAATTACCCGATAATGATCACAATGGATTGTATGAGTGGGCGTCAAATCAACCTTTGGTTCGAGGATTCGCAAATGCCGTATCTGCATTGAGCAATCAAGTTGCTTCACCTGGACCTTTTCAGCAAGCTGTTCATTATGAAAAGGTCGAGAATGCCAGAAAACTGACTGAACAAGAATTTTCATACAATGCCCTGTTGGGATACATCTCATTGAATCTTCCGTTGAACAATGATGAGGTATTGGCAGTCGCCTATGAATATACGTATCAAGGGGAAACTTATCAAATTGGTGAATTTTCAACAGACGGAGTTGCTGGACAACAAGCCTTATTGTTGAAATTATTAAAACCAACCATTACCAATCCTAGTAATAAAATTTGGGATTTAATGATGAAAAACGTCTATTCCATTGGTGCATATCAAGTAGACCAAACAGGCTTTAGAATAGACTTACTATACAACAATCCCGAAACGTCACTATTGGTTCCTTTCTTCCCGATGACAGGCGTGGATGACAAACAGTTAGTGACTTTGCTTGATATGGATAAATTAAATCAAAACAATCAACCATTCTCAGATGGTGTTTTTGATTATGTTCCAATCAATTACAATGGAAATAGAGCTGAAAATGGTGGTACAATAAACACCCGAAATGGACGAATTTATTTCTCCTCTGTTGAACCTTTTGGAAAAACACTCGAAAAGAAATTACAAAATGCAGGCATCTCCCAGGTTGTGGTTGATCAGGTTGCCTTCAAAGAATTATACGATTCGACAAAAACAGCTGCGCAGCAGATTCCAGCTAAAAATAGATTTAGTTTCCGAGGAGAATACCAATCATCGATAAGTTCGGATATTCCTTTGAATGCTCTGAATGTGCCGCAGGGAGCCGTCACAGTAACCGCTGGTGGAATTAATCTTGTAGAAGGAACAGACTACACGGTTGATTATAATCTGGGACGCGTAAAAATCTTGAATACGGGAATTCTTGAATCGAATACGCCTATTAAAATATCAATAGAAAGTAATTCAGTATTTGGATTCCAAGCGCGCTCTATGATGGGGGCACATTACAATTATCGCTTTAGTGATAAATTTAATTTAGGAGGAACCTGGATGAGAATGATGGAGCGACCTGTGACACAAAAAGTGGATATCGGAAGTGAACCATTCAAAAACAATATTCTTGGTGTTGATTTGGCATACAGAACGGATGTGCCCTTTTTAACGAAGTTGGTGGATATACTTCCAGTGATTTCTACAAATCAAAAGTCAACTTTCTCTTTTACTGGCGAATTTGCGCACCTAATTCCGGGTCAGCCTAGAGCAATTAACAAAGATGGTACATCTTACATTGATGACTTTGAAGGTTCTCAAAGCACCATAGATCTTCGTGCTATAACATCTTGGCGTTTGGCATCCATTCCCCAAGGACAGCCTGATTTATTTCCAGAAGCTGACAATCAAAATCTTTCGGCGGGATATAAACGGTCAAAAACATGTTGGTACTTGATTGACCCATTGTTTTACCAAAGTAATTCCTTAACACCTCAGCACATAAAAGACAACCCTGAAATGTTGGCAGATAGTCGGATGCGCTTGGTGAATCAAACAGATGTGTTCCCGAATCTTCAGCAGCAATACGGTTCAGTTCCTAACATTCCAATTCTTGAACTGGCCTATTACCCCAAGGAAAGAGGAATGTATAACTACGATACAACCAACACCGTAAATACTGATGGAACTTGGGTGAATCCCGAAAATCGCTGGGGAGGAATCATGCGAGCACTTTCTACCAATGACTTTGAGCAAACCAATATTGAATTTATTCAGTTCTGGGTCTTGGATCCTTTTAATGAGGATGCAGAAAATGTCAATCCTGCTGCACAACATTCTGGTGGTGATCTTTATTTCAACTTGGGTAACATTTCAGAAGATGCATTGCCAGATTCAAGAAAAAGTTTTGAAAATGGATTACCCCCAACAGGTGCATCTATTAATGATGACCTAGACACAACAGCATGGGCTAGGGTATCAACGCAGCAGGTTGTTGTTAATGCCTTTGACACAGATCCAGCTTCGCGCATTAATCAGGATATTGGATTGGACGGATGGAGTAATCAACAAGAACGAACAGCATTTCAAAATTATGTGAATTGGGTCAATAATAACCCAACGTTAGATGCTGCTACGAAGGCCAAAATGATAAATGACCCTTCGAATGATGATTTTAACTTTTACCGCGATGATAATTATGATTCTCAAGAGTTAAATATTCTTCAGCGTTATAAGAAATACAATGGCATGGAGGGTAATTCGCCAACTACTGAAATGTCTGATACTGCCAATACGGACGGATATCCTACACAAGGCACAAACATGCCTGACTTAGAGGATATCAATCAGGACAACAACTTAGCTCAAACAGAAAGTTACTTCCAATACAAAGTAAGTATGCGACCGAATGACATGGTTGTAGGTCAGAATTATATTACGAATGTTCAGGAATATACAAATGGTACAAAAACCGAAAAATGGTATCAGTTCAAAATTCCAATTCGCGATTTCGAGAAAAAAGTAAATGGTATTTTAGATTTTAGGTCCATTCGTTTCATGAGAATGTACATGAAAGGATTTGACGAAGAAGTACTTTTGCGTTTCGCTAGACTCGAGTTGATAAGAGGAGAATGGCGCCGTTATTTGGAGGATCTCACACAACCTGGAGAAAGTGTACAAACGGATCCAAATCTCACGACTTTTAACATTGCAGCGGTCAATGTAGAAGAAAATGACCAACGTAGCCCTGTAAAATATGAAATTCCTCCCGGTATTACTCGTGAGATAGACCCTTCACAAACATTTCAGCGACAGTTGAATGAACAGTCGCTAGTGCTAGACATCTGTAACCTTCAAGATGGTGATGCGCGTGCTGCGTATAAAAATGTGCAGTTTGATGTCCGGACTTACAAAAAATTGAAAATGTTTGTGCATGCAGAAGAAGTTTTGTCTACAGTGCCACTTAAAGATGAAGACCTCACACTATTTGTGAGACTGGGGACAGACTTTGTTGACAATTATTATGAATACGAGCTCCCACTTTATAAAACAAATTGGGGGGCAACCTTGCCTGAAGATATTTGGCCAGAACTAAATAACATGGAAATTGTTTTTGATGATCTCCTCGGCCTTAAGAAGAAACGCAATGATCTTATTGATGGAGGCAGCACCTCAGTTTCCTATGTTTTGGAATATTCAGATATAGATCCTAATAATCCAAATCGAAAGATAAAAGTGAAAGGAAGTCCAAATTTACAAGGGGTTAAAACCTTGATGATCGGAGTTCGAAATCCAGGCAAAAACACGAATGATACTTGGCCAGACGACGGCATGGCAAAGTGTGTCAATGTTTGGATAAATGAATTACGTTTAACGGATTTCGTGAGTGAAGGTGGTTCAGCTGCTGTTGCGCAAATGCAAGTTCAATTTGCTGATTTTGCCAATGTTTCAATGTCAGGGAATTATTCTGGGATCAATTGGGGAAGTGTTGAAAGTAGGGTACAGGATCGTCAGCGAAATGAACGAATTGGGGTCGATATGAACTCTAATGTGCAGCTTGGTCAGTTTTTTGGAAAGCGTGCAGGCGTATCTCTGCCATTCTTCTATGGCTATTCTCTTGGAATAATAAATCCTGAGTACGATCCCTTCAATCCGGATGTGCGCCTTTCTAGCTATGACTTGGATAAAAGAAAGGAACGTGCGAGAGCGGGGCAAGATTTTACAGAACGAAAATCATATAATTTCACCAATGTTAGGAAAGAAGTGAAAGCCGGAGCGAAGCCACACTTCTGGAGAATTTCTAACTGGTCGTCGAGCTACGCTTATTCTGAAAATATGCGCCGTGATTTCAATACAAATTACGATCGAACCAAAACATGGACAGGTGGGTTGAATTATAATTATTCATTTACAGCGAAGCCTATTGAACCTTTTAAGAAAGTGAAGTTTGTTCAAAAGTCGAAATGGTTCGCGTTGATTAAGGATATGAACTTCTTCTTGACACCGAAAAATATTTCCTTCACAAATGATTTATTGCGATCGTACAATGAAAGACAGGTCAGAAACAATTTAGTTCCCGACTATGAATTCAACCCTGTTTATGTAAAGCGTTTTAACTGGAACCGAAGCTATAATTTTGGATATGATCTAACAAAAAATTTAAAAGCGACGTTTAGTGCGACCAATCGTTCAATTTTTGAGGAAGGGGATGGACGTGTTGATAAAAAGGGAGATCCATTGAGTTACCAGGTGTTCATGGATACTGTCCGTTCTCAAATGTCAACCTTTGGAAAGACAATGGATTATTCTCACAATTACAGTGTGAATTTCAATTTACCTCTAGATAAATTACCCATCACTGATTGGATGACTGCCAATGTAAAATATGGTGGTACTTACAATTGGATGCGCGCTCCTTTGGGACAATCAGAATTTGGGAATACAATTCAAAACAACCGTACGGTGAATATGACCGCACAAATGAATTTCACAAACCTTTACAATAAAGTGCCATTCTTTAAAAAGGTCAATTTAGACGGTAAAGCAGCAAGGGGAGCTGTGGGTTCAAAGGATGTAGGAGGAAGGGTTACAGGTCAGCAGCAAACACCTAAAAAGGAGGAAATCAAACCGCCAAAACCGGAATCTGAAATGACTGAGAAAGAGAAGAAGAAGTGGGAGAAGGAGAAAAAACGATTAGAAAGAAAAGCGGAGAACGAAAAAAAACGTGGAGGTAAGGTTCATCCAGTTGCAGGGTTTATTGCAAGAGCGATTATGTCAGTTCGAAATGTATCCGGTACTTATTCTTTAACGGATGGAACAATGCTTCCTGGCTACAATCAGGAATCGAGTGTGCTCGGGTTTAATAATAACTTCAGTGCACCACTCAGTGGTTTTGTATTTGGTCAACAGCGCTATGATTTCTGGGGAAGAGAAACAGGATACAATATTGCGACTACTTCAGCAAACAATGGTTGGTTGGTTCAAAACCAAGATTTAAATAAACAATACACAATTACGCATTCCCAAAACCTAAATTTAAGGGCTTCTCTCGAGCCAATGAAGGATGTAACTATCGAATTGACGGCGAATAGAACCTTTGGAAATAACTCCAATGAATTCTTCCGTTGGAACGAATCGACACAGCAATATGAAAGTCAGAGTAAGGTAGAAACAGGAACCTTGACTTATACGAATATCACTTTTGGATCCGCATTTGCTCTGATTTCAAAAGATTTTTCTTCGGCAACTTTTGATAGAGTGTGCACTGGAAGAGAGGAAGTGTCAGCTTTATTAGGACAATCAAATACAAATTCTAATCCGCTGACATCAGGTTATTATTCTGGTTATGGGGGAACACAACAAGAAGTGGTCGTTGGTGCCTTCTTGACAGCATACTCCAATCGTCCTGTATCTGCTTCCAATATAAATCCAGTTAAAAATATGCCATTGCCAAACTGGGCCATTAATTACAATGGGTTAACAAAATTTGAGTTTGCGAAGAAATATGTCAAGAATTTCGTTATTCGTCATGCCTATAGTTCAACAGTGAGTGTTACAGGTCTTCAAACAAATTTGAATGCAGCATTTGATAACAATGGAAATGCGACGACATTGGATATCAATAACAATTTTATTGCATCTCGACAAATACAGAATGTCACACTTACAGAACGATTCTCACCATTATTAGGTTTTGATGCAACATGGAACATTAAAGGGCAAGGATTAATAACCAAATTCGAATACAAAAAAGATCGAAGTGCAACGCTTTCACTGAATAACAATCAAATTACTGAAGTACTTGGTAGTGAATGGGTGATTGGTTCAGGATATAAATTTGAAAAAGTGAAATTGCCAATTGAAAAAATTCCTGCAAGTGCCTTAAATCTTCGTTTTGACTTGTCATTTAGAGACAATCTAACCGTTGTAAGAAAGATTGTTGAAAACACCAATCAGGCAACTGCAGGTCAACGAGTTGTTTCGATCAAGTCATCTGCAGATTACAATGTCACTCAAAACTTAACTGTTCAGGTATATTACGATCAGGTTATCAACACACCAAAGATCGCAACATCTTTCCCAACGGGGAATATGAGCACAGGAATTCGCCTGAGATTTAACCTTGCTGGAGTGCAATAATGACGCAGATCAGACCAGCAAAAAAAGGAGATGAAAATGCTATTATGGAGTTAATCCAAGCATTGGCGGAGTATGAAAAGGCCCCGGAACAAGTTGTAAATACAGCTGAAGCATTGGGCCAGCACCTGTTTGAGGAGCAAATCTGCAAAGCACTAGTTGTTGAGAATGATCAGAAGATTATTGGCTTTGCGCTTTACTTTACCAATTATTCTACTTGGAAAGGAAAATGTTTATACCTAGAAGATTTCTATGTTTTACCAGAATATCGTGGCACTGGAATAGGATCGACGTTGTTTGATGCCGTTGTTGATATTGCTCAAAAAACTGGTGTTAAACGAATGGATTGGCAAGTGCTCGAATGGAATGAACCTGCAATCAAGTTTTATGAAAAGAAAAACGCTGTGTTAGATCCAGAATGGGTCAATGGGCGATTATTCTTTTAATTCGGAGCGATCAATTTTTTTTAAACTTCTTTTTTACTTTTAATTTTGCATCAAATTTCGAACGGATGAAAGTATTCAAATTTGGCGGAGCTTCCGTAAAAGATCCTGCAGCTGTGCGCAATGTTTCAGGCATCTTATCTCTTTATGAAGGGGAAAAGCTAGTAATAGTAGTTTCAGCAATGGGCAAAACCACGAATAAGCTTGAAGAAGTTGTTAAAGCATCTCAGAACAGGGATCGCAAGATGTTTATGGCGCTAGTGGATGATCTTTATGCTTTTCATATGCACATCATGGGCGAGCTTTTTCAGGAAAAACATTATGCTGTATACAATAAGGTTGAAGAAATTTTTGAAAAGTTAAAAGAACGATTTTCTGAACCATTTCCGGATAATTTCAGCTTTGAATATGATCAGATCGTTTCTTTGGGCGAATTACTCTCTTCACATATTGTTGCTGCATTTTTATTTGAACAAGGACACTCAGCGGCATGGGTAGATGCTCGAAAATTGATCAGAACAAATCATCAATACCAAGAAGGAAATGTAGATTGGAAAAAAACGGAAGAATTAATGAATGAAAGACTTCTTCCCGAATTTCAAAAGGTAGACATTCAAGTAACACAGGGCTTTATAGGCCATACAGATGAAGGGTTTACTACTACACTAGGAAGAGAGGGATCCGACTACACGGCAGGCATTTTTGCTTATTGCACAAACGCAGAAAGTGTAACCATTTGGAAAGATGTGCCTGGAATGTTGAATGCGGATCCGAAATGGTTTGACAATACAATCAAATTGGATAGTATTTCATTTAAAGAGGCAATTGAATTGTCTTATTACGGCGCTTCTGTAATTCACCCAAAAACTATTAAGCCCCTCCAAAATAAAGGAATCCCGCTCTATGTGAAGTCATTCATTGATCCTCACGCAGATGGCACGGCGATTCAATCTTCAATGGAAAATGATCACCTTGTTCCTTCCTTTATTTTTAAAATGGATCAAGTTCTATTTTCTTTTACAACGAGGGATTTTTCATTCATTGTTGAGGAAAATCTAAGTGACATTTTTGATCGTTTGGCGAATGTTAATGCGAAAATAAACTTGATGCAAAATTCAGCACTCAATTTTTCTATCCTTTTGGACAGAAGTAAAGTCGATCCATTGAAAATAGTAGAACTTTTTAATGATACTTATGAAGTGCGCTACAACGAAGGACTTGAATTGGTAACTATTCGTCATTATGATCAGGCAACAATCGATCGTGTGACAGAAAACAAGGACATCTTGTTGCAACAAAAATCTCGTCAAACGGCTCGATTAGTAATGAAAGACAAAGGATAAGAAGCACAAAATACCCTGTTCGTGGTACTTGTAAAATTGGAACTTAGACTTATCTTTAGTGCGATACATTATGACTTCAAAACTCTCGTCCATACAGCCCGGAAAAAGCGTGATCGTCAATGAGATTGCTGATTCAGTTTTAAGACCAAAATTGATGGAAATGGGCGTGATTATAGGCCAAGAGTTAACCGTTCTATTCAGAGCGCCTTTTGGAGATCCAATCGCTGTTGATGTAAATGGGTATATGCTTTCATTGCGTTTGGACGAGGCAGCTTTGATTGAGGTGGTAGATATCAACGAACAAACAATTTCTTTTGAACCAGTAAGATGAAAATAGCGCTGCTGGGAAATCCGAATACCGGAAAAAGCTCAATATTCAATATGTTGACAGGCATGCGCCAACATGTTGGGAATTTTCCGGGAGTAACAGTTGACAAAAAGTTTGGAATATTAAATTTAGGACAAGAAGATCATACGATAATTGACCTTCCTGGCACATACAGTTTGTATCCTAGATCCAAAGATGAACAAGTGGTTTATGAAGTGCTATCGAATAAAAATCATGTTGATTTTCCAGATGTTGCAGTTGTTGTGACGGATCAATCGAACCTTAAAAGAAATTTCTTTTTGTTTACGCAGATATATGATTTAAAAATTCCAACTGTTTTGGTGTTAAATATGTCAGATATTGCTTCGCGTAAAGGCATAAAAATAGATCTTGATGCTATAAACCAAGCATTCCCTTCGGCACAGATCGTTGTTACAACAGCCAAAATTGGACTTGGGAAAGAGCGACTACTGAATGCGATTGCGGAAGCAAAAGACAGGAAATGCGAAAACGGCTTTCTAGAAAATGCTTTCATTTGTCCTCTTGACGATTTAGCATGCCAGGAAAAAGAAGCGGATAAGAGATACGAAGCAATAAAATTGCTGATTACAAAAGTACAATCAATTGATAACAGTCAGGAAAAACCCAAAGTACAAGCGCTGGATAAGATTTTAGTGCATCCTGTTTTGGGATACTTGATTTTCGCCCTTGTTTTGTTGGTAATATTTCAATTCATCTTTGCATTCGCTTCCTATCCAATGGATTTCATCGAAAGCACATTTGCGCATTTGAGCAGCTTTTTGTCGGCAACACTTCCTAATGGTGTGTTCGCTGATTTGTTAACACAGGGAATCGTTCCTGGCATTGGCGGTGTTGTTGTGTTTATTCCCCAAATTGCGCTGTTATTTTTCTTTATTGCGTTGTTGGAGGAAAGTGGCTACCTTGCCCGTGTAGTTTTTATCATGGATCGACTCATGCGTCCTTTGGGTCTCAATGGGAAAAGTGTTGTTCCCCTTTTATCAAGTGCCGCCTGCGCAATTCCTGGTATTATGGCAACCCGCACAATTGCTGATTGGAAAGAACGTATGATCACTATTCTTGTGGCTCCAATAATTAGTTGCAGTGCAAGAATTCCTGTTTTTACATTGCTCATTTCATTGGTCATTCCAAAGCAAACAATAGTTGGATTTTTAAACCTTCAAGGCCTTGTATTATTTGCGCTGTATGCATTAGGAGTTGTTTCGGCACTTCTTGTTGCCGTTGTGCTGAAAATTGTTCTCAAATCAAAAGACAAAGGATACCTGTTATTGGAATTACCAACGTATAAAGCACCACTTTGGAAAAATGTTGGACTAACTGTTTTGTCAAAAATCAGGGTTTTTGTTCTTGATGCAGGAAAAGTAATTCTCGCTATTTCTATTATTCTATGGTTACTGGCAACCTATGGACCTTCAACTAGAATGGCGGCAGCTGAGAAACAGATCAACCAACAATCTGCGCAAAATCATTGGTCAGAGCAAGTACATGATCAAAAATTGGCAGCCATTAAACTTGAGAATTCATTCATAGGTATTATGGGGAAAGGAATTGAACCTTTTATTGCTCCCTTGGGATATGATTGGAAAATTGGAATTTCGTTGATTACATCTTTTGCAGCAAGGGAAGTTTTTGTCGGCTCACTGGCAACGATTTATGCGGTTAATGCTGAAGAGGGAGGAAATATGCGCTTGATCGATCGTATGCGATCCGAAAAACGAATGGACGGAAAACCTGTTTATTCACTAGCATCTGGTGTGTCACTTATGGTCTTTTATGTATATGCAATGCAGTGCATGGCCACGCTTGCAGTTGTGAAAAGAGAAACAAAAAGTTGGAAATGGCCACTGATCCAAATAGGATTTATGGGTGTTCTGGCATATTTTGGCGCATTAATTACGTTTAATTTATTGAGTTGATACAAGAATCACTTGTCCTTATAGCCGTTTTGGGTGCTGCCTTTTATTTAGGCCGAAAGACGTATTTTCGTTTTTTCAAGATTGAAACGAAGTGTGACGGTTGTTCTATCAATAAAACGTCACAGCAAAATTAATGTCCACCAGAGACTTCCTGATCAAATGAGATACCTTTTTGTTTTAGCAATCGACCAACATAGATAGCAAAGAAAGCTAAGTAAGCAAAACAGACGACACCAACCCAGTAAGATTGCTGGATTCCAAGTACTTTATCATTTGACAAAGCACCTTGAGTAAGGGAAATTACACCACCTCCCATAATCATCATGATCAATAAACTAGAGGCTGTATTCGTCTTGTCTCCCATCCCGGCAATTCCTAATGTGAAAATACAAGGCCATAAAGTACTGCAGAATAATCCAACTGAAATAAATGCAAAGACACTTGTCATTCCACTTGAAAAGATTCCAATCATTAATGCAATACTGCCGAGCACTGAATAAAGTACCAATTGCCTTGCTGGCTGACCTTCACTTACCGCATCAGCAACAGCGAGCACAACTACAATCAACAGATATGGATACAATTCTTGAATCGAATGTCCACCAATTACATTGGCAAATGCGAACACACCAAATGCAGCGAATGGCAACAAAAGACTTAATTTTAATTTCGTTGCTTCATTTAAGTCAAAAGCTCCAGCAGCGGATGTCCATCTGCCGATCATCAAACTTGCCCAAAATAAGGAGACATAAGGCGCAACAGCACTTTCTGAAGTGCCAAGCTTTTGTTTCATAAATTCAGGAAGATTACTGGCAGTTGAAACTTCCACTCCAACATACAAGAAGATAGCAATCATTCCCAACAAAACTTGTGGATGTTTGATAGTTTCCATTATCTGCCCGCCTTTATTTTCTGTAACCTCTCCAATTCTATCAGGAACAGATGAAAGTTTGAAAAAGACCGCTGCAATAATGAAAGTAGCACCGAGCACCAAATAAGGAATTTGAACCGCCTCTAAATTGAGTGCCTGATCTGGATTTGAAATACCGCCAAAAATGGCAAACGATACGATTACAGGACCAATGGTTGTTCCAACATTGTTGATGCCACCAGCCAAACTTAAGCGCATATTGCCTTTGGAAGGGTCGCCCATTTGAATGGCCAGCGGATTGGCCGCAATTTGTTGTAAAGAGAAGCCAAGTCCAACGATGAATAAACCACTAATTAGAAGCGGAAATGAAGCGTTATTAGAGGCAGGAATGAACAAAAGTGTCCCGCAGGCAGAAATAACAAGTCCTAATGCAAGTCCATTGCGGTATCCGATTAGGTTAAGAATATCTCTTTTTAGCAATGCCGAGATTGAAAAATAGAGAATTGAACCGACAGTGTACGCCACATAAAAAGCAAATGATATCATTTGAGATTGTAACTGGCTGAGGTCAAGTGCTTTTTTGAAAACTGGAATTAAGATGTCATTGCTTGCGGCTACGAAGCCCCAAAAAAAGAAAATAACGATAAGCGTCACGAATGCGCTTCCTTTAGTTTTAACGGACATAGGTTTTTTTTGGAAAGATAGAAAAATTGAAATGTCTATGAAGCAGATTGTTTCAATTTATTTGCACCATCAACTATGGACAACATTTTCTTAACCATTTTAACGATACCGTCAGTGTCATATCCGCATTGCGCCCATAGTTCTTCTTGCGTTCCGTGATGTACATATTCATCTGCTATTCCTAAACGCACGACTTCAGCTGAATATCCTTGGTCAACCATGAATTCAATAACGGCAGAACCAAAACCACCCATAAGGCATCCGTCTTCAACAGTAATGACTTTTTTGAATTTGGAGAAAACCTCGTGAAGCATTACTTCATCTATCGGTTTAACAAAACGCATATCGTAATGAGCAACGGAAGCTCCTGTTTCTTTCAATTTATCAATCGCTTTTTGCGCAAAATTTCCAGGGTGACCAATTGTTAATATAGCAATATCTTCACCAATTGTCAGTTTTCTTCCGGTACCTACTTTAATAGGTTTCATAACTGTTTTCCATTCTGTCATGACCCCATTTCCGCGAGGATAACGAATGGAGAAAGGTCCCATATTTTCCTGCTGCGCAGTGTACATAAGGTCTCTCAGTTCCGCCTCGTTCATAGGTGCAGAAACAACCATGTTTGGTATATGCCGCATATAGGCCAAGTCATAAGCTCCATGATGCGTTGCACCATCAGCACCCACTAGCCCTCCACGATCTAAACAAAATACAACATTCAAATTTTGAATGGCTACATCATGCAAAACTTGATCATAAGCACGTTGCATGAAAGAAGAATAGATATTGCAAAATGGAACGAGTCCTTGTGTAGCCATACCGGCTGAAAAAGTAACAGCATGCTGTTCAGCAATGCCCACATCAAAAGCACGTTTTGGCATTGCTTCCATCATAATATTGAGTGAACAACCCGATGGCATCGCAGGAGTTACCCCAACAATTTTCTCATTTTTTTCCGCCAACTCAACAATTGTGTGGCCAAATACATCCTGGTATTTAGGAGGTTGAGGTGATTTAGGAACTATTTTAACGATTTCACCAGTCTCTTTATTGAAGACACCCGGTGCATGCCATTTTGTTGGATTACCTTCCTCAGAATATTTGTATCCAGCTCCTTTGCGCGTCACACAGTGCAAAATTTTCGGCCCTGGAATGTCTTTAAGGTCTTCCAAAACTTTTGCTAATCCTATCACATCGTGACCATCTACAGGTCCGAAATAGCGGAAATTAAGAGATTCAAATAAATTACTTTGTTTCAGCAAAGATGATTTCAGTGCTGTTGAAATTTTAGAGGCAACTGATTGTGCGTCAGGACCAAATTTCGAAATTTTACCTAATAATTTCCACACTTCATCTTTCACTTTGTTGTAAGTGTGCGAAGTTGTGATATCTGTTAAGTATTCTTTCAGTGCTCCAACATTTGGATCAATTGACATGCAATTGTCATTGAGAACAACCAATAGATTGGCATCTTTTTCAAATCCAGCATGGTTTAATCCTTCAAAAGCTAGTCCAGCGGTCATTGCGCCATCGCCGATCACTGCAATGTGCTGACGATCTTTTTCTCCCTTGTGCTTACTTGCCACAGCCATACCCAGTGCAGCGGAGATAGAAGTTGAGGAATGACCAACACCAAATGTGTCAAATTCACTTTCAGAACGTTTTGGAAATCCTGACATTCCACCTTTCAAGCGATTCGTATGAAAACGCTCTCTTCTTCCTGTCAATATTTTATGACCGTATGCTTGATGACCAACGTCCCAAACCAATTGATCATAGGGTGTATTGAATACATAATGAAGCGCAACTGTCAGTTCTACTACGCCCAAGCTAGCACCAAAATGACTGTTACCTATTTCTGAAATCACGTCAACGATATACTGTCGGACTTCATCAGAAACCTGCGGTAAATCATCAACATTGAACTTTGAACGAAGATCCGAAGGGATTTCAATCTGTTCTAATAAGGGTCCTGCTTTGTATTGTGACATAGTAACGTAAGTATGCAAAGTTATGGCTAATTGCAGTAACTAACAAATGGCATATTTATTTTGTTCAAAACAGGTTAAATTGAACTATTAAAAATCTACAAATTATCAAAGAAGTCATTCCCTTTATCATCCGTGATGATGAACGCTGGGAAATTCTTGATTGAGATCTTGCGAACAGCTTCCATTCCGAGTTCTTCGAAATCCACAACTTCTACAGATGTAATGTTTTCTTTGGCAAGGATAGCAGCCGGACCTCCAATAGATCCTAGGTAAAAACCACCATATTTCTGACAAGCGTCTTTCACTTCTTTGGAACGATTTCCTTTGGCAAGCATGATCATACTCCCTCCATTTTGTTGGAAAAGGTCTACATAAGAATCCATACGTCCTGCTGTGGTTGGACCAAATGAACCGGATGGCATTCCTTCCGGAGTTTTTGCCGGACCAGCATAATAAATAGGATGGTTTTTAAAATATTCTGGCATCGGTTTTCCTGCATCGAGCAACTCCTTGATTTTCGCATGAGCAATATCACGAGCAACAATCAATGTCCCATTTAATTTTAAGCGTGTTTTGATTGGATAGTTTGACAACTCCTTTAACACTTCACTCATTGGTCGATCCAAATTGATTTCAACCGGAGCTTCCAAATGCGGTGGGTTTTCAGGCAATAATCTTCTTGGATTTTTCTCAAGTTGTTCGAGAAACAATCCTTCTTTTGTAATCTTTGCTTTGATGTTTCTATCAGCCGAACATGAAACACCTAATCCCACAGGACAGGAAGCTGCATGGCGCGGTAAACGGATCACACGAACATCATGTGTGAAGTATTTCCCCCCAAATTGAGCGCCAATTTGACTTTTTTGGCAAATCAATTGAACGCGTTTTTCCCATTCTAAATCCCTGAATGCTTGACCTTGCA
>JBIIQP010000084.1:0-11344 GCA_044341975.1 Crocinitomicaceae bacterium
AGGTAATTCATCAAAATAACCTGCCGAAGCCTTTTTTACCGCAGCGAGATTTGCTTCTGCAGAGGTACCACCGATGACTAATGCTAAATGATAAGGTGGACAAGCTGCAGTCCCTAAGTCTTTGATTTTTTCGCGGATAAATTCCTCCAACGATTTCTCATTCAAAAGAGATTTTGTTTTTTGATAAAGGAACGTTTTATTGGCAGAACCTCCGCCTTTTGCCAAAAACAGAAATTCATAGGAAGCTCCCTTTTTTGCATAAATGTCAATTTGTGCTGGCAGATTTGATCCAGAATTTTTCTCTTCGAACATTGAAATAGGAACAATTTGAGAATACCTCAAATTGCGCTCCTGATAGGTGTTGAAAATTCCTTTTGATAGGTATTCTGCATCGTCAACACCGGTAAATACATTTTCGCCTTTTTTCGCCATCACAATTGCAGTACCAGTATCTTGGCAGGATGGTAATTGTCCTTCTGCAGCAACTACGGCATTTTGCAAAAGATTATAGGCTACAAAGCGATCGTTATCCGTTGCTTCAGGATCTTGCAAAATATTGTTCAACATTTGCAAATGCGATGCCCTCAAGTAAAAAGAAACATCCGTCATTGCCTCTTGCGATAAAACTTCCAATCCCTTTGGATCGATGGTTAAAATTTCACGGTCACCAAGTTTCTCAACTTTTACATAATCAGCTGTAACCTTGCGGTATTCAGTTTTGTCACTTTGAATTGGGTACGGGTCACTGTAAAAAAAGTCTGCCATAATTCGCTAAAATTGATTCGTCAAATTTAGCAAAAATGTTGGTCAAGATGAGGTGTTTTAAGGGCTTGTTTCCTTTTAAAGCGAATATTTTAAACCAAACAGTGCGCTGCTTGAAACGGATGATCTAAATTTGGAATCAGGCATTTGTTGCAAATAGAAGGCTGGTCTGAATTCAGCATGAAGACTTGTTTTCGCAAGCAGTGGGCGCTTTTTTCCTAAAGTAAAATCGATACCCAAGGGTATGTATATACTTGTGCTAAATGCTGACTTGTTTTTGAAAACCTCTCCCTCTAATTGTATATTTAATAAATCATATTCTTGACCATAAGTTGTTTCAACAACATGACTAATAAAAGTTCTAGAATTGATAGAGCACATTACATTAAGTCCAATACCACCGAAAAAGTTTAACCTCTTGTAGTCTGTTGAATAAATAACTGCTGCATCGAGTCCTAGGTTTTCATTTCTTATATCCATCATATACGTTTCATGCCTTGTTGAATCCACATAAAATGTTTGACCTGTGGCTGATGAGGTTAACGTGTCAAAGGCACCACTGTTTTCGGAATGCGAATAAAAAGCTCCAGTTGTCCCCATCCCTTGATAAAGAACTCCTAAGCGAAATAGGGATGGCTGCCCTGTTTTTTTGATTCCTATATTTAGCCCTAATGTAGATGACGGTAACATGTAATTTCCTGAACCTTCATTGTTAATGTTTGAGGGCACATTTTGAAGTATTGTTGAGGTGGGATAATAATGTTTAAAATCATTTGGACTTAATTCTTGGTTCAATCGATTTGTCGATCCAAATAAAAGATTCGCTTCAACAATTCGCCAATTTCTATCTGTGCTATCTTTTGTCTGAGCCTTTGCACTTGCGCAAAAACCAATCAGTGTCAATGTTAAAAAAATAGTTTTCATGGTTCTGAGTTTTTTATGAGAACGTCATAAAATGATTTCATATTGTTTATGTATGCTATTTAAGAACCATTTTGCTTGAATTTACTATCTTCGCAACCGCTAATTTTCAAGGAAAGATGACAAATAAATATCCTGAATACAGAGGGTTGAACCTTCCAAATGTTGCAAAATCAGTTTTGGAGAAATGGCAACAAGAAAATGTGTTTGAACAGTCCATTGCTACTCGCGAAGGGAAAACACCCTATATTTTCTTCGAGGGTCCTCCATCTGCAAATGGATTGCCTGGAATTCACCATGTCATGGCGCGTTCCATCAAGGATATTTTTTGTCGCTACAAGACCTTGAAAGGGTTTCAAGTGAAACGCAAAGCAGGTTGGGATACGCATGGTTTGCCAGTTGAATTGGGAGTAGAAAAAGAACTTGGAATTACCAAAGAAGATATCGGAACGAAAATATCGGTGGATGATTACAATAAGGCCTGTAAAGAGGCCGTCATGCGCTATACAGATATTTGGAATGACCTTACAACGAAAATGGGTTATTGGGTTGATATGGAAGACCCATACATTACCTATGAACCGAAGTATATGGAGTCAGTTTGGTGGTTGTTGGGGCAGATGTATGAAAAAAACTTGCTCTACAAGGGCTATACCATTCAACCATACTCTCCAAAAGCTGGAACAGGTCTTTCTTCGCATGAATTAAATCAGCCGGGTTGCTATAAAGATGTGTCAGACACAACTGTTGTCGCTCAGTTTAGAATAAAAGAGTGGAATGAAACAGCATCATTTGCCCATTTGCAAAGCGGAAAAACCACACATTTTCTTGCATGGACAACCACACCTTGGACATTGCCATCCAATACGGCTTTGTGCGTCGGACCAAAGATTGAATATGTATTGGTGGAATCGTACAATCAATACACCTACGAACCAATCTCTGTGATTCTTGCAAAGAATTTGGTGGGATATCAGTTCAGCAAAGGTTTTCAAGCAGTTGAATCAGCAAATGAATTAACAAATTATACTGCTGGTGACAAAATAGTGCCGTATTTTATAGCAGGTGAATGCCTTGGGTCCGATTTGATTGGAATTAAATATGAGCAATTATTGCCCTATGCATTGCCGGCAGAAAAACCTGAGGAAGCGTTTCGAGTAATTGGAGGTGATTTCGTAACGACTGAAGATGGAACCGGAATTGTACACATCGCTCCGACCTTTGGTGCGGATGATGCTAGAGTAGCTGCTGATGCTGGTGTACCTGCAATGTTAGTCGCTGATGACAAAGGGAATTTGGTTCCATTGGTGGATCTTCAGGGAAAATTCAGACCAGAAATGGCTGAAATGGCCGGAATCTATGTAAAAAACGAATACTACAACGATGGTGAAGCGCCTGAACGTTCGGCAGATGTGCAAATCGCGATCAAATTAAAAACTGAAAATAAAGCGTTTAAAGTAGAAAAATATGTCCACAGTTATCCGCATTGCTGGAGAACAGACAAACCGGTATTGTATTACCCATTGGATTCATGGTTCATTCGTGTGACAGATGTGAAAGAGCGCATGATTGAGTTGAACAATACCATCAATTGGAAGCCCGAATCAACAGGTTCAGGGCGTTTTGGAAAGTGGCTTGAAAATGCAAACGATTGGAACCTTTCTCGTTCCCGTTATTGGGGTATTCCTATTCCGATTTGGTCGACAGAAGAAGGCGATGAGCGGATTTGTATTTCTTCAGTTGAGCAATTGAAGACTGAAGCCCAAAAAGCGGTAGATCTTGGTTTCATGGAGTCAAATCCACTTGCTATTTTTGATGCGGGCGTCATGAGCGCTGACAATTATGCTAAAATCGACTTGCACAAAAATTATGTTGACAATATTACATTGGTTTCCCCAACCGGTAAGCCAATGAAACGTGAATCTGATTTGATTGATGTGTGGTTTGATTCAGGTGCGATGCCTTATGCACAGTGGCATTACCCATTTGAAAATAAAGAATTGATTGATAATCACAAGGGATATCCGGGTGATTTTATTGCGGAAGGAGTGGATCAAACGCGCGGTTGGTTCTACACTTTGCACGCTATAGCTACAATGGTATTTGATTCGGTAGCATATAAAAACGTTGTTTCAAACGGACTTGTTTTAGACAAAAACGGACAAAAAATGTCCAAGCGCTTAGGCAATGCCATTGACCCATTTACGACCTTGGAAAGTTATGGGGCAGATGCTACCAGATGGTACATGATTACCAATGCACAACCATGGGATAACCTGAAGTTTGACCTAGAAGGGGTTGCAGAAGTTCAACGTAAATTTTTTGGAACACTTTACAATACCTATTCATTCTTCTCTCTGTATGCCAATATTGACGGATTCGATTATTCATCTCAAAATGTGCCTCTGAACGAGCGACCAGAAATTGATAGATGGATTTTGTCAAAGTTGAATTCTCTAATTGGAGAGGTGGATGCGGCTTACAATGATTACGAACCAACCAAAGCTGGCCGATTGATTCAAGATTTCGTGAGTGATCAACTTTCTAATTGGTACGTAAGATTGTGTCGTCGTAGATTCTGGAAGAGTGACGATGCCAAGGATAAAACATCGGCATATCAAACCTTGTATACTTGTTTGGAAACAGTTGCAGTGCTTGGTTCACCTATCGCACCGTTCTTTATGGATCAATTATTCTGTGATTTGAACGCCGTAACTAAAAAACATGCTGCAACATCCGTTCATTTGGCTGATTTTCCAATTGTAAATCAATCAGTTATCAATTTGGATTTGGAAGCACAGATGGATATCGCGCAACGAACATCTTCGTTGGTGCTTGCATTGCGCAAAAAAGAGAAAATCCGCGTGCGTCAGCCATTGCAGAAAATAATGGTGCCTGTGTTGAATGGTTCTTTTGCTCAAAACATCATGCATGTGAAGGAGCTGATTCTTTCTGAGGTAAATGTGAAGGAATTGGAATTGTTAGAAGAAGGCAATGGGATGCTTGTCAAAAGCATTAAACCTAATTTCAAAACAATTGGTCCGAAATACGGAAAACAAATGAAGGCAATTGCAGCAATGGTAGCTCAATTATCCGCTGATGATATTTCTGCAATTGAAGCTAACAATGGCTGGAACGGACAAATTGAAGGTGCTGATATAGTTTTAGATCTTAATGATTTTGAAATTGCCGCTCAAGACATTCCGGGATGGCTCGTTGCTTCAGAAGGAGGGTTGACGGTTGCTTTGGATATTACATTGACCGATGATTTGAAAGCAGAGGGAATTGCTCGTGAGTTGATAAACCGTGTTCAGAATTTACGCAAAGATTCAGGATTGGAAGTAACAGATAGAATCTTGTTAAAAGTGGAAACGAACGATTTGATACGTCGGGCAATTAGTCAAAACAAAGAATACGTCTGCAATGAGGTGTTGGCAAATGACATCCTTTTTGACGCAGTGAGCAGTTCAGCCTTGATTACAGATTTGGAAACCGAAGCAGATACGAAGATTGATCTGGTAAAGGGCTGATTTAGAAATGAAGAAATATCCAAAGCAATAGTGTTCCGAAAGAAACTAGGGCAAAAAGAAGTTCCAGTAAAACGGGTCTCCCTTTGTATTTGCCTTTGTTTCGGTGTTTCTTAATTAAACTCGCCAAAACAATAAAAGGAGAAACGACATCTGTTACAAAAAGCACAGCAAGTCCAATTAATGAAAGTGCTCCATAAAAGGGGTCTATTAACGTGAGTAGTAATGTGAGTCCTGCTATCGCAAAGCCAGTAATGAAAAAACCACGCATGAGCGGTTCTACTACAACCTCATTTGAGACGTTTTCTTCATAATCCCGATTGATTGATACATCATTTTTGAGTTGCTTGTTTTCATTTTCCAGTTCATTGTTTTTTGCTTTCAATGCTTCATTTTCAGCTGCTAGTCGTTGTGTCTCCAATTCTTTTTCTCTCTCCGGTTGCTCCAATCGATATTTCTCTAAATTTTCTTCCCGATCTTTTTGAAGTTGCTCGGGTGTTTTATTTTCGAATAAGGCACCATTCGCGTAACGGATGGTATGCACAACTGCTCGGTCTATCGAATTTTCTCTGAAAGTAGAGTTATCGCAGGGTGTCACGTAAATTTTCTTACTGTCGATACGTTCCACAATGGCCAGCGTAAGCGAACCATCTTTGTTTTGGATAGTGTCACAAGGTTCCGGGTCTTCTGATGCGGCTTCAGAATAATCATTGGAGTTACTTGCGTAATATCCTTTCCAATGAACGTCATAGCCTTTATTGAAGTGCCGTTTCTGTATAGAGCAGCTGGATAATATAACTAATAGTAAGAAGAGTAATAGTTTAAACATTGTTTGTTCTTTTAGAACAAAGATAGTTCACCAATCCAAAGCAGGATATCCCAAAATGCCATTAAACAAAATAAAATTTCAATTAATAACAGTTTGAATTTGGTTCTGCCATGGTTTTGGCGCTTAATAATTGCATTAGTACTTATTGTAATAAAGGTCGCGACAAGCCCAAATAGAAAAAGCAACATGAAAAGGCAACCAAAGAATCCAAAATATGTGTTAGCACCCATTAGGAGTGTAATGAGAAGTAAACTAAATGCGATTAATATAAAGACAGAAAGAAAAATGTTATTTCTGTTAGAAGAGTCATTTGAAGGTTTGTGATTTTCCTTTTCTTTCACAATTTGGGTTGCTGACTCTTTACTGCTCTGTGGTTTTTGTGGAGTAGGGATGATGTCTTCCAGAACAATTTTTTTTTGATTCGATCGGTATTCCTCCAGATGTTGTTGTCGCTCTTTTTGAAGTTGCTCGGGTGTTTTATTTTCGAATACGGCACCATTTGCGTAGTGAATGGTCCTGACATCTGCTCGATCTATCGAATTTTCTTTGAAAGAAGAGTTTTCACAGGGTGTCAAGTAAATTTTCTTACTGTCGATACGTTGCACAATCGCAAGAGTAACCGAACCATATTTGTTTTGGATGGTATCACAAGGTTCTGGGTCTTCTGATGCGGCTTCAGAATAATCATTGGAGTTACTTGCGTAATCCTTTTTCCATTCGATAGCATAGCCTTTGGTGAAATGTCGTTTCTGAATAGTACAACTTGAGATGATGAGAACTAATAAGACTAGAATTCTTGCCATATAACTGAAATTATGGATTTTCAATAATGCCTTTTGAATTTCAAATATATTGATTTTCTGAAGTTAGAATCCACACTCGTATTAACAAAAAATGCCGAGTATTACCCGGCATTTTCATTTATTCGTTGATTGTCTTATAAATCAAATTTGATTCCCTGCGCGAGTGGCAAGCTATCTGAATAGTTAATCGTATTTGTTTGACGACGCATGTATACTTTCCAAGCATCAGATCCAGACTCACGACCACCACCAGTTTCTTTTTCACCACCAAATGCACCACCAATTTCAGCACCGGATGTTCCGATGTTTACATTTGCGATACCACAGTCAGAACCAGCATTTGAAAGAAATGCTTCTGATTCTTTTAAGTCATTTGTCATGATTGCAGATGAAAGTCCTTGCGGAACATTGTTTTGCGATTTAATCGCATTTTCAACTCCGCCACTGTATTTCATGATGTATAAGATTGGTGCGAATGTTTCGTGTTGCACAATCTGGAAATGGTTTTCTGCCTCAACGATTGCTGGTTTTACATAGCAACCTGACTCATAGCCTTCGCCAGTTAACACACCCCCTTCTACCAATACTTTACCGCCTTCTTTGGTCGCTTTGTTTAATGCATCCAAATAAGCATCCACTGCAGCTTTATCAATGAGTGGCCCAACATGGTTGTTTTGATCCAAAGGATTTCCAATTCTCAATTGAGCATATGCTTTTACCAATGCTTCTTTTACTTTATCGTAAACACTGTCATGAATAATCAATCGGCGTGTAGAAGTACATCGTTGACCAGCTGTCCCAACAGCACCAAAAACAGCGCCTGGAACAACCATCTTCAAATCAGCAGAAGGAGTAATAATGATAGCATTGTTTCCTCCTAATTCAAGTAAAGATCTTCCCAATCTTGCTCCAACTGTTGCTCCAACAGATTTACCCATTCGTGTTGATCCTGTTGCGGAAACCAATGGAACTCGCGTGTCTTCGGCCATCAATTTTCCTATTTCAGCGCCACCGATAACTAGACCAGATACTCCTTCCGGAACACCATTGGCATCAAAAACTTCTTTTGTAATTTGCTGACATGCAATTGCTGTAATTGGCGTTTTTTCAGATGGCTTCCAAACACAAACATCACCACAAACCCATGCCAATGCAGTATTCCAATTCCAAACTGCTACCGGAAAGTTGAATGCAGAAATAATTCCTACAATTCCAAGCGGGTGGTATTGCTCATACATTCTATGTCCCGGACGCTCAGAATGCATTGTCAAACCATATAACTGACGTGATAATCCAACTGCGAAATCACAGATATCAATCATCTCTTGAACTTCTCCAAGTCCTTCCTGAAGAGATTTCCCCATTTCATAAGAGACCAATTTTCCAAGGGGCTCTTTGTAAAAACGAATTTTTTCTGCTAATTGACGAACGATTTCGCCTCTTTTAGGAGCAGGTATAGTTCTCCAAACTTTAAATGCTTCTTGCGCTTTTAAAATAACTGCTTCGTAATCAACTTCTGTTGCTGCATTGACTGTAGCGATAAGTCGACCATCAACTGGAGAATACGATTCAATACGCTCACCACGTGTTTTAAACCATTTTCCACCTGTAGAGGCACCATTGTTTATTTCTTGTATTCCAAGTTGAGAAAGGATTTCCTGAATCCCCTGATCTGTCATTACTTCGGTCATGCGGTTAATCTTTAAGTTCAAAGTTGGCGCAAAATTAAGTTAAATATCCGTCTTCAACCACAAGTTACAGCTAGAATGTAAACTTAAAAACTGTTAAAAGGAAAATCGATGTCCTTTCGAAGTCTTTTTACTTCAGGCAAAGTATTTGTAACTTCGCATAAAAATTCGTTAATAATGAAAATTTTAGCACTCAATATATTGTTCTTTAGTCTGCTTTCATCATGCGCAGCATTGTATCCTATTGAAGACACCACTGTTCGATCAGTTCAAATACACGGAACAATACATAAACCTTATTGTGGCGGTGCAAAACCATCGCCAGATGTCGCTGCAGGTTATTACGAATCGATGAGTGGTATCAAATACAACATATTTGCTGCAACAGAATTTTCACCAGATCTGCCTGTCTTCAAAGAATTTACATTTGATGAGAATGGTATTGTCAACTTGTCGCTCGCTCCTGGAAATTATGTTTTTATGCGTGCGGACAAGCAACTGCCTATGGCGGATTTCATAAAATTGAATGGAGAGCTTCCAAATGAGAATTATAAATTGAAAGACAATGCTTGTTTCGCTGCTTGGAAAAACACAGTGGATATCCATTTGGCAGTGAAGAATGATACTATTATTGAGTTTCGTCAAAAAGCGAAATGTTGGGTAGGAACGAATTCATGTATGGAATACGTTGGTCCACCGGCACCTTAATTTGCAGGAATTGTCTTAATGAATTACCTATATTTGCACAAAAATTTTCATTATGTCTGATCAATCTAGAATTTCAACAGATCGCGCACCAAAACCGGTTGGACTCTATCCGCATGCCCGCAGAGTTGGAAATTTACTTTTTTTATCGGGAGTTGGTCCTCGTGTTGCAGGCTCAGATGCTACGGATTCAGAAGTGCCGGGTTTGAAATTGGATAAAAATGGCAATTTTATCGAATTCGATTTCGAAGCACAATGCCGAAGTGTATTTGATAATGTAAGGATCATTCTTGAGGAATCTGGTTCGAGCTGGGATAAATTGGTGGATGTAACAGTTTTTCTCGTAAACATGAAACGTGATTTCCATACATATAACCGAGTTTACGCAGAATATTTTAAAGATAATTTACCGTGTAGAACAACATGTGAGATTAATTCATTGCCAACACCGATTGCAATTGAATTAAAATGTATAGCAACAATTGATTAAAAAATGATAGGATTTATTATTCGCTGCGCGCTTGCAGCAACAGCACTTTTCTTTAACGTTTTTCTTTTTGTCAATGGAAATTGGGGCTGGGGGATTACCTTCCTTTTTGTGACGGCAATCATCGTGCTTTCCTTTTTCCGCAATGAGAATATGATCTTAGCGCTCAATCAAATGCGATTGGGAAATACCGATAAGGCAAAGGATTACATTAATAAAGTAACCCACCCTAATTTGCTTCCTAGAAAACAGCACGCGTATGTTTTGTTTTTACAAGCAGTAATGAACACGCAAGAATTTGGTTTTGCAAAAAGTGAGCAATACTTGAGAAAAGCATTGACTTTGGGTTTAAGAACAGGACAAGATAATGCAGTTGCACGCATGCACCTTGCTGGTATTTGTCTTCAAACAGGACGCAAAAGTGAAGCAGAAAAATTGTTGGCGGAAGCAAAGAAAATGGATTCATCAGGGATGATGCGAGAGCAGATCAATATGATGCAAAACCAAATGAAAAATGCTCCTTCAAAAAATCAGATGCGCATGGCCCAAATGATGGGTGGACGCAAGAAAATGCCTCGCATGAAATAAGGAATGATAGCAGAACGCTTATTTTCAGCTCCATGGTCAGACTATGAATTGATCGATGCCGGTGGCGGCAAGAAATTGGAACGGTGGGGAACTATTCTTACCATTCGCCCTGAGGTACAAGCATACTTTAAATCTGAAAAGACTTTCAAGGAGTGGGAACAAATTGCCCACTGGGAGTTTGTTCAAAGAGGTGGACAATCTGGTGCGTGGAAAGCGTTGAAAAAAAACGTTCCCAAAAAATGGTCTATTTCCTATGAGAATTTAACATTTCAGTTAGAGCTTACGAAATTCAAGCACCTCGGACTCTTCCCAGAACAGCGCACGAATTGGGAATTCATCAAACAACACATTTCATCAGAAGATAAGTTTCTCAATCTTTTCGCTTACACGGGTGCTGCATCGTGTGTAGCGAGATACAGTGGAGCAGAAACATTGCATGTGGATTCGGTGAAACAACTAATTAGTTGGGCGCGAGATAACATGGAATCAAGTCGTTTACTCAATGTAAAATGGGTATTGGAGGATGCATTAAAGTTTGCTGTTCGTGAACAGAAACGAGGCAATAAATACAAAGGAATTGTCATGGATCCGCCGGCTTGGGGACTCGGTGTGAAAGGCGAGAAGTGGAAGCTAGAGGAAAAAATCGATGAATTAATGGCCAGCACAGCAGCCATTTTGGAAGAGGATGGATTTTTAATAATGAACACGTACTCTCCGACACTCGATGTTGTAATGATACAATCCCTTGCTGAAATGTACTTCTCCAATCGAAATTTTGAAGTCAAAGAGTTGTGGATGAAAACCACCACCGGAAAAGACCTGTACTTTGGAAATGTGCTGAGGGTAGGGGCTACTTTGGATTAATTAAACCTAAACTTCGTGGTTGCAATGAGCTCCGCAGGATTCGCTTCGCGGCTACTCCTATGTTTGTATTCATAAAGAATTATATTTTTAATGTAGTGAAAAAGGAATGGTGAGTCCACTTGCTGCTTAATAGCTTTTATAGCATATTCACGCGAAGATACAGCCCCATT
>JBIIQP010000073.1:0-12050 GCA_044341975.1 Crocinitomicaceae bacterium
TAATATGCGGCATTATACCGTTTCTTTGACATGGTAACCGAACAACTCGTAGAATTTGATTGCCTTAACTACTTCGAATGGCACATCTTCTTCCCAACTGGAGACACCTGCTCTGATTTTCGAAAGTACATCATCAGACATGATATGAAGCAGGCGGTGATCAAATTCTTTTATCTTCTCCAGTTTGTTATTGTCCTTCAAGAAAGTAATTAATCCGTTGAATTTTTTTGGAACCCGAAGATCATCTAACTCGTATAAATCGCCTGTATCGACATTATTTGCAGGATAAACGAACAACTTCATGTTATGACCAAAACCTCTTCCAAAAGCTTCAAGAAGTCCACCTGGTAAATTATCATAATATCGTTCGTCAAATATTGTATGCAAGTTGTAAATTCCGGCAATAACTCCCATTTTTCTGCCTTTCGCAATAGTCGATAAATAATCGATCATTTTATAATGCTTCAGGTAATTGGAAATCATAACTGTGTAACCCAAGGTTCCCAGCAACTCGGCACGGTCAACAAAATCTTTTACAGAAATTTTACCATCTGCAGTAAGATCTTTGAGCGTCAGTTCAAACACAACATCCATGTCCTCTTCGTTCACCCCTTCTTCCAGCAAAAATTGCTTTTTTCCAGATTCGATCATGTCAATATGGACTTTCGTTACTGGTCTGAATCGTCCTCGCATGAGAAGGATGTTTCTTTTATACAGCGCAGTTGCAGGTTGTAATACATTACCGCATAAATCAAACATTGTTGCATCAGTTATCCCCCTTTTAACGAGGTTCAAAGCAATGATTCTATTATCGGTTGTTTCACAATTAGGACCAGAAACTCTCAACATGTCAATTTCCATTCGATCACGCGGAAGTCTGTGCACTAAATTTGTTAAAAACTCATCTAGATCATCAAAATGAAAGTAGCATGCATGAACAAGGTTTACCCCTAAAATCCCAAGCGCTTCCTGCTGCGCTTTGTGACTGTTATCGTGCATTTTTATGTGAAGAATCACATCATTTGGTTCAGCTTCCAGGTCAAATTGAAATCGAATACCAACCCATCCCTGTCCTTGATTTGTCTTGTGATAATTCAACGATTCAACAGTATTGCAAAATGCAAAAAACCGTGACTCTTTATATTTTGCGGGCAACCGAAATTTTAGGGTTTCATATTCCGTTTCAAGCATGGTAAGCAATCTTTCTTCGCACACGTATCTGGAAGCTTCGCCATACATGGAATCTGAAACTTTCATGTCATATGCGGACTGCGTGTACGCAATCGTACCTGAACTGCCTCCTGCCTTAAAGAAATTCGCTGCCACTTCCTGACCGGCTCCAATCTCCGCAAAACATCCGTAAATGTCCGCTGTAAGATTAATCTTCAATGCTTTTTCTTCAGTTGTTAATCGTCTTTCGTCAATCATATTCGGAAAATTGCTTCAAATATATAATGTTATTTCTTTGGGTCTTGAAATTCAGGATTATTGATAAAGGAATAATCGGTCAATGTCATTAAGAATTTTTTAAGCAAATCTTTTTCTTGGTCATCCAACTGAACACCACCACTAGATAAATGTTCCATAAGTGGATCTATCGTCGGACTTGATACCAATTCACTGGAATAATGCTCAATCACCTCATCCAACGTTCCAAACCTACCATCGTGCATGTAAGGCGCTGTGAGTGCAATGTTTCTTAATGTAGGTATTTTAAATCTTCCCATTTCATTCGGATTACCTGTTATAGCACCCCTTCCTAAATCTGAAAACGCAGCATCCATACCATTGTTACTAAATTTATTGATGTGCATCAAAACTCCACTATGGCAATGGAGACAATCGGCACCACTTAGACTTTTAAACAAATCATAGCCGGCCCATTCCTCCGGTGAAACAGATGAAAGGATAGATTGGTCAGCACTGTTCAACGGAAGACTATTTTCAAATTTATACATCACATCGTACTTGGATGACCCTGAAATCATTGTCCGAATGAACTGAGCTATCGCTTTTGAAACCTTAATTGAATCTATCCCTTCCTCGCCAAACGCTTTATAGAACATGTTGCGGTATTCAACATCTTGCTGTAATTTTGATACAGCATCTTTCCATTTTTGATGCATCTCTAAAGGATTCGGGATTGGTTCCAAAATTTGCTCTTCCAAACTTTTTGCGCGACCATCCCAAAAAAAGAATTTCTGCCATCCAAGGTTAATCAATGCCATTGAATTTCTAGTTCCTGCAATACCATCTATTCCTGTTGAAAACTGATTTGGATCCGTAAATGAATTCTCAGGAGCATGACACGTTGCGCAAGACATTGAATTATCACCGCTCAGTCGCTCCTCATAAAAAAGCATTCTTCCAAG
Source organism: Crocinitomicaceae bacterium (assembly GCA_044341975.1). GTDB lineage: Bacteria > Bacteroidota > Bacteroidia > Flavobacteriales_D > Crocinitomicaceae > M0103. Next base: position 2,373 of record JBIIQP010000073.1, read on the forward strand.
ACTTACGCCCTCCTTTGTCATCGGGTTATTTTCAGGAATTATCATCGACGGAAAATGAGATGGAATTTCTAACTCATACGGTGTCGGTGTGTATCCTATTTTATCCTTTCTGCAGGATATGAATATTGCAACAATACAAAAAATGACAAAAAGATATTTCATCAATATTGACTAAAATGGAGATAAAGCATCTCTCAGGTTTTGTATTACTTTCAAACTTAATGCTTCTTCACCAGCAAGTGAATGTGAAGAATGTTCTGTTTTTACATCAATGGTTTGAGCTCCATTTTGAAGAAATTTCTGCATATCCAACTTTAAAGGAAGCTGATATAATCCCTGACTAACTTGCGACCAATTGTAACCGCTTAAATTAATTGTCTGAAGCAAATTATCGCCACCAACGTGAAAAACAACATAATGGTTAAAATTGTCAATTCCATCACTCAACGTATCAACTTTCGCCTCTACTTTTAGAAAAATATACCCTGGATTCCAATCCCAATGCATATCATTGGCAACAAGAATATTTAGCGGACTAGAAGTCGGCCAAACCGTTGGATCATCGTGATTATATGCAGTATCAACCCCAAAGAATCCACTTAAAGCAGGAAAATCAACTGGTTTACCTTGTTGAGTGATAAATGAAGTGCCGTTTTGGCGGTAATCAAATAGAGCCGCTTGACAAAGTTCCTTGGAATTGTATTTCAAACTTGTCACATAAAACCGAATGTCCGTGTATTGTAAATTGTATCCTTCAGCCGTCGTATAGGTTTGATCTAAATTCAAATTCGCTGAACCAAAAGTTGGTTGAATGGATATGCGAAGCTGGTCAACAACCTCAGGAGCAGGTGTTGGACTATTATCCTTGCAGGAGTTTAACATTAAAAGAACTGCCGCAAACAGCAAGGTCAAAAGGTTTTTCATCTCAAACAAATTTACAAAATTTAATTTTTACTTATATTTAATTTTTTAGCAACTCGCCCGTATATATTATCATGAGCAACGATCAAAAACCTTTAAAAGTGTTGAATGCCTCAGCGGGCAGCGGCAAAACATACAATCTGGTAAGAGAATACCTACTCATTTTAATTGGTGAAAGTGCCGACACATCCCGTTTTGCGAAAATTTTAGCAATGACGTTTACCAATAAGGCGGCGATTGAAATGAAAAATCGGATTGTTCAAAAATTGGACGAATTAAGTTACCCAGATAAATTTGGAAAAAGTTCGGAAGAATATGCAACTGACTTATCAAAAATACTGGGAATAAGCCCAATAGAGGTGCACGAAAGAGCCCGAATGTCTTTAAAAGGAATTTTGCATCGTTACGAAGATTTTCATGTAATGACAATTGACAAGTTCAATTTGAAATTAATTCGTTCCTTCAGCCGCGATCTCGATTTGCCAGCAGAATTTGATGTGATTCTAAATGAGTCAGAGGTAATCGAGCAAGTGGTGGACATGTTAATGAGTCAATTGGGAAAAAAAGATCTTGAATCTTTAACCGATTTAATGATTGCCTATGCAAAAGACAACATTGAGGAAGGCGAACGTTGGGACTTCAGAGATCAATTGATTGATTTCGGATCTATTCTGGCAAAGGAAAAGGACCAGCCATTGATCAATAAATTAATGGAAATGGATTTTTCCTCGCAAAGACGTAAAGACTTGCGATCACTTTTAGGGGACCAAGAACAGCACTTTTTGTCACAGTGCAAGGATGTTTATGATCTTTATATTCGACTCGCTATTCCAGAAAAGAATTTTCCTGGAATGTCAAAAACCACTAAACCCATTGAGAAACTTGCTGAGGTTGATTCCTTTCCAACTAAATTGTTTACACCAACTATTATCGACTATGCTACAAACGCAACCCCAGCTGGTCGTGAATTTCCGGATGAACTAAAAAGGTCTATACTTTCACTGCAAAATTCATTTGAAACACTTCTGCCAAGTATTACTGTTGGGAAGGCGTTCTTAAAGAATTTTTACAATATGGCCTTGTTACAGTATATGGCACGTTCGCTTGACACTGTAAAAAGAGATGAACAGCTCATCCGGATATCAGAATTTAACAAACTCATTTCTTCTTTGGTAAGGGATGAAAAAGCCCCTTTCATTTACGAACGATTGGGTACTCGATTTAAGAATTTTCTTTTGGATGAATTTCAAGACACTTCCAGACTACAATGGTTGAACATGGTCCCTCTTGTGCATGAATCACTTTCAAACAATCAAAAGAACCTCATCGTTGGGGATCCAAAGCAATCCATCTATCGTTTTAAAAATGGTGTTGCAGAACAATTCGTGGCTCTACCCGCTATTTACAACCCTGAAAAAGATCCAACTACGACAAGTAACTCAGCCTTTTTCAATCAAATGGGAATGGTCTCACCGCTGATGGAAAATTATCGTTCTTCTGAGGTAGTCGTTAATTTCAACAATACTTTTTTCGAACAATTAAAAACAAAACTGGCACCCACTACTCAAGAATTTTATGCCTCCATTCGACAAAATCCGATGTCAACTAAAGCCGGATACGTTCAAATTACATCCCAAGAAACTCCTTTGGAAGATGAAGAACTTGTGCCTTTAATTATCGAAAAAATTGAAGAGTGCAAAGCGAAGGGATTCAACTATGGTGACATCTGCATACTGAGTGACACAAATTTTAGAGCAAATAAATGGGCCATGGGGCTTACAAATGAAAAGTACAAAGTCGTCTCAGCAGAATCTCTTTTGGTGCAAAATGAAGTGAAAGTTAAATTAATTCTCTCTTATCTTAAGCGCCGTTTGAATCCTTCTGTTCAAAGTGAAAAAAAGAAATTTGCAGAACTCTATTTTCGCTTGAATAACCTCGGCACTTTTGACACTTACCGCAGCTACATGTCAACCTTTAAAGATGCAAGCGGCAGAGATAGGACCTTCTTTGATGATGAACGATTCATCAAAGATTTTTTTGGTGATAACGCATCTTTCTTCTACAAGTATGAAACGCTTTATGATCTGGTCCAATCATTCTATCAAATCATGAATTGGGACGAATTGAAAAACCCATACCTCCATCACTTTGCAGACTTTGCACATGAATTTGAGCAATCCAAAGGTCCAGATCTCAAAAATTTCTTAGATCATTACAATGCACAGAAACACAGATTAGCCATTCAATTGCCGGAGAGTGATGATGCTGTAAAAATCATGACTATTCATAAATCGAAAGGATTAGAGTTTCCAGTGGTCATTCTACCATTCTTAAATTTCGATACTGGCATTCGACCTGGCACTCGTTTTTTAATTGAAATTGATGATTACATTCTGTACTCAACTTTATCAGAATCAAGCAGCATGGAGGGGATTCGAACTATGAATCACTTTGAACTTGGACAGATACTAACCGATAAAGTCAATCAATGCTATGTTGGTTTTACAAGGCCTGAACAACGACTTTATGTTTTCAACTATTTTCAAGGAAAAAAATTTGGTCGCTTAGCCCATGAAACTTTCAAGAAAATGAATGATGATATTGAAGATGCAAATGGGAGAATTGTATTCGAATCTGGAGATCAAAATGCGCTTGCCGTTGTCGGAAAATCCTCTGGATCAAACTTCTTCAATCCAACAACCCAAACAGAACACCTTTGGTTTCCTGATATTTCCATTATGGACAAAGGTTTGCCCGACGAAGATGATAAGCTTTCAAAGGAGCAACGTCTTGGAAATCAGTTTCACATCGCTGTTTCAAAAATTCACAATCAAAATGAAATTGAAGCTGTCTTAAATGCGCTTTGTGCCGAAGGCCAAATTGAAGCTGAATTACAAAATCAATTACAACTCGACATTGAGCAGCTTCTTTCCTCTGAAATATATAATGGAATGTTGAATGGCGCGAAAGAAATCCTCTCTGAACAATCAATTATTCTGGGGAGAGACTCCTTAAAACGTCCTGATAAAATCATTTTCAAAGACGGGGAGACCATCGTTATCGATTTTAAAACGGGAACCAGAAAAGAAAAAGACTTTGACCAATTACAAGAATATGTGTTAACCTTGCAAGAGATGGAGCTTCCCGCTGTTAGAGGATTTTTATATTACACACAATCGAAAGAAATGATTGGACTAAATTAACTGACTATTTTCGAAAAAGCTTCTTCTACAATTTGATCATCCACCAACTCAGGTATAGTCACTTTTAGGCGTGGTTCAACTTCCATTGCCCTTTTGATTGCAAAAACAGCTCCTTCATTTCTCGCCCAGCTTCTTCTTGCAATTCCATTGTTTACATCCCAATGAAGCATCATTTTTAACCTGCGATCTGCCTCTGCTGTTCCATCTATGAGCATACCAAATCCACCATTGATCACCTCGCCCCAACCTACTCCACCGCCATTGTGAATTGAAACCCAAGTTGCACCTCGAAAACTATCCCCAATAACATTCTGTATGGCCATGTCAGCCGTAAACCTCGACCCGTCATAGATATTTGAAGTTTCTCTGTACGGGGAATCTGTTCCCGAAACATCATGATGATCTCTTCCTAATATGACAGGACCAATTTCTCCATTTTTGATCGCATTATTAAATGCTTCAGCTATGCGCATTCTACCTTCAGCATCTGCATATAAGATTCTCGCCTGAGATCCAACAACCAATTTATTTTGTTGTGCTCCTTTTATCCACTGAATATTGTCTGCCATTTGCTGTTGAATTTCTACAGGACTATTTTTCATCATTTCCTCTAGAACCTCACAAGCGATTTCATCCGTTCGATTCAAATCTTCTGCTTTTCCTGAAGCACAAACCCATCTAAAAGGACCAAAGCCGAAATCAAAACACATGGGACCTAAAATATCCTGCACATAAGACGGATACCTAAAATCGATTCCATTCTCAGCCATTACTTCGGCTCCCGCGCGAGATGCCTCCAACAAAAATGCGTTGCCATAGTCAAAGAAATAGGTGCCCTTTGCTGTATGTTTATTCACAGCTCCAGCATGCCGGCGCAGTGTATTCTGAATTTCCTCTTTGAATTTCCCCGGTTCTTCAGCCATTAAACGATTCGATTCCTCAAAACTAATTCCAACCGGGTAATAACCTCCTGCCCAAGGATTGTGCAAAGAAGTCTGGTCTGAACCGAGGTCTACAAAAATATTTTCTTGATCAAACTTTTCCCAAACGTCTACGATATTTCCTAAATAGGCAATAGAAACAACTTCCTTTTTTTCTTTTGCAACCGATACACGTGCACAAAGCTCATCCAAATCGGAAATAACTTCATCTACCCATCCTTGAGAATGACGCGTATGAACCGCTTTTGAATTCACTTCAGCTGTAACAGAAATACATCCAGCAATGTTTCCAGCTTTGGGCTGAGCTCCGGACATTCCTCCTAAACCAGCAGTCACAAATAATTTACCTCGGATTGCGTCTCTTTGTCCAGTGATTTTTCGTGCGGCATTCAAAACAGTTATCGTCGTGCCGTGAACAATTCCTTGAGGGCCAATGTACATGTACGAACCGGCAGTCATTTGACCATACTGCGTTACACCAAGTGCATTGTATTTTTCCCAATCATCCGGTTTGGAATAGTTTGGAATCATCATACCATTCGTTACAACAACCCGAGGGGCCTCTTTGTGAGAAGGAAACAATCCCATTGGGTGACCAGAATACATAACCAATGTTTGCTCATCAGTCATTTCGGCCAAATATTTCATTGTCAGTCGATATTGGATCCAATTTTGGAAAACAGCTCCATTCCCCCCATACGTTATCAATTCATGAGGATGCTGAGCAACAGCATAGTCAAGGTTATTTTGAATCATCAACATGATGGCCTTGGCCTGCAATGAATTTCCAGGATATTCATCAATTGATCGAGCATACATGGAATAATCAGGACGATACCTGAACATATAAATCCGACCATACGTCTCCAATTCAACTAAAAAATCACTTATGAGTTCATTGTGTTGGTCTTTTGGAAAATAACGCAGCGCATTTCTCAAAGCAAGTTTCTTTTCTTCTTTTGAAAGTATTTCTTTCCGTTTTGGTGCATGATTAATTGTTTTATCATATTCCTTTTTAGGTGGAAGTTGAGATGGAATGCCTTGAATAATATCTTGTTGAAAAGCTTCGGTAGTCATGAAAGAAATTTTATGCAAAATTAATACAAAGAAGTTGATTCCTAAGAAACAATTTCTAATGGATTACATTCACAAAACCATCCCATGTATATTGATTATCGTTGACCTTATCTTTTGCTTTAATAAGCCAGGTGTAGGTGCCCGATTGAACGAGTCTACCATCATAAGTTCCATCCCAAGCAATGTCTGGATTTCTTGATTCCCAGATGATTTCTCCCCAACGATTGAATACAAATAACTGAAAACTAAACCGATTAATTCCATCTATTACAATCGCCCAAGACTGATTAAATTCATTTGCATCTGGTGTAAATGTGTTCGGAACAAAAAGGACTACATCCTGAATAACAATAACCGATTCAATGGTCGTATCCAAACAACCAAATTCAGAAGAAGCAATAAGCATCACTTCATATTCCCCTACTTGACCCTCAGGAAATGAACTAACTGGATTTATTGCTAATGAGCTCTCTGGCTGACCAGCTTCAAAAAACCATTGGTAGGTCGATGCATTTGTCGAGTTATTATAAAAATAAATCTTCGGCTCATAAAGATAGGCCGGATTAGGAGAATGTATGAAATCAGCAACAGGTTTTGGATGAACTGTTATATATTGAGAAAAGGTAGCGGAATCTATACAGCCTTGAGGTGAAGTTACAATAAGTTGAACATCGTATGCACCGGCACTCATTACTGAAGTCTGAACCGATTCCATATCATAAAAGGTATCCCCATTCGAAATATTCCACTCAAGCTGCTCAACCATTGTGGCATCTGTTTGATTCGAAAGAGAAAATACTGCAGGTTCACAGCGGTTATTCAAATCAATTGCTATAAGCGGAATGGGCAAGGGTAACAGTGTCACAGATGTTGTGAGTAAAATCGGAGTGGATTCGCATCCATCCTCAATAGATACTGTATAATTTGAAGATTGAGGTGGGTTAACCGAAATAGTATCGGATAAATCTATTGCTAATTCTCCTGTATTCCAAGTAAATGTATACAGTCCGCCAGAACCGCCAAAAGCTTCCGAAATTAAATCAACTGGATAACCGGGACAGATTGAACTTGGTGGCGTGAGAATTCCACTAATTGGATCAAGAAGAGTGACCACAATATTTTGAATTGCGGAAATACAGCCATTTTCATTCTCTGCAAAAACGGAATAAGTGCTCGTTGAGGTCGGATTAACGAGTTGCGAGCTACTTTCATCTGTTGTGAAATCCCAATGAAACTCAAAAACATTTCCACCTGCAGCACTCGCTTCCAAAGAAGCTGTGCCATTTTGACAAATTATTGTGTCATTTGAAGTTGTAATCGTTACTTGCGGTGGAGGGCTTACTGTAATTGGCGAACATGTCTGACATCCTTGGGCATTTCGTGAACAAACATTATAAGTTCCGGCTGCTAAACTGTTTTGAGTTGGGCTTGTTTGCCAAGAGAACCCATTATCAAAACTATATTCAACTGCTGTTGAGCTTGTTACAGATATTGATCCATCCGCATCACCAAAACACGAGGGGGAAACAGCCGCCAAGACTTGATTAACGGAAGTAACAAAAACTCTTGCTGTATCTTTGAATGTACCGCAAGCAGGATTAATTTCGGAAAGAATGAAGCTATATAAACCAGGTTGATTGACTGTTACAGTTGGATTCAAAGAGTTTGTCACAGGGTTGAAATTTACGGTTGGCGATGGAGAAATCCCTGTAGCAAGACATTGCCATCCAAAAGAATTTGAAGCAGAACTAATTGCACCTTGTAAATTGATTGGAAATCCAAGACATACCGTATCGTCAATGCCTGCATTAGGTTGTGGTGGCGATTCAACGGTTATTGTGAAGACAGCTGTATCCAGAAAAACAGATGATGTAGCTGAAGCTGGCTGATAAACTTCAACAGAATAGGTAGTAGTTATTGCAGGGTTTACGATTACATTGCTTCCTCCTGTTGTATTTGAAACACCAGTTGTTACCAACCAATTAAATTGTGGATTAGCCACTCCAGGTGTCGCAATGGTCACGTTTGCTGATGAACCTAAACATATGGTTTGATCGGGTGCCGAAACACCGCATGCAACGCTAGCAGATCCAAAAAAATTCAAATTTACATCCTGACTTGTTCCACTGTAGTTCGACAGACACAACAAATATTGTTGGCCAGCTATAACATTTAAAGGTATTTCATAACTTGTCTGATCTCCACCAGAAGGAAGTTGTCCCAAAGGTGCCATACCTGTATTTCCATTGCACATTCCATTCCAGTTACAGGCAATTGGAGCAAGCGTATTTCCTAGAATACCATTACAAGTGACCGTTGAATTTACATAGGGCCACATAATCCAATCAAAACACCCGACACTTGGTCCGATAATGGACCATTCCAACGTTCCATTAGAAACAACTGAAATGGAAATAAAAGTTGAACTTGTTTCACCACTCAATAAGCATCCTAAATTCCCGGGCACCGGATTTGGATTTAATGCTGGATTCGAAATACTTCCTGAAGAAAAATCAACAATATTAGTTGAAGGATTATTGGGTGATATTACAAAATCGGGAGTAGTGCAGCCGGGAACAGCATCTGCACAATCATTTGGTTGAGCAATTGCCCTTGCGCAAATAAAAAGTAGCAGATAAAAGAGTACCTTCATTTATTCTTTACCACAACCTTCGAAAGGATATGGTTTAACCTGATCGATTCCATGTCGACCAATCTGAATGCATCTTACCTTATTGGCATAATTGGAAAACCAAGAAGTAAATTGATCCTCGGATAACTGATCAATTCCTTTGGTTAAAATGAATGCTCGTTGCGTGTTATAATCAAGTCGAACAACTTTAATATAAGGATTAGATTTCATTTCCAATTCTAATGTTTTCATCTCCTCAGCTGTTGCAATTTCAATCATACATTGACCAAAAAGGTTTACTTGACTTACATTTGTTTGGGCTGAAACTCTTAATCCGATAAAAAACAGACCCATTAAAACTATATTCTTCATATTCTTCACTTGAGCTTTAGACGTAAATGTCATATAAATGGTTGCTGATTTTAAAAAAAAGAGGAGCATAGACTCCCCTTTTAAAATAACTTCAATTTTATTATATAAATCTGAATTTTTTACCAGGATATACCGCAGCATCTCCCAACTCTTCCTCTATTCTTAAAAGTTGATTGTACTTCGCCATTCGGTCACTTCGAGAAGCAGAACCAGTTTTTATTTGACCTGTATTAAGTGCAACAGCAAGATCTGCAATTGTACTGTCTTCTGTTTCCCCACTACGGTGACTCATTACTGAAGAATAACTATTTCTTGTAGCAAGCTGAACGGCCTCAATTGTCTCAGTAAGTGAACCAATTTGATTTACTTTTACTAAAATTGAATTTGCTATTCCTTCTTCAATTCCTCTTTGGAGGCGCTTTGTATTGGTAACAAACAAGTCATCACCAACCAATTGAACCTTGTCGCCTATTTCCTCCGTCGCCAACTTCCATCCACTCCAATCATCTTCTGCCAAACCATCTTCAATTGA
>JBIIQP010000074.1:0-12037 GCA_044341975.1 Crocinitomicaceae bacterium
TAAACCATCCACTTCCTCTTTTGGTCGACTCCAATTCTCCGTAGAAAAAGCATAAAGGGTTAAGTATTTTACTTTTAATTCTCTAGCTGCCTTCAATGTTTCACGGATTGACTCAACACCAAAATTATGTCCGTACAACCGCATCTGACCTTGTTTTTTAGCCCATCGCCCATTACCATCCATGATAATGGCAACATGATTTGGCGTATTGTTTAGATCTATTTTTGAAAGGTCACTCATTCAACAGTTTGAAATTAGAACGAAAATAACGAAACATTCTTTTATACAAGGCAAGAATATTTGGCTTAACATACCTTAACACAAAAAAGAGGGAAATGGCGAACCAGATCCCTCTTTTCAAAATTTATTTGAGATTATTCTGCAAGAACAATCACCTTATCATTCAGCAATTCAATTACGCCACCTTTTATAGTAACGCGAATTACCTTTGAATTTGTTTTATCTCTCTCGATCAACTCGCTTACCTTTTCTCCTCCTTCGAAAGGTGAAGCAAGTTCAACCTTCACTGTCCCTTGACTCAAGCCAGAGATTATCGGCGCGTGACCTTTCAAAACCTGAAACGAACCATCCAATCCAGGAAGCTGAATAGCATCAGCCTCTCCTTTAAAGATGTGATGTTCAGGTGTGATGATTTCAAGAAGCATTGTTTCTCTTTTTAGTAATTTTTAAACTGAATTACACTTCAGTAAGCATTTTCTCACCTGCAGCAATCACATCCTCGATTCCACCTTTCAAGTTGAAAGCAGCCTCTGGATATTTATCATATGCTCCGTCAAGAATAGCATTGAATGCTTTAATGGTATCTTGGATATCTACAAGTACCCCTGGGATTCCTGTAAACTGCTCTGCAACATGGAATGGCTGAGAAAGGAAACGTTGAACACGACGCGCTCTGTGTACAACAGACTTATCCTCTTCAGATAATTCATCCATACCAAGGATTGCAATGATATCTTGAAGTTCTTTGTAACGCTGCAACGTAATTTTCACTCGTTGTGCACAGTTGTAATGCTCTTCACCAACAATCTCAGGAGTCAAAATACGAGAAGTAGAATCCAAAGGATCCACCGCAGGATAAATTCCTAACTCGGCAATCTTACGAGACAATACTGTTGTTGCATCCAAGTGAGCAAATGTATTTGCCGGAGCAGGGTCAGTCAAGTCATCCGCAGGAACATAAACCGCTTGTACAGATGTAATCGAACCATTTTTGGTTGATGTAATACGCTCTTGCATCGCACCCATTTCACTCGCTAGAGTTGGCTGGTAACCTACCGCAGAAGGCATACGACCTAGAAGTGCAGAAACCTCAGAACCTGCTTGCGTAAAACGGAAAATGTTGTCTACGAAGAAAAGGATATCTTTTCCTTGACCATCACCTTCACCATCGCGGTAGTATTCTGCCATTGTCAAACCAGAAAGAGCAACACGAGCACGTGCTCCAGGAGGCTCATTCATCTGACCGAATACGAAAGTCGCTTTTGACTCCTTCATACCTTCTACGTCAATTTTCGACAGATCCCATCCGCCTTCTTCCATAGAATGCATGAAAGCATCACCATATTTTATAATACCTGACTCCAACATCTCACGAAGCAAGTCATTTCCTTCACGTGTGCGCTCACCAACACCTGCAAATACAGACAAACCACCGTGTCCTTTTGCGATATTGTTGATCAACTCCTGAATCAATACGGTTTTACCTACACCGGCACCACCGAAAAGACCAATTTTACCACCTTTCGCATAAGGCTCAATAAGGTCAATCACTTTAATTCCAGTAAAAAGAACTTCAGTTGCTGTTGATAACTGATCAAATTTAGGAGCTTCACGGTGAATTGGAAGTCCGTTTGCTGTATCTACTGCACTTATACCATCGATCGCCTCACCAACAACGTTAAACAAACGTCCTTTAATTTGATCTCCGGTAGGCATTTTGATTGCACTGCCTGTTGAAACCACATCCATTCCACGACGGAAACCATCTGTTGAATCCATTGATACCGTTCTAACAGAGTTTTCACCAACATGCGACTGTACTTCAAGTACAACCCTTGTTCCGTCATCTTTAGTTACTACCAATGCATCATAGATATTCGGAAGAGCCATTCCCTTTTCGAAGTTTACATCAACCACAGGTCCAATCACCTGCGAAACATTTCCTTTAATTTCCGACATTTTATTGCCTTTTTTAAGTTGTTTAATCAAACAGAGCTAATTCTATACTCTTGAATTTGGGCGCAAAGATACACCATTAATCTGAAAATACATTCAACAAAAAAACATATTTTTTTAACAATTGGCGCAGTTTATTACTTTCAGAACTTAAGATGCCCAAAATTGCGCTTCACAAGCAATCTGACCGGTAAAAAAGAAAAGAGAAAACTGAGTAAAAGAACAAGACTCAAAATCAATAAACCATCCCACGGATTCACATGAATCGGAAAGGGTTCTCCGCCAGAATTAGGCATTGTCAGCAGCGACCAACGCAGTTGCGATAGGCATACTCCATAACCAATAATTAAACCGGCAACGATCCCTTTCGCACAGATCAACATTCCTTCGAAAAAAAAGATTCTAAATACCGTTTGACTATTCGCTCCATAGGCAATCATCGTAGCTACATTTTCTTTTTTTTCAACAAACAACATTGTCAATGAAGCCACCAGATTGAATGCAGCCAAAATAAAAATGAACAGAAGAATTATCAACACGATCATCTTTTCTGATTTACTTGTTTTAAATATCAGTTCATTCTTTTCAAAATTGGTTTTTACGGAGAAATTATTTCCAAGAACTTTCTGAATGCTTGCTTTCACCTCATCGTTCGTATAAGCTGCATTTACATCGACATAAATTGCAGTGATGTCCTTCTCATAGTTCAACATCTCTGAAGCAGTTGCGATAGGAACTAACAGATTCTCGGCATTCACTTCCCTGTTGAAATTAATACGACCAGAGAGGCTTAGTAAGGAAGTTTTAAAAGGATTCGACCCAAGTCTAACTTTCACATCTCTTTTTGGAGCATAGACAATGACCTGCTCAAAACCTGACCGCTCTGGAATAAATCCTCCGAGTTTGTCCAAAAGAGTTGCGCCAATCAAGCCAAAAGATTGACCTTCGTATTCCAAAATTGGTTGACCATCCACAAGATGTTCATAACGTCCATTCTTGTCTATCACCTTCATTCTGGACATCTCCAAGAAGTTGCTATCGACGCCAACCAGCGCTGCATTCACCCATTTCTTCTCGTGCTTGATTACAATCACTTCCTCTATGGCTCGAGAAATATTTGCGACTCCATCAATTTTTTTTAACTCTGGAAAACTAATTAAATCTTCAGGAAAGGTTTTTCCCACCTCCGAACGGATGGTAACATCAGGATCAAAATCAGAATATAATTTCTCAATCATTGACTCAATGCCATTGAAAGCAGAAAGTAATATGACGAGCGCAGCAGTTATTACAGCTATTCCAACCACAGAGATTCGTGTGATTAAATTAATCACATTCTTCTTTCTTTTAGAAGAAAGGTAGCGCCTTGCTATGAAAAACGGAACGTTGATAGAACTATTTCTTTTTAAGTAATTGGTCTATTTCCGCTGCATAATCCAAGGAATCATCAATAAAGAAAAGTAACTCTGGTATTTTCCGCATGTTTTTCAACCTTTTTCCAACATCTCCCCTGATCTTACCGGCGTGTACCTTGACATTTTCTAGCACCTCCTTTTTATCAGGACCGGCAAAAACAGATAAATAACAACGAGCCAGGGAAAGATCAGAAGTAACCCTTACCGATGTCACTGAAACCATTGCTCCAAGACAGATTTCGCGCGCATTTCGCTGAAAAAAAGTGGAGAGTTCTTCTTGAATCACTCCTTCAATTTTGTTTTGTCTAATTGAACCCATGCCGCAAAAATACGAATACTTCTACCCTAAATTCAGTCAAAGGAAAACAAAACTTATCTTTGTTGCACGATGAAGGACATTCTTCAAATCTACAAATACACATTTGCCTATAGAACTCGTGCGATTTTAGTCATCGTGTGCAATTTGTTATTTGTCATTTTCAACCTTTTATCGCTTGTCCTTTTCATCCCGTTTCTTCAGCTTATTTTCAATTCAAAACAAGAACAGATTGAACTAATTGAACCAGCGTGGAGCGGAAAAATGACAGATTTGATTATATATCTAAAGGAATCCTACAATTACTTCATGCAGGAAATGGTCAACAACAACCCCAAACAAGCACTTTTGTTTGTTTGTATTTCCGTTTTCCTGGCTTTTTTTCTCAAAAACCTATTTCGTTATGGGGCAGTCTGGCATCAGTCTGAACTGCGCATGGCTGTTGTACGAGACCTTCGAAATAAACTCTTTCTCAAAGCGCTGAATCTGCCGTTATCTTTCTACACGAATGAACGCAAAGGCGATTTAATGTCGCGCATGAACAGTGATGTCGGTGAAATAGAAATAGCGGTTGTCGCCATTCTGGAGTTAATTTATCGTGATCCAATTGCAATTATCATCAATGTAGCGACCTTGATTTACTTGAGCCCAAAACTTACGCTGATATCATTCGTATTACTTCCGGTATCTGCTTTTGTTATTTCAAGGATTGGTAAGAGCCTAAAGAAAACCGCCAAAAGTGGTCAAGAGCAAATGGGACTTTTGTTTTCGAACATCGACGAAGGATTAGGTGGAATACGCATCATCAAAGCGTTCAACGCAATCGATCAAATTTACAGTGCATTTCAACGCGTAAATCTGCGTCACCAGCAGCTGATTACTAAAACATTCAGAAAAAAGGATTTATCTCCAATTCTGAATGAAACGCTTGGTGCAGGAGTTATGCTCTGCCTAGTCTGGTTTGGTGGATCTATGATTTTGGATCTCAACCATAGTCAAGAACTTACAGGTGAAGTTTTTATCACATTTATCATTGTGTTTTCTCAATTGCTTCGTCCGATTCAAGGGATATCTACCAACCTTGCTTTTATGAACAAGGCGAAAGCATCTCAGGACAGAATCAATGAAATATTGGATACTGATGAAAAAATCTATGAAGTAGAAAATCCAGTTGCATTATCAGAACTGAAATCGGGTATCCGTTATGAAAATGTTTCTTTCCGTTACAAAGACGAATTGGTCTTAAAGAACATCAATCTCAATCTGCAAGCAGGCAAAACTGTCGCACTCGTTGGTGAATCCGGAAGTGGAAAATCCACACTGGGAGATTTACTTCCCAGATTTTATGATGTAACCGAAGGCAACATCTATTTTGACGATACGCCGATCACTCACTGTTCAATTCACGATTTGCGAGATCACATCGGCATCGTGTCCCAGGAATCAATTTTATTCAATGCGTCAGTAAGAGAAAACATAGCTTTTGGAATGCCAAATGCTACGATGGATGAAATCATTGAAGCAGGAAAAATCGCCAATGCACATGATTTTATTTCAGCGCTTGAAAATGGCTATGAAACTAACATTGGTGAGCGTGGAAGCAAACTTTCAGGAGGACAAAAACAACGTATCAGTATTGCCCGTGCAGTGTTGAAAAATCCAACTATTCTTATTTTGGACGAAGCAACTTCCGCTTTAGATACAGAATCAGAAAAAGTAGTACAAGAAGCCTTGGATCATTTAATGCGTGATCGGACAACGATCATAATTGCGCATAGGTTAAGTACTATTATCAATGCCGATGAAATAGTGCTGCTATCAAAAGGTGAAATAAAGGAACGCGGGACGCACAAAGAACTAATGGCAATGAAAGGAATGTATTACAATCTTTGTTCCTTACAGGGAATACAATCCTGAATTTTGATTGAATAATCGGGCAATTCTAAGAGTTGTACACAACATTTTTTTCCTTTTATTCGTTTTAAACAAAAAATGGCTTATTAATTGCTATTTCAGGGCAACTTAAAGCCTAAATTTGCGTCATAAAAGAACATTGAAAAGCTTTTTCAACATATTAACCTTTTTTGTTATTGGAATTCATTTTCATTCCAATGGCCAACTCATCACAAACCCGGGAGCATCTGCCCCTTCCTTGGTTCAAAATGTACTATTAGGTCCAGGTGTAACAGTATCAAACATTACCTACAACGGAAGTAATACTGCGATAAGTCAATTTACAGCATCGGGAACGAACCTTGGTATTGAAAGTGGCATTGTAATGACCACAGGGACAACCAACAACAATGGCGCTGGTCCACACGGCCCAAACAATCAATCTAATTCAGGTGTAGACAATGGAGCTGGGGGTTCAGGTCTTCTTTC
Source organism: Crocinitomicaceae bacterium (assembly GCA_044341975.1). GTDB lineage: Bacteria > Bacteroidota > Bacteroidia > Flavobacteriales_D > Crocinitomicaceae > M0103. The sequence goes on from JBIIQP010000074.1 coordinate 6,310, forward strand.
TGGAATTATCGGTGGTACCCAAACCTTCAATGCCGCCATTCTTGAATTTGATTTTATCCCCTATTCAGATACGGTTCGTTTTAAGTATGTCTTTGGATCTGAGGAATATCCAGAATTTGCGCCGCCAAATAATTCATCTTACAATGATGTTTTTGGCTTTTTTATTTCAGGTCCTGGCATAGCCGGAACACAAAATATTGCAAAGCTTCCTACTGGTGCGGTAGTTTCAATAAACAACGTGAATCAAGTTACCAATTCAGCTTACTTCAATAACAATGGCGATGGATCTGTGGCGCCCCAAAACTCATCACCATTTTACATTCAATACGATGGCTTTACAGATGTTTTAGAGGCGTCCTCTCGCGTTCAATGCGGTCAAACTTATCACTTGATACTTGCTGTGGCTGACGTTGGAGACGGCATTTACGATTCAGGAATCTTTTTGGAAGCGAACAGCCTTTCATCAAACACACCTGTCGATATAACATATGTGCTTTCTGAAATTGCTTTCCCGTCTGATCCGGACGAAATGGCAGAGGGATGCGTTTCGGCGACGATAACATTGGAAAGGGGTACAAACAACCTTAACTCTTCACTCACTATTCCTGTCAATGTAAGTGGGACAGCTACAGAAGGTTTAGATTTCACGACATTACCAACTTCAGTAACATTTGCACCAGGACAATCAATAGCTACTATTTCACTCAATGCATTCGCGGATGGACTTGTCGAGGGGCAAGAGACGATACTAATTGATTTTCCAATAACTGACCCATGTGGCAACGTGACACCCTTAACTGTTGAATTGAGTATCGGAGATGTGCAGCCTGTTGCTGTCGAAGTGCAAAGTGGAAGTGTCTTATGTCCTGGAGATGACTTAGAATTAATTGCAGCAGCAAGTGGTGGTGTTGGTCCATACACATACCAATGGAATACGGGCGAAACAACCTCATCTATATTTGTTTCACCTACCAGTTCACAAACATTTACAGTTTCTGTAACAGATAATTGTTTAAATCAAACCGCTACAGGATCAGGAACAGTTGATGTACCAGTTTACCCACCGATAATTGTCAACGAATCTGCTGATATTACCGAAATTTGTCCTTACATACCATCCCAGTTAGAAACAAATGTATCCGGAGGAGCTGGTAATTACACTTTTCAATGGTCAGATAATAACGGCAGTTTATTGGGAAATGTGAGTTCTCAGATCGTCACCCCCTCCCAAACAACAACTTATACCATAACTGTCACAGATCAGTGCGGTATTGAACAAACAGCAGAAGTCATTTATACCATCACTAGTCCACCTTTAATAATTAGTGTTTCACCGGCAGTTGAAATTTGCCCAGGCGATAGTGTACAGCTATCTGTTATTGCAACAGGTGGATATGGTCAATATTTTTATGAATGGCCATTAACAGGCGAAACGACTCCTACAATTTGGGTTCATCCTTCATCAACTACCACCTATCAAGTCATTGTTTCTGATGAATGCCAGACATTCACAGTAAATGGGAGCACAACAGTAACAGTCGTTCGACCAACCGCAAATTTCGAGATTAGCAGTCAAACATTGTTTGATGATTTACCAATAACCTTTCAAAACACTACAATCAATGGTGAAACATACCAATGGTTTTTTGGAGATGGGAATACCTCAACGGTAGTGCATCCCAACAATACATACATCGATCCAGGCACTTACATTGTCACCTTGATCGCAACAGATGCAAAGGGATGTAAAGACACTATCTCAAAACCAATAACAATTGAAGAAGCTTATTATGTTTATGTTCCAAACACCTTTACTCCAGACGGCTTTCGCTACAATAACGTTTTTGAAGCCAGTACTGTTGGTGTGAAAACATTAAAAGTGACCATCTACAATCGATGGGGTCAATTAGTATACAGTTCGAACGATAGAGAATTTCAATGGGACGGCACCTACGAAGGTGAGCCCGTTCAAGACGGCACTTATGTTTGGAAAATAAATTACCTGAGCAATTCAGGCAGAGACATACTGCTGACTGGTCACATCAATTGTATTCGCTAACTTTCTAAAGAGATTTTGTTCTTCCGCCGTCTACAGGAACATTAATCCCGTTGATGTAAGAAGCTGCGGGAGATGCAAGAAAAGCTATCGCTGCGGCCACTTCTTCAGGTTGTGCAATTCTTTTCATAGGTGATTCCGACGCCATTTCTTCGAATACATCATCAATCGTTTCATTGTGCTGTTGTGCCTTTACTTCAACGATTGATTGCAGACGAGCGGTATTTGTAGCACCCGGCAAAACATTGTTAACTGTAATACCAAATGCACCCAATTCATTTGCCAAAGTTTTACTCCAATTGGCAACTGCACCGCGAATAGTATTAGACACGCCTAAATTTGGTAACGGCTGTTTCACCGATGTAGAAATTACATTGATGATGCGACCATACTTCTCGGAAATCATGCCTGGATAAATTGCCTGAACTAGTATTTGATTACAAATCAAATGTTGATTGAAAGCCGCGAGAAACTCATCGGTTGATGCATCTTTGATCATGCCACCCTTTGGACCACCTGTATTATTGACAAGCACATGAATCTTGTTTCCAGCATTCACAAAGTCAGCAATCGTTTTCTTTAGATCGTTGGGCTGAGCAAAATCAGCAACTAAATAACGATGCTGTTGTCCATTAGTGACATCAAGATCTTTCAATGAATCTTTCAACTTGTCCTCATTTCTTGCTAGTAAGACAAGATTTGCTCCCATGTTTGCAAGTTCGATGGCTGCAGCTTTACCAATTCCTTGCGTACTACCACATACTAGGGCCGTTTTATTTTTAAGTGAAAGATTCATTTTGTTTTTTGAGGCAAAAATAACGAATCCTTGTTTATCCAATTCAAAGTTTCACTCAAATTGCTATATTTGAAAAGTTTAATTACAACCGACGCTTTATGAAAAAATCGATTACACTATTTGCCTTTATAACGTCATTTGTATTTGCCATTAGCCATAGCGTTAGTTATGGACAATGCACTAATTCTATTGGTTTTGGCTTAGGAACACTCACAAACACTACTGGATCAAGTGCTATTATCACTAATCAATATGCCCAAGAATACGGGACATGGGATGGTGTTGCAGCGGGCTATAGTTACACCACAACTAGTACCATCGTTACAGATTTTATAACTGTTCGATCCGGAACTTCGAGTGGCCCAGTTGTTGCTTTTGGTATTCAACCATTGACATGGACAGCTTCAGCCTCTGGCACTTATTATATACATATTAATACGAATGCATCTTGTGGCCAAAACACTTCCTCTCGTAACATTGTAACAACTAACAATGGTCCGGCATCAGCGTGCACAAATCCTGCAAATGCTGGTTCAGTTGAATCTTCAATTGATTTAGCTTGCGCTGGATCTCCATTTTCTCTCTATTTAACAGGAGCAAGCGTTGGCACTGGTCTTACGTATCAATGGCAATCTTCAGCTAATGGTGTATCTTACTCAGACATACCGGGAGCAACAAGCCCAAGTTATAGTGCAACACAATCGGCATTGACATATTATGTTTGTATTGTAACTTGTGCTTCAGGTACACCAGTGCCTTCAGCACCTTTAATGGTTGATATGGGAACATGTGTCATCATGACTAATGGAAGTGCGACGACTTGCGGCGGAATTTTTTACGATAGTGGAGGTTCAGCTGGAAACTATTCAGACAATGAAACCTACATATTTACCATCACACCTTCCACAATAGGATCATTTTTACACGTAGAATTTAATTCTTACACTTCTGAATTCTCTGATGAAATGACTGTTTATGATGGAAACAGCACAGCTGCCGCACAGTTAGGCACTTTTAATAGTAATCCAGGCGGAATAACATCTTCTGCTACTGATGGTAGTTTAACCTTCGAGTTTAATTCCGATTTTTCTGTGACTTACGGCGGTTGGGAAGGAGTATTGTCATGTGTTACAACTGGTCCATCCAATGATAATGTATGTTCACCAATAACAATTCCAGTAAATGGTTCAGTAAATACTTACACGAATACATTAGCGACTGTAGAAACAGATGAAATAAACATTGCCCCACCATCAACGGGTTACTATCAAACAACAGGCTGGGGAATCTCAACACTTGAGCACACGGTATGGTTTACGTTCGTTGCACCAACATCAGGAAATGTTACAATTTCTGGAACTGACTCTCCGATGAATGGCCAAGCAGCCGTCTATTCTGTTGGGAATTGCGCAGATTTTACAACCTTTGATTTTATTGCTGGAAATGATGATGCATTGGATTATTCATCTGACGCACCTGAATTTACGGTTTGTGGTTTAACGCCCGGACAAACTTACTATCTACTTTATGATTCGGGAAATACATTGGCAAGTGGAAACTTTACACTTTCAATTACAGGCTTGAATTTATCAGCTGGTTCATCATTAAACGTGGTAAATGTTTGTGGTGGTGAAAGTGTCGATCTTTTTGATGGAATTACTGGTTATGATACTGGAGGAACATGGGAAGAAACAATTCCAACATTTGGTGTTTTTGGATCTACATGGAATACTTCAGGTGTGGCATTTCAAGTTTTTGATTTCCTTTACATCGTTGAGGAGGGTTGTTTATCAGACACAGCTACTGCGTCAATCCATGTATTTGGACCATCAAGTGCAGGAACTGACGGAACTTTAAATGTTTGTCGTCTTGAGACGATTAACTTATTATCTGGGTTATCTGGAAATGTTGATTTAGGCGGAACGTGGTACAATCCATCAAATCAACCTTTGGTTGGAAATGTAATTACAACAAGTAACATCCCTGGTCAATTCAATTATGATTATGTTGCTGACAATGGCGTTTGTCCGCAAGACACATCTAATGTTCTTGTTATCGTATCGGATTGTGTAGCAGGATTGAATGAATTAACAAGTACTTCAGTTGCGGTTCATCCAAACCCTTCCAACGGTTCATTTATTGTAACATTTAGCCATGAAACAAGTGGTTTGAATGCAAAAATTGTTGACATGAATGGACGTGAAGTTCCTGCATCTATTAACTGGTCAAACAATGCTGCATCTGTTGATATGCTTTCTGCAGAGAAAGGTGTTTACTTCCTCCAATTAGCAGGTGACAATGAAAGATTGACTTTGAAAGTCGTAGTAGAGAAATAAAAATTAATTAAAGAGACAATGCTTGCTCCTTTTAACCTACAAAAATGGATTGATGAAAACAGGGATTTATTAAAACCACCTGTTTCTAATAAAAATCTTTACGTTGAAGCAGGGGATTTCATTGTTATGATTGTTGGTGGTCCAAATGCGAGAAAAGACTATCATTTCAACGAAAGTGAGGAGCTCTTTTATCAAATAGAAGGTGAGATTACCGTCCGCATTCAAGAGGACGGAAAGGCAAAAGATATTATCATTAAGGAGGGGGATATTTTCCTATTACCGGGAAATACTCCCCATTCTCCTATCCGTGGCGAAAACACGATCGGACTTGTTATCGAAAAAGTAAGAAAAGGGACAGATTTAGTTGACGGGCTGATGTGGTTCTGTGATAAATGCAACAACAAATTACACGAATATCGTTTTCCTTTGGTGAACATCGAACATGATTTTATTTCTCGATTCCGCGAATTTTATGGTTCTGAAGAAAAAAGAACTTGCTCTGATTGTGGACATGTCATGGAGGTTGATCCACGATTTGTT
>JBIIQP010000075.1:0-12030 GCA_044341975.1 Crocinitomicaceae bacterium
AATACATTTATACTATGATGAGACCAATGCTCTTTATTTTCTTCTTTTTAATTGGTTGGAACTGTTCCTCCCAAACAGATTTTAATGGCGTTTGGCAAGGAATCATGGTGAAAGATGGATTTAAGACTGAACAAGGAACTATACTCTATGCTTCATTTACGGTGAACAACGGAATTGTTGAAGGAAAAACAAGAGACGAAGTCTATAACACCGATCAATTTGCTGTAAAAAAAATCAAAGGATCAGTTAAAAAAAATGTTATTCAATTCAATCAAATTGTCATTGAAAAAAAGAAAAACAACTCTAAGACTAACTGGTGCAATATTGATGCTTCCCTTACCTACAATGACAGTACAGGCTACCTTGAAGGAAAATATACAAGTACAGACTGCAAACGAAACACCGGAAAAATAATCCTTTATCGATCCACTGCAAAGTTTTCTACAACAGAAGAATCAATGTTAGCGCACAGCTGGATGAAATTCTTTATGAACGATTTAAACAAAGGATACAACGCACCAGCAATTCGGGATCTTGAAAGAAAAAGCTTTGTCTTTCAGCCCATCTATTTTGATTACGACAAAGCTGAAATTCGCCCTGAATATCATGATTTCCTCATTAAGATGATTCGTGTGGTAGATGGACATACCGACCTAAGAATAAAAGTAACAGGCCATACCGACGCGGATGGATCGGATGCTTACAACGTTGATTTATCTAAAAAAAGGGCACAATCATTGATCGATTTTTTTGTAGCAAACGGACTCAGCAAGGATCGCATAGAAATCGATTTCAAAGGTGAAAGTCTACCTGTGGATTCTAATTCAACTCCAGAAGGAAAACAGCACAACCGAAGAGTAGACTTCGCTTTTATTTAGCCTTTTTCTTATTTGCGAATTCGATGATTATCCCAAGTGAAGGCTGCACAATTCCGGCTGTATTCTCTATCAATTTTGTCTGATAACGCGTTGGATCGTTTGGATCTGTCAATGGCTGACCATTTGCATCTTTTATCACTAACAAATAAGGCATAACTTTCGTTTTATGTCCGTAAACATTTTGAATATCTAGGTAGAAATTCATGGAAAACTTGTTCAAATATATTTTTTTGTCAACCCTTAAATTCAACTGATGATTGGCTCCTTCGCGAAGTGTGTTCAATTGATTGTAATTCAATAAACCTTGACCAGAAAGATCCCAAACCTGCTTCAAACTTGACGTTGCAATATCATAAGGGGTGTATGGTGAACCGCCATTAAAAAGCCAACGCATACCAACTTCCCAGCCATTTTTAAAACGTTTTCCTCCTGTGATAGAGACGATATGTTTGCTATCCCAAGCACTTGGCACATATTCATTGTTATTATCCAAAAATTCAGATGCAACAAACGTATAAGCCACGATTCCATAAAAACCTTTAAGGAGTTTTTGTTGGTACAAAAATTCAACGCCATATGATCTTCCCTCTGAAGTTGAAGTAACGGCTTCATTGCCAACGACACCAAAATCAGAACCGAGGTTAGCCAATGAAATGGAATCTTTTGTTGAGAAAGGATAATTGTGGTACTTTTTCAAGAAGCCTTCAACTGAAAAACGAGAATTCATCTCTGTTAAGTAGGCTGTGCCAAGCACAAAATGGTCAGCATTGATGTACTTTAAATTATTGTTTTTATTCACCAAATTTCCATTCAAATCTCGGTAGCCCAATATCGTGTATGCAGGCAATTGATGAAATCTCGCCAAATTCCCATTGATAGTCAGTCGATTATTTACTTTATAAGTTGCGGAGAACATAGGAGATATTTGATTCAAAGGATTACTCATGCTTTGAGAGTAATTATTAAAATCAGAGCGTAAACCAACTGAAAAATTAAATCGTTCATCAGCTGATCCATTCGAGAACTGTGCGAACATCGAACCTTTACTTAGGTACAAATCAGACGTATAATCAATGGTTACAGGAACACCCTGATAACTTGTGCGATTGAAGGTGCTGTTATTATATCGTGCATATTCATACCCAAAACCGGTATTAAATTTCCAGCCATTCCAGTTTACATTGTGTTCAAATCGAAACTTATTTTCAGCTTCAAAGGAACTGTAATCCAAGAGCTTATTCTCAGGTGTTTCAATGTTTCCTACATATCTAGTCGACATGTTTTTTAGCATATTTCGACTAGCAATAATGTTCTGGTACGAATTTTTAGAATAGTGCAACCAATTCACTCCAAAAGTATAATTCCATTGATCTTGGGTCGGTATATTGCCAAGGATAAAGTCGTTGAACTCGCGTGTCGTTGAATCTGTTACTTTATCATTTACTTTGGTATTCAATGAAAAATCATCCAGAGCGCCCAATCCAATAATTGTGATTCTATTTTTAAGATTTGGTTTTAAATTCACCTTAAACTGAAAATCGTTGTAAGTCGGTAAAAATGGAAGTTGAAGCGCAGAAAATAAAAACTGTAAATATGACCTTCTCGCAGAAAAAATAAAATCTGCTTTCTTGCCCAAAGGCCCATCAAAAGTCAAGGCAGCATCACTCGATCCAAGAGCGAAGTTTGTTATTAATCCATCCGAATTTCCATCTTTTTGTTTAAATGAGATGACAGAGCTTAATCCATTAGCTCTGTTCGACGGAAATGCGCCACTGTAAAAATCTACTTCGCGTATGAAATTCACGTTGAGCAAACCAACTGGACCACCGCTACTTCCTTGCGTTGCAAAGTGATTGATATTTGGAACCTCAATCCCATCTAAATAAAATTTATTCTCTCCTGGTGACCCACCGCGAATAATAATATCATTTCTAAATGTAGCTCGAGAAGCGACGCCCGGCAAAGCCTGAAGCACTTTACTCACATCGCGACCGGCACCCGGTTGACGTTCAATTTCAGTCGCATTAAGGGTTCTTAATGAAACAGGAGATTCACTTCTAGGAGTAAATGGTGATGCTTTCACGACAACCTCTTTTTGTTCTTTCGCAAATGGTTCCATTGCAAAGTTCAAATCTACCACACGCGAAATTGTGACAGTAATATCATCGATAATCAAATCTTGAAATCCGGAGTTACTTGCTTTAAAAGTATAGACTCCCGGTGCTAAACCTTCTATGATATAGATACCGTCTGCATCACTTGTTGCCCCCATTTGCTGTCCTACAACATTTACTTTTACAAATGGTAATGGTTCATTATTAATAGAATTAAAAACCTTCCCTGTAACTTTTGAAAGTTGTGCAAATAATGGTGTAACTCCTAGAATGAGAATGGCAAGTAGACTATATTTCATGATGGATTTTTTATTAACTGACAAATCGGGATCAAAATTGTTCATTTAATTTCATACTTATCGAAGTTGTTAATTAAAAAGATTTTTTCTGAAAAAAACAGAATCTTGATTTTATAAGCTTCAAACATTGAATTTTTGAAGTTGCAATTTAAATAGTTTAGATTTAAATTTATACTCAATTAATTTAGAGAAACCAATGAAAAACTACATTAAAACAACGGTTGCTTTTTGCATACTTTTTTCATTAAAATCTTTTTGTCAAGTGGACTCATTGGAAGCTGAAGAAGATTACAGCCAATATGAAAAATACGACCTAGATGAAACTGTCAAACGCTATTGCACCCCTAAAGTCATTGGCTTAAGCCCAGCAAAACTTATTACTGCAGGTTACGATATGGCACTTAGCCATCAAATCAATTCTCAGGCCATAGACACCTTTTCGTCTGCGCAGACTGGAAATGTAAACAATTATAATGGTGTGGTTATTGGTGCCAATCTTCCCGTTCTCTCCAATAACAAAATCCTCATTAATCTCGGTGGAAGTTTTGTAAATTCCAACTACTCTTTTTCGAACGATACGCTAAACAATCCTTTGCTTAAAACACTTGATAAAGGAATCCGTACCTTGAGTCTGAATACAACTATTTTTAAGCCCCTAAATCAAAAAACTTTTATTTTGACCTTTTTGTCAGGAGAGTACAACGGAAATAATACATTTCGCTCTTGGCATTCGCTCAGTCTAAGCAAACTAACTGTCCTAGGTATTTTTGGATGGAAGTTTAATGATCGTTTTCAATTTGGTATAGGGGCAACTCAAACATACAGAGCAGGGGGCAAAAGCTATTTACCTGCCATACTTTACAATTACACATCCAAAAACGAAAAGTGGGGAATCGAATCATTACTTCCGGCTCGTTTTCATCACAGATATTCCTTTAATAGGCGGACTATGCTATTGTCAGGTTTTGAAATTGTTGGCGGCAGCTATCATTTAGCAAACAGGGACAATTACTTTCCTCAAACAGGCTCTAAAATTGGAGAAATTGACAATTATAGCAGCGATAATTTAGAATTAAGAAGATCTGAAATCAGATTGAGATTCGACTTTCAAAGAGCACTGAGTGACTTCATCTGGATTGGTGCTCAAGCTGGATACATTGTAAACTATAAATTCAACTTAGATAGTGGTAATTTCTATCGAGGCATTGGTAGTTCAGCGCCGATGGTGATGGAAAATCAAGTTTCATCGGCACCTTATTTTCAGATTAGCCTTAATCTTGTCAGCCCTTGATTCTTACTTTTAGTTGAAACAAAAAAAGAACCTAGGTAGGTTCTTTTTTTGTTTATAATTTAACTCATATACCTATTCTTTCAGGCGCTTCCATGTGTCTGTTCGGCCTATCATTGAAACACCAATATAACCACGCACATCAATGGTATTCTTATCCGTTAATTTAATTGTACAACTATAAGTACTGCCATTCTCTGGATCATATATAGTTCCGTTCTCCCAGACCTTCTTTCCAACATATTCAAAATCTTTTAGAATCTTGTAACCAAGCAAAGGTGTTTCGTGCATTTTCGAATCGGGATTATTCTTATCTCGCTTCTTAGTTCCATCAGGATACAAAGGTTCTTTCAGCCAAACTATCTTACCATAATACTTTGTACCGACTTTAGAAACCTTAACTTTTGCTTTTCCGTGACTTGGCATCCAAATCCCGACAAGAGCATCTCCTTCTTCCGTTTGATAAATCTTACTCAAAGTAAAGGCTGTAGTGCTCAAAAAAACAACAACGCTCAAACAAAATAGACCTAGTGATTTCAATTTTTTCATAATTTACTTAATTTGAATTTGCAAAAACAATTACCATACCAAACAAGGACAATTTAGTAACTTTTTACTTATTAACCATCAAACTCAATGTCAATTGTCCTTTAAGAGTGACATTATCATCAATATCTTTGTTAGAAATCCCTGTCATTTCCAAATAAAACTGGTCTGTTTCTGAAAAACCTTCAATGACAGCCTTATCCAAACCTTTTATTGTCATCTTTTTGGGACTTCCTTTTATTTTCTTTGAAGCTACCTCCTTCGATTCAGTATTGTCCGTCATTACTGTAAAAACTATATTATTGAAAATCCCTAAACCGTCAGGGTGATCACATGTGAGAACAATCTCATCTAATTTCATACTATGAACCTCTTCCCTAGTTATCCCAAAATCTTCAGGTTTAAAAGGAACTGTCACTACACCTTCAGCAATCGATTCGGCAAATAATGGCCCTTCTACTGAAATTTCAAATTCTACTGGCCCATATTTTTTTGCTTCATGATTTGAGCATGAAAACAAAAGAAATGCAGAACATACGCATGCGAAAATCGTTTTTAAGTATTTCATAGTATAAAATTTATAGTGTAAAAATAATAACCACAACAACACCAACCTAGCAACCGATATCTTTCTTTTGATAACGATTAAAAACGCTTGAATGTATTTATAGTTTTGCTTTTTATTCTAACAAATTTAAAGCAAAAGCAATTTCAAAATCTACGATGTTAAAAAATTGAGTAGAATCTGCTTTCCACTCTCCGTCAAAATTGATTCAGGATGGAATTGCACCCCATAAATACCTTTTTCAGAATTTTCAAATGCCATGATTGTTTTATCATTGGAAGTCGCTGTTACGTTCAATCCTGTTCCTTCTATATTTTTAACTGCCCAACTGTGATAAAGTCCAACATAAAATCTCCTTTGACACTTTTTGAACAAAACGGAATTGACATCTACTTCAACCATCTCACTAACACCATGCTTGACCTGATCCATATTATATAAATCAGCACCCAAATACGTTGCGATTCCTTGCATACCCAAACAAACACCTAACATTTTTTTCTTACCAACAAAACGATCAAGAAGTGGGTAAAAATTTAATTTTTCTGACGGCAATCCCGGTCCAGGAGAAAAAACCAGTCTGTCGAAATCCGGCAATTCTCCCAAATTTATTTTGTCATTTTTTAGAACAATCACTTCTGCCCCCAACGCCTCTATGTAATGCGATAGGTTGTAAGTAAAAGAATCATAAAAATCCACGAGGAGAACTTTCAAATTATCGAACTTGAATTGTTAAACTTGCACAAAGTTAATCAAAGCAAAATTGGAGAAAGTGATTTCACAATTTGTTTTAATTCAAAAAACATTCACTAAAAGTGATTTAATTGCGTTAACGATCTATGAAAAAATCCATTCAAATTTCAGGAGCACCAGCTCCAATCGGCCCATACAGCCAGGCTATTTTAGTAGACCAAACACTATATGTTAGTGGACAAATACCTTTGAATCCGTTTACAGGAGACTTAGTTCTTGAATCAATTGAAGCATCAACGCATCAGGTTTTAAAAAACATAACTGCGCTCTTAAAAGAAGCAGGAATGACACTTGATGATATTGTAAAGTGCAGTATTTTCCTAAAAGACATGAATGATTTCGCTGCAATGAATGCAGTTTATGGTAGTTATTTTGGAACAATACCGCCTGCTCGCGAAACTGTTCAAGTAGCGAAACTACCTTTGGATGTAAATGTTGAAATTTCGTGCATTGCGATAAAACAATAACTTGAATCAAAACTATCCATATAAAATCGCAATTATCATTGTAAATTACAATGTAGAATATTTCCTGGAACAGTGTCTCAATTCGGTTAAGAAAGCACTTCAAGGAATTAATGGTGAGGTCTTCATCGTTGACAATAATTCCATTGATGGTTCGATTGATATGGTCAAGCGCAAGTTTGGAGAATTTAATTTAATTGCCAACAAAGACAATAAAGGCTTTTCGAAAGCGAACAACCAAGCAATCGAACTTTGCAATTCCGAGTATGTTCTTTTACTCAATCCTGACACAGTTATTGAAGAAGATACCCTTCACAAGGTTATTGATTTCATGGATGAACATCCTGAAGCAGGCGGATTAGGAGTTCGAATGGTCGATGGAAAAGGACAGTTCCTGCCTGAATCAAAGCGTGGACTACCTACTCCAGCTGTGGCTTTTTACAAAATATTCGGTCTTTCTCGCCTCTTTCCTAGTTCAAAAACCTTCGGCCAATATCATGCTGGACACCTAAGTGAATTTGAAATAAATGAAATTCAAATTTTAAGTGGTGCCTTTATGTTGATGCGCAATGATGCTTTGAAAAAGGTAGGACTTTTGGATGAATCATTTTTCATGTACGGAGAAGACATTGATTTGTCTTATCGTATTTTGAAAGGAGGATATAAAAATTTCTATTTCCCTGAGACACGAATCATTCATTATAAGGGAGAAAGTACAAAGAAGAGCTCTGTGAACTACGTTTTTGTTTTTTACAGAGCAATGGTAATTTTTGCAGAAAAACACTTTTCTCAAAAAAATGCACACCTCTTCTCATTGCTTATTAACGCAGCAATTTATTTCCGGGCCTCCCTTGCTATTTTGACGCGCTTTCTTAAAAAATCGATACTTGCTCTATCTGATTATGCCATTCTATTACTTGGCTTATTTGCAATGACACATCAATGGAAAAAAATTCACATTGATTTCCCTGAGCATGTTTTAGATATCTCAATTCCAACCTATACAATTCTTTGGATGATTGGTATTTTTTTCAGCGGAGGGTATGATCAACCGGCAAAGTTTAAGGATTTTTTAAAGGGTAGTTTTCTAAGCACATTGTTTATTTTAATAATTTATGCTTTGTTACCGAAGAGCTGGCAATTCTCAAGGCTTTTTATTTTAACAGGTGCACTTTGGGTTATTTCCTATTATATTTTGTCGCGAATTTTCTTGCATTTCTCCATTGGAAAAACATTCAGTTTATCGCCTATCCGAAGCAAAAGATTGGCAATTATTGGGAGTCAACAGGAATTCGATCGTGTAACTGAAATTCTGAAACACACACACTTGAAATTTGAATTTTTAGAGCGAGTTTCGACAAGCATAGATAAAGAAGACTCAAGTATTGGGACAATAAACCAACTTGATCAGATCATTCATATTCATGCAATTGACGAAGTAATTTTCTGTGCAAGAGACACTTCAGCAAGTAACATTATTCATTGGATGACGAGTATTCCGACGAATATTGAATATAAAATTGCTCAACCAGATAGCTTGTCACTTATTGGAAGCAACTCAATTGAAACGGCAGGCGACTTGTATGTTTTAAACATGAATGCTGTGAGTAGAAAGGACAATGTTCGAATAAAAAGAACTTTTGATCTTCTGTTGAGTACATTGCTTTTGACATTAAGTCCAATCCTCTTGTTTAATTATTCTAATAAAAGGAAATTTTTAAAAAACATATTTAATGTTTGGACGGGACAAAAATCAATTGTTGGTTATAATTTCACACATTCACAGGATATAACAGAGCTACCGAGAATTAAACCGGGAGTGCTTTTTCCAAGTGATGAAATCACCTATAATGAGGAAGGATTGTCTGATAAATTAAACTTAATTTACGCCAGAGATTACCAACTTAAAAAGGACATTTCTATTCTTTTAAAAGCTTGGACAAAACTAGATAGATAAATCGCTCGATACCGGAATTTTCACTTACTTTTGTACCCTAAAAATTAACAGAAACCAATTTACCACATGGCACAAATTGAAATCAGACTTCCAAAAATGGGAGAAAGCGTCACAGAAGCTACTATCACAAACTGGCTGAAAAATATCGGCGATACAGTTGAGATGGATGAACCACTTGTGGAGGTTGCAACAGATAAAGTAGACAACGAATTGCCATCAGAGGCTGGAGGCGTATTGATCAAAAGGTTTTTCGAAAAAGATCAAGTTGCCCAAGTAGGAGACGTAATTGCCCTTATTTCGACCGATGGAGATTCGGCAGTTGCAGAGCCATCAAAAGAAGTTAGTGCTCCAGTTGATGCTGTGAAAGAAATCGTCGCAAACATTGAAGTTGTTAAAGAAAATGTTGCTGGAAACGGAGAGGCTATTGATAAAAATGGTCCATCAGGTAAATTTTATTCTCCTCTTGTTCGCAGTATTGCAGAAAAAGAAGGAGTTTCAATGAATGAACTCGAAAATGTAAATGGTTCTGGCCAAAGCGGTAGAGTTACAAAAAAAGACATTTTAAATTATGTTGAAAACAGGGAAACTGCGCCAAGTGCGCCTACTGCGGCCGCTACCCCATCACCTTCAACTCCTGCCCCTGCTGCCGCTGCATCAAACACTCCTTCAAATAGCAATGGATCCGGTTTCTTAGCGAATATTAAAGAACCAATTGTCTTGCCCAATCCAGGTGATGAGATCATTGAAATGGATCGCATGCGCAAGCTCATTGCTGAACACATGGTGATGTCGGTACATGTTTCCCCGCATGTAACATCTTATGTAGAAGCAGATGTAACGGAAATCGTTCAATGGAGAGACAAGGTTAAGAAAGATTTTCAAAAAAGAGAAGGTGAAAATATTACGTTTACGCCAATTCTGATTGAAGCAATTGTTAAAGCCATCAAAGATTTCCCAATGATCAATGTTGCTGTGAGCGGAACAAATATCATTAAACGAAAAGATATTAATATTGGAATGGCGACGGCATTACCAACAGGTAACTTAATTGTTCCAGTAATTAAAAATGCTGACAGAATGAATTTGGTTGGTTTGACAAAATCTGTAAACGAATTAGCCAACAGTGCTAGAAACAATAAACTGAAGCCTGAAGACATCCAAGGTGGAACATTTACAGTAACGAATGTAGGTTCGTTCGGCAATGTTATGGGAACTCCAATTATCAATCAGCCGCAGGTTGCTATCCTTGCCTTAGGTGCTATTCGAAAAATACCCGCTGTAATCGAAACTCCGCACGGTGATTTTATAGGAATTCGTCACAAAATGTTCTTGTCACATTCTTACGATCATAGGGTTGTAGATGGTGCACTAGGTGGACAATTTGTGCGCAGGGTAGCCGATTATCTTGAATCTTTTGACCCTAACAGGGAATTATAAGTCTTGTCTCCAACAGAAAATGAAAAATTTAGCCTTATTTCTTAGTTTAATTTGTTTACCATTGCTTTCGCATGCTCAATATACTGAGTATGATGTGCGTAAAATGGTGAGAGAGTCTTCTGAAGAAGAACTTGTCACTGATTGTTCCCGCATGCTTCAGGAAAACTACTTCTTTTTTTCAGAAATTGTTGTTGACAAATTACTTCAGTTAAAACCACAAAGCCCAAATTACAACTACAGAAAGGGTTATATTATTTTGGATTCTCGTCAAGATTGGGTTGCTGCAATGCCGCATTTACTTATTGCTGTAACCAATACTGATAAAAATTTTGATATGTATTCATCAAGTGAAAAAAGTGCGCCAACAGATGCGTATTATCACTTGGCAAGATGTTATCATCTAGATGCGCAATTGGACAAAGCACGTGAATACTACAAAAAGTTTATTGAATCTTCAAACAGCCAATCCGAGTTAATTCCGAGAGCAAAATTGCGTCTTACACAGTGTGAAGTGGCGCAGCAAACACTTGCCAATCCTAAAAGTGCAAAAGCCATAAATATTGGTGAGAAAATAAATACAATTTATCCCGAATATTCGCCTGTTATTTCTTTCGATGGAAGTGCGATTTATTTTACTTCAAGAAGACAATGGGAAGACAATTCCACAGACGAATTCCGTGATCCACTTTTGAATCAATTCCCGGAAGACATCTACATTAGTACAAGAAATACCGAAACCGGTGAGTGGGACAATCCAAAGCGTCTTCCATTTTGTGATGGTCGATTGAATGAAGCGACAGTTACGGTTAGTTCTGATGAACGAAGAATTTATACCTATGAAGATAGAACAGGAAATGGGGACATTTATTATTCTGATTTTAAGTACAACAAGTTTCGTGAGTTAGTTCTCCTTCCCTACTTAAAGTTTAATACACAATTTTGGGAAACACATTGTACAGTTACCAGAGATGGTCTTCAAATGTATTTTGTTTCAGACCGTCCCGGAGGAATTGGTGGCAGAGACATTTATCGTATGTCCAAAATGCCGAATGGGTCATGGAGCGCTCCAATGAACTTAGGTCCGTCAATCAACACACCTTACGACGAGGAATCGCCATTTATTGCAGTTGACAATAAAACTCTTTATTACTCAAGTAATGGCCCTAAGAGCATGGGTGATTTCGATATTTTTGTAACTGTAAGAGACGAGGAAGGCAATTGGTCTGAATCAATAAACCTTGGCTACCCAGTAAATTCAACAGGTGATGATGTCTTCTATACAACGACGGCTGACGGCTCAAAGGGTTATTTAACATCATTTAGAAAAAGTGGTTTTGGCGAGAAAGATATATATGAAATACAAAATGATCTAACTGCTGAACCTAGTCTTGCTGTGCTTAAGTCCACTGTTAGAACTTCAGACGGAAGTCAAATCCCAGAAAAGGTTTGTGCAATTGTGAAATGTACCAATTGTGATCCAGAAAATGAGCTATTTTTAAGTCCAAGGATACGAGATGGAGTATTTATGACCACCCTCTCACCCTGCCGAGAATATGAAATATCATTTAAATTAGATTCAATCTCACCAGTTGTTTATTCTCAAAAATTCATAACATCTTGCAAAAAAGGTTACCAAGAAGTATTGGTTGAAGCCGTTTTAGATATTGAAAAAAATGCTATAGTACCAGATTTGAATTATTCACTAGATGGAACCGTAGCGGATAAAAAA
>JBIIQP010000206.1:0-3377 GCA_044341975.1 Crocinitomicaceae bacterium
TTAATTTACTGCGTTGTTCCGTTAATTTTCCGGATTCAGTCTTTTTAGGTCCAATGAATTTGATGTAGTCTATAAACACTTTGTTTTCTTCCGACTTTTTCACTTTCATGTTTTCGACAAAATCAGG
Source organism: Crocinitomicaceae bacterium (assembly GCA_044341975.1). GTDB lineage: Bacteria > Bacteroidota > Bacteroidia > Flavobacteriales_D > Crocinitomicaceae > M0103. The sequence continues at coordinate 128 of JBIIQP010000206.1, forward strand.
TGAAATAGTTTCTAATGAAACTTCTTCGTTGTTGTAGACGAATTCAAAATATTTCTGTCCTGGCAGCAAAACTCCTAAGATTCCTGGCACTTGTTTTTTTGCATCGAATTCTACATACCCACCTTTCAGTTCAGCTGTATCAGCATAATAAAGTCCTTTACCCACGTATTTAATTAAATGCACGGTGGTGTCTTTTTGGTTACCAATTTTGAACCGAAGCTTTTGCCCGAAAGAAACGGTCGAAAAAAGAAGAAACGAGGTGATAATTAGTGTTCTCATAGTTTTAAAATCTTTCAATGTATGAAGTTATTTTAATGACGCTGCAAATTTAAAAAGTATAGTTTATTTAACACATCTTTAACCAATCAGTATTCTTTGAAAATACCTTTTTTTGCTGTGAGATAACTTGACCATCCAAACAATACATAGGCGCTGAATAACGATCCGATGGCAAGAAGTGAAACAGATGTATCGATATACAAACCACCAGACTCAAACATTTTATCAAGGAAATATTTAAACAGGAAGAATATAAGTATGGCTAAACCACTTATTATTCCGAAGACTTTAATGAAATAGCGGAAAAAGCTTTGGATGATTGCAGTGGGATGAAATCCTATTCGTAGAAGTGTTCTTACTTCATAGGCGTTTCTCGACATGAGTAATTGCATGTATTGGATGAGTACTAAACCAGACACAAAAACAGCAATTATCGAGATGCCCAGCACCACAAGAAACAAAGTCCCAACAACACTTTTTAATCTTCCAATCAGCATTTGTGAATTTTTGGATTCAAGGCCGCGTTTTTTCAAAAGTTCTTCAACGAGACCAAATTCACTTTCTTTTCCTGAAATCATGAGTTGTGTGATTTTCTTTTCACGATCTGTTTTGTATTTCGCATTACCATATTCCATGAATGCTTCAGGAACTAAAATGGAAGAGACTTCGTTCGTGAAACCAATGATTCGCGCATCAGCCCATTCTTTGTTTACATCATCTTTTAATGTGAATTTAAATTTGATGTCTTTGGCTAAATCATCAGAAATTTGCGGAATCCCGCTGGCAGACATGAAAGTATTTAGCATAACAAGAAATTCTCTCGGCATGATAATTGGCACAAATTCATCGCCTTCTTTCCAATGCCATTTGGATGATTTTACATCGAGGAATTTGGGATTGACTGTCTGAATAAAAACATCTGTTCTAAAACGTGGAACCATAGGATCAGCGGTTTCGAATGATACGTCAAAATTGTTGCTAACAACCGGTTGCGCATCCTGAATAAACGGTTCTTTGCGGATTTTATCAATTTCTCTTTCACTGAAATCTGTTTTTGTCAGGTTCAAAGAACTTGAATTAGTCACCTTTTTCTGAACAATAATTGTGTTCGGACCAAGGATATCTGAACCTTTTCCAAATTCATTCACTTTAATCAAATAATGAATTGAAGTAATGAGAAAGGTCATGCCCAGAAACGAACCGACCATCGCAATCACCAATTGCTTTTTATCCTGGTTGCGGAAGAGGAGCTTATTTAACATGGCTTACAGGTAATAGATGTGATCATATTTGAAACCGTGGTCGTCGCCTAATGTTGTCAATACAAAACCTGCTCCAATTTCATCGCACCGTTTATCAATGAGCATGAGGCATTTCAAGGCGTTTTCTGCATCGAGATGAGAGAAGGGTTCATCCATGAGCAGAATTTCAAATGGTTGACACAACGCCCGAACAATTGCCACCCGTTGTTGCTGTCCCATAGATAGAAATTGACACTTCTGATCCCATTTATTTTCAATGTCTAATTCGCGGAGCATTGCCCGAATTTCATCTTCATTGAACACATTTTGAAGACTATTTTTTAAAAGGAGGTTTTCTCCAACCGTCAATTCCGGGAACAGTTGCAAGTCCTGAAAAACGACGGACACCTTTTGTTGTCGTATCGATGTCCAATCATTCGGTTGGAAGGTGTTGATGTTGATGTTGTTGTAAAAAACTTCTCCTGAATAGTCTGATCTTAATCCAAGGGCTGTAAATGTAAAAGTTGATTTTCCTTTGCCACTCGAAGCGTTTAATAGGATTTTTTGTCCTTTTGCCACTTCCATTTTATTCCCCCAAATACTTGTTGAACCATGTTGAATGGAATCAAGTGGGTAAGGCATTACTTTGTCAAAAACAATTTTCATAATTTTTGGTTTTCACCTGTATTTTCAAGAATCATTCCAAAGTGTTTTATATTAAGTTTTCTGTTGCAATTAATTTGTTGAGAATTTGATTTAGCATTTGCTCTGTTTGATTAAAAGAGACAATTGTTGCATCCGTATGTCTCTTCAGCCAGGTTAGTTGTCTTTTTGCGTACCTCCTTGAATTTTGTTTTATCAGTTCAATTGCTGTTTCTAATTCTATTTTTCCGTCCAAGAAATCAAATAATTCTCTATAGCCAACTGTTTTTAAGGCGTTCAAGTGTTTAAAAGGTAAGAGTGTTTTCACTTCTTCTAACAATCCCATTTCCATCATGTTGTCGACACGCAGATTGATGCGGTTGTACAATTGTTCTCGCGGATGTTCGATGATAAAGCGAAGGACTTCAAAATTGTTTTTTTGCGGTGAGGCTTTTCTTAATTCGGAGAAAGGCAAGCCAGTTAATCGAATCGCTTCAATAGCTCGGATCACCCGAACAGGATTTTGTTTGTCAACTTGATTGAAAAAAACGGGGTCTTTAACTTTTAGTTCTTCTAATAACAATGACAAACCTTCTTTTTCAACTTCTTCAGATAATTGATCTCTTAATTCTCTTGATGATGGAATATTATCCAGTCCAATGCACAAAGCATCAACAAACATTCCTGAACCTCCAGTCAAAATTATCGTTTCATGTATCTGAAAAAGAGATTTAAGAACTTCGTTTGCTTCTTCAGCGAATTTAGCCGCTGTTACTTCTTCTGAAATGGAATGAGAATCAATGAAATAATGTTTTATTCCATTTTGTTCTACAAAGGAAGGTTTTGCCGTTCCAATCGACATTTCTTTGTAAAACTGGCGAGAATCCGCCGAAAGAATCACCGTTTTGAAATAATGAGCTAATTCAACAGATAGAGCTGTTTTTCCACTGGCGGTAGGACCTTCTATGACAACGAGTCGTTTGATTTTTTTCTTTCAAAAATATACAAATTACTTGTATACTGCTCGCCATTCAAGGTATCGTTTGTAGATGGAACGCACGTAGTTGTAAGTTCGTGCGCCGCGAAGA
>JBIIQP010000076.1:0-11974 GCA_044341975.1 Crocinitomicaceae bacterium
CAGCTCTTCCAATGGAATTTTGAATGAACGAACCGTTGAAAAACCTTGATTGACAATCTGATGATTAAAATGCTGAAAATCGGGGTCTCCGGCAGTTGTCAAAGGTATTTCTTCTTTTTTCCCTGTGAACAAATAAGCATTTTTCACTTTGTAATCAGCATTCACGGCAGCATGCACATAAAAGTACCTTTTGTCATTAAACAAAAATGCTGTCCCAACCTCCTTTTTTTGATCAGTAAGGAGTTTTTTGCTCATCATTGTTCCGCAAACATCTACAATTGGCATTTCATTGGAGGTCAAATCTGATTGGACTGATTTCTCCATTGAATTTTCACTAATTGGTGTAAAGTTTTCCTTTTCACATGAAATTAATATTCCTAGTACAGCAAGAATAGTAATCCCAAAAAGAACAGTTAGTCGTGCGATTATTGATTTTGTATTTTTCATGACATTAAGTTTTTAATTGTTTTCATATACCAAACTTCGCTTGACTTCAAACTGATTCAAATATTATTCAGCTAAGAACAATTAACCATCATTGAAGCGACACTTTAACCCTACGGATAATCGGTTTGATTAGTGCTTTTTTCTTCGCGAACAAATGACTATTTTTGCCGATAAATTCTAGCAAAATGACACCAAAATTTCATGCTCTTGTGATTGCAGATGTTCGCCGCGAAACGGAAGACACTGTATCCATCGCGTTTGGAGTTCCTGAGTCGTTGAAGTCTGATTATGCTTATAAATCTGGACAATACCTCACATTAAAGGCAATCATCAATGGTCAAGACACACGTCGTTCTTATTCTCTATGTTCTTCACCTTTTGAAAACGAATGGCGCGTTGCCGTAAAACGAGTTGAAAATGGCGTGTTTTCCAATTTTGCCAATGACGCATTAAAAATTGGTGATTCGATTGAAGTAATGACTCCAACAGGGAATTTTGCTTTAACACCTCAACTAAACACTTCTAAAAACTATGCGCTTTTTGCTGCTGGAAGCGGTGTTACACCTATACTTTCTATAGCAAAAACAGTTTTAAAAGAAGAACCAAATTCTAGTGTAACATTCTTTTATGGAAACAAGAATTTTGGAAGTATCATCTTTCGAGAAGAAATTGAGGCATTAAAAAATAATTACATGGATCGACTTCGTGTAATTCATGTGCTTTCAAGAGAGAGCTTGGGAAATCAAATTCAAAAAGGCCGAATTGATAAAGCAAAGTGTGATGACCTTTATGGTGCATTTCTTAAAAATGAAGAAATTGACGCAGTTTTTGTCTGCGGACCAGAAGATATGATTCTGGGCGTAAAGGAAAGTATGACTCAAAATGGTGTAGATGAAAAAAATGTTCATTTTGAATTATTTACAGCACCAGGTCAGAAAAAAACAACTGAAAAAGTAGAACCATCCGGACCTTCCATTTCTTCAAATGTTTCAATCATTTTAGATGGAGATCAACTTGATATCGCTCTTGAGTCTGATGGTGAAAATCTGCTGGATGCAGCCCAAAGAGCAGGTGCAGATTTACCTTTTGCCTGTAAAGGTGGAGTATGTTGTACTTGCAAAGCACGAATATTAGAAGGTTCGGCAAGAATGGACGTGAATTACGCCCTTGAAAAAGATGAAGTGGAAGCAGGTTACATTCTAACGTGTCAGGCCCACCCAACAAGTGAAAAATTAGTAGTATCCTTTGACGATTGATATATGGCATTATTTGGAATTTTTAAAAAAGACAACGACAAAAAAGGAACTCGAAAAGGGTTTCATCAATTAGAAGTTGCTGCAGTTAAAAAGCTAACGGAAGACAGCGTTAAAATCGAGTTGAATGTGCCGCAAGATTTGAAAGGAAAGTACATTTTCAAAGCTGGACAATACCTTGATTTTAGTATTGATATTGATGGAAAGGAAGAGCATCGATCGTACTCAATTTGCAGTGGTGCAGAAGAAAACCTCTCAATTGCTGTAAAATCAATTTCAAATGGAAAAGTTTCGAAATGGTTCAATGGAGCAGTAAAATCCGGCGATGCAATATGGGTATCTGAACCAAGAGGTAATTTTACGCTCAAGGAAAGTGATAAAAATGTTACAGCTATTGCAGCTGGAAGCGGTATTACGCCGATTCTTTCTATTGCACAAGAATTAAAGCAAAAAGGTGGAATGCTCAACTTAGTTTATGGCAATCGAAAAATCAATTCTATTATTTTTAAAGATGAGATTGCTGCTTTGGACAATGTTAAAGTTGATCATTATTTGACAGGTGAAAAAGTTGAAGGATGCCATGAGGGTCGAATCAATAAAGATTCATTTACAGAATGGATTAAAGCAGATTTAAACAGATTGAAATCTGATGCTTTTTTCATTTGTGGACCCGAACAATTGATCATGGATGTAAAGGCAACATTGACATTCTTCGGAGTTTCGAATGATAGAATAAGATATGAACTTTTCACCACTCCGGTTTTAATGGAAAGTTCAAGTAAAAAAGTAGTTTCAACATTTGAAGGAGTAAGCAAGGTAAAAGCAGTGCTTGAAAGCGAGGTTGTAGAATTTTCATTGGCTACCAAAGGTGGTACGTTACTGGAAGCTGCTGAAAAAGCTGGTTTAGATGCACCTTATTCATGCAAAGGTGGTGTTTGCTGCTCTTGTCGTGCTAAAGTACTGAAAGGAAGTGCAATGATGAAAGCCAATTATGCATTGACAGATGAAGAGGTAGAACAAGGATATATCTTGACTTGTCAGTCACATCCAACAAGTGAAGAGTTAATCTTTAGTTTCGATGAATAAAAAAACAATTGTAATTGTTGGTGCGAGCAGAGGAATTGGTGCTGAATTAGTAAAACAATTAGCTCAAAACAAAGAGCACAGAGTTATTGCACTTTCAAGAAACACATCAGAAATGCAACGTCAATTTGAAGGAATTGACAATGTCGATTTTTATTCTTTTGATCTTTCGAAAAACGTTTTTCAGCAGGCATCATCTGTATTTTCAGACCTGCAAAAAATTGATGTTTTAATAAACAATGCAGGTTATTTGGTCAACAAGCCATTTCCTGAACTCACAGAGGAAGATTTGCAAAAAAGCTACCAAGTAAATGTAATTGGTGTCATTGAAACTGTACAGGCAGCCTTGCCGACTTTGAATGCAAAAGGAGCACATATTGTCAACATCAGCTCAATGGGAGGCTTTCAGGGGACTGTTAAATTTGCTGGACTAACGGCATACTCTACTTCGAAAGCAGCTCTATGCTCTTTCACAGAACTCTTCGCTGAAGAATATAAAGAGAGCACTATAAAAATGAATTGCCTTTGCTTGGGAGCAGCTCAAACTGAGATGTTAGAAGAGGCCTTCCCTGGCTATCAAGCTCCTGTAAGTGCTGAAAAAATGGCCGAATTCATTGCTGATTTTGCCTTAAAGGGCCATCAATGGATGAACGGAAAGATTATTCCTGTATCGCTTTCTACTCCTTAATGTTACTTTTTGTTTATTGTGCATTTTCAGAATAAAAATTGTTTCGAAAGAAGAAAAATACAGCAGAATTGAGTGAGAGCGAAATCATCGCACTTGCCAAAGAAGATGCGCACTATTTCGGACAATTATACCAAAGGTATTTCGATGTTATTTTCCGCTTTATTTATAAGCGTCTTGGCGGGAATGTAGATGATTCAGGCGACCTTAGCCAGCAAACGTTTATAAAAGCAATGGCGAATATTCAGAAATACGAAGACCGCGGACTTTCATTCTCTTCTTGGTTATTTCGCATTGCCCAAAATGAAGTGAATATGTTCTTCAGAAAACAGAAAAATGCTTATTCAGTTGAAATTGAAGAGCGTAAGCTAACTGGGTTGTTTGATGAAGCACAGATCACTGGATATATGTCTGTGGATGATCAGGAACAATTGGTGCAGTTGTTAAATGAACTTGAACAAGAGCAACTCGACCTAGTTGAATTGCGTTTTTTTCAAGAAATGAGCTTCAAGGAGATTGCCGACATCTACAATATCACCGAAGCAAATGCAAAAATGCGTGTTTATCGCATTCTTGAAAAATTAAACAAGAAATGGAGTGAAAAAAAATGAGAAAATTCTCCGTCAATAGAACCAATAAAAAAATTGAGCCTACGAAGGTTCAAATAGATCGTTACAAGGATTTTTCTCAAATCTATAAGGATTATACATTGCTTACAAAGCGTGGGAAGCGACCTATTTATCAAGATCCTAAGCTTTACCTGCTCTTCCTTTTGATTGTGATCGTAATGTTTTTAATATTAAGCGCTGAATAGTTGAGAATTACTTACTTACTAACAATGGAGTGGGTGATGAAAAATGATCTACGCTCAAATAATAAAGCCCATTCACCAATTCATTGCCATTCACTAAAATTACATTCGTACCTTTTTCGATCTGCTGCTGCCAAGTTAACTTCTCTACACCTGTTGCATCGAACAAATGAAAAGTTGTCAATTCGGAATCCGCAATGTAAAATTCAATATAAAAATCCCCCTGAATTGGATTTGGATAAACATTTAGATTCTGGTTTTTTACATTGCAATTGATACTAATTGGGTTATATGTTTTTTTCTTTCCGTCCAGATCTTCTTGAATGATCCGGTAATAAGTCAACGCGCCTTGATTCGAAAGTTCGTCCGTTGAGTGATATGTTCGCATTTCAGCACTCGTGCCTATGTCTTCAATTACATCAGCGATTGACCATTCCAATCCATCTAAACTTTTTTCAAGTGTATACGAAAAAACGCTACTTTCACCTGCCATTGTCCATTCTAACTCAACAACTTTCTCATTACAGTCCGCATTGAAAGATACCATTTCTGTGGGCAATGATGATGAAATGGTTAAATAGAATTTTGCGGCTGCAGTTTCAAATGAACCAGCAAGAGTCGTAACTGTAAACACACGTGTGGCTATAGTTGCGTTAGAAGAAGTATTTGAATAAACAAAGGCATCCAAAAGTGCTTCATCTTGTGCCAGAGTCATACCTGAGCCATCACTTTTCACAAAAGTTAAAGTAGACACTCCTCCACTAACTGTCGCTGTCACTGCATACGTAACTCCTCCTATTTGAATATTACTAAATACTTGTCCGTTGGCAAAATTCAAAGGTATTGGTCCACCACTACTTGCTCCATTAAAGACTAATAATTCATTTGATCCATCATAAATCTGACTTGATGTAAATGAAAGTTTTAAATTATCCAAAGTTGGACCGCTATAGGTTATGTTAGATCCACCATAGGTAAAGAAGGCTGAACTTGGTGCAATTATCACTGCTGAATTATCCAAACCTGAGGTAATCGTGTTAAGATCCAACACCGGAGCGGTATAAGACACTGCTGTTGTAAAAGTTGAACCCGCAGAAAAGTCGAGAAAAAAATAGGCTGCTCCACTTCCACCTGACCCTAATTTTGTTACAAATTCTGATAAATAATCATAAGTCACTTGAACTCTATTTTTAACATCTGTGACATCAATCGTATTGGTAGAAAGAGAGGTGCTGAACTTCGTCAATCCCAAGGTAGAATTGTATGTTATTGATAAATTTGTTGGACTGCCCAATTCATAACTCGAGAACCCTCCTAATTCAGCATATTGATTGGTTCCAGCACTGCCATTACCATCTAAGTCATAGGTATTTAGTCGAATATTCTGCAAAGTGACCAATGTTCCGGTATTCGTTGAATTATTATACGACCCCCCGAGAATAAATTGAATTTTAAAAACGGCATAACCTCCCCCTGATCCGAATGAAAACTGTGGAGAGAAAAAACTTGGAAGATTATTTGCCGCATTTACCGTTCCAGTATAATCATACGTTGTAAAAGTTGAAATATTACTTAGTTCTTGGGTTCGAACTATTGCATCAATTTGCTGACCTGAAATTGTAATCACATTTTGATATAAAACAATATCATTTACGGACAGTCCTGATCCTACCTTTGCAGTAATCGTAACTCCTGTTCCGCCCATACTTATTTGACTGTATGAGGCATTGAATATTTGAGCATTCCCATTAAATGCAAAAAAGAAAGTAAACATGAACAAAAAGGCACCGGAGCTGAGCTTACCAGCCATCCTTATTTTTTCTTGAGGTTCCATGTCGATTCAAATTTATTCTTCAACGAAGGTCTGACATCCTTATATGACTTCTAGGTTATACAGAAAGAAATAAATTGAATTAAGCAGAACTACGTATTCAAACATTAGTAGATTTAACTTTGATTCCTTGAATTTTCATTCAACGGATTTTCGCACGAATGCGAAAACGGATAGAGTGGTAACAACCAAAAGGTTCTTTTCGGCAGCAGCAGTAGTCGTGACTCTTAATCTTCAAAGGCCATAACTACATTCAGTTTCGAGAAGTTACAATTATTATGTTCAACTTCCAAATTTATTTTCATTCAAACCTAGATCAGTAATTTATTGTATCTTCAATGTGCGTTTATAAACCATGATGCAAAAGGTATTACTGATAGTTGTTTTGTTTTTTACAGTTGGAGGCTCATTCTCCCAAGACATTCATTGGTCGCAATTCAACGACATCCCTTTGTTTCAAAACCCAGGAAATGCAGGTCATTTTAATGGGGACTATCGCTTCGTTGCCAATTATAGAAACCAATGGAAAAGTGTAACAATTCCATTTAGTACGTTCTCAATTTCTGCGGATTCCAAAATCTACTCGAATCGAAATGTGGGCTATGGTATTTTGTTTTTTAACGATGTTTCCGGGGATGGTAAACTGAGAACGATTGAAATTCAAGCAAATGGTTCTTACCTCTTTAAATTATCCAAAGATTCAATGCATACCATCAGACCTGGTGTCAATATTGGAATGAATCATCGGCAAGTAAATTGGGATCAATTGTATTTTGATAATCAGTTTAATGGGATTTCTTTTGATCCAACTCTTCCAACAAACGAAAATTTTCAAACGGATCGTAAAACAAATATCTCAATTGGAACGGGAGCAGTGTACGAGTACTATCGAAACAAACGACAAAAAGTAAGCGCTGGAATCGGTTTCTATAACATCAACCGACCGAATCAAGGCTTTTATGGAACAAAAATAACCCGTGACATCCGATTAAACTTATATGCTAAAGGCCTCTACAAACTTGATGTTGATTGGGATCTTGTTCCTTCGTTTAACCTTTCTTTACAAGGAAAATACCGAGAAGTAGTAGCCGGTTCTTCTTTGAAATACACACTATTAGATAAATTGGGTGAATATCGTGCAGTATATGGTGGTTTGTTTTACCGTAATCGAGACGCGGCAATTCTGTCTATTGGAATGGATTATAATGCATGGTTTGCGGGAATAAGTTACGACATTAATTTTTCAAAATTAGTTCCAGCAAGCAATGCCCGTGGAGGAATCGAATTTGCTGTTCGCTATATTCTTAATCATTTCAAACCGAGTAAATCATTGCACCGCGTATGTCCAGATTATATTTAATCATAGCGCTGACTTTTTTACTCGGAGGATTCCTTCGTGCTCAATCCAATTTGGGTAATTACCTCAAATATGCGGAAGAAAAATACAACAAAGGAGACTTTTTTTATGCCGCGGAATTGTACCAAAAAGCGATGCAAATTGATTCGAATTCGGTAGCCATACTTTGGAAATATGCAGAAACGTTAAGAGCCTATAAAGACTATCGAAAAGCAGAATATTATTACTCCAAAGTGTATGAACGTGAAGAAGGTGGCCTCTACCCTATGTCACTTCTCAATCTTGGGTTGATGCAAAAACAAAATAGAAAGTATGACGCTGCGCTCGAAACATTTAAGAAAGTCAAATCAAATTTTTCGAAGGACAAAAAAAATTATATCTACATCAAGGCAAAACGAGAAATGGAATCTTGCCTTTGGGCAAAATCAAATTTATCAGATACTGCAAATGTTATCTTCACTCATTTGTCTGAAAAAGTCAATACAAAAGACTCTGAATTTGGTCACGCATTGCATGAAAACAATTTGATTTTTTCCTCGCTTCGTGCCGATTCTGTAAATAGTACCGAAGAAGTCTATGCCACAAGCTATAAGACAAAACTGTTTAAATCCAAAAAAGAGAACCAAAACTTTGCTGATCCAACATTGATCAAAGAGGTTATTTTCAAAGAAATGAGTTCCGGAAATGGCTCCTACTCCAAAGATGGCGCACGATTTTATTTCAGTCTTTGTAAGGATGATGGATTCAATTACCGGTGCAAGATCATGGTGGCAAATTATGCAAATGGTCGGGTTTCTCGCATTGATTCACTTGGAACAATTATTAACTCGCAAGGATCAAACAATACAATGCCTTACGTTACCCAATTGGGTGATGAAGAAGTTCTTTTCTTCGCTTCTGATCGGGAGGGAGGCGCAGGCGGAATGGACATCTGGTATTCCGTTGTAAAAAATGGAAATCAATATTCAAAACCTATTAACATCAAAACCTTGAACTCAGTAGACAACGAAATTTGTCCGTGGTATGACACAACAGAACACCGACTGTATTTTTCTTCTAGCTGGCATGACGGATATGGTGGCTATGACATTTTTACTTCGGAATATAGGGAGCAATTTAGCAATCCTGAAAATATTGGCCAACCCTATAACAGTCCAGCGAATGACACTTATTTCTTTAAAGATCTTGACACTGCGTATTTTACCAGCAATCGAATAGGTGTCTATTTTAGTAAGAATCCAACATGTTGCACCGATATTTTTTCTGCTTATCCTATTCCGCCTCCTGTCGTGGTCGAACAAAAAGATTCTATTCAACCAAAAAAGGAAAGCTTGGTTGAATTAAGCAAGCGACTGCCCGTAACACTTTATTTCCATAATGATTGTCCTGATCCAAAGTCGCGAGACACCTTGACACATGTCAATTATATCAGTGGATACAGTGAATACAGAGCAATGCTTGATAAATATCAAACGGAGTATTCCACAGGTTTGGAACCCGTTAAAGCAGAAATTGCCAAAGAAGACATTGAGAATTTTTTCATTGAATATGTTGATCAAGGAGTAAAGGATTTAGAATTGTTCAGGGATTTGCTCTTGGAAGAATTAAAAAATGGGTCAAAGATTAATCTCACTGTGAAAGGATTTGCCAGTCCACTCGCCAAAACGGACTATAACGTTAACTTAACAAAACGACGTATTTCATCTTTAGTCAATTACCTGAGAGAATTTGATAATGGTGTTTTTACACCGTATTTGGATGGTAACGCCGCCAATGGTGGAAAAGTCCAATTTACCCAAGTGCCATTTGGAGAATACACGGCGAACAAGCTAACGAGTGATAATTTCCATGATCAGAAAAACTCTGTTTATTCCAGATCTGCAGCCATTGAACGAAAAATTGAAATTCAATCTGTTGATTATATTAAAGAAGATAGTTTATTATTCATTACTTCGCTTTCAACACGCACCATCGATCTCGCCAAAATCGGAACGAAAGACAGTCTATTGCGAACCATTGAGTTTACAAACAAAAGTGCACTCCAACTTGAAATAGAAAGAATTGAAGTAGAGAACAATTATTTGATTGCGAATTTTGAGCCAATCGTTCTGCCTAACAATTCGATTCGTTTAAACTTCAGCAATTCGATGGAATTACCGAAAGGTCTTTTCTCCTTTTATGCAAAACTTTATGTGAAAGGATTCACTGAACCTTTATTGATTATGATCAACGGCGAGGGACAATAAGTTCTTTTCTGATTCATTATCTTTGACTCCAAATAAATTGTTATGTCAGAATCGGTAACAACTGCACCAGAAAAAAGACCAAGATTAAAATTCATTGATATGTCAAGGTCCTTGGCTATCTTGTTAATGTTGGAAGGTCATTTCACAGGCGCAGCACTTGCAAATGAATACCGCAAAGATGACTACTTGCTTTACAAGATCTGGCACAACATTCATGGACTAACCTCTCCTTTGTTTTTCACAGTGACAGGCGTCATCTTTGTGTATTTGCTTTCCGTCAATAATACTCTTTCATATTTTCACAATTCGCGCGTAAAAAAAGGATTCAAACGTGTGTTAGAATTACTTTTTTGGGGTTATTTCATTCAATTGAGTCTGTGGAGTATCATTCAATCATTCTATTACGGAAGCAAATTTCACTTGGAATGGTTTTATGCCTTTCACGTGCTGCAATCAATTGGAATTGGAATTTTCTTTTTACTTGTCATTTATGGCCTTTTTAAATGGATAAACAAAGGTGCATTGCATTGGTATTACCTAGTGAGTGGATTGCTTTTATTTGTTGGTTATAGCTCCATGAAAAATTACATCCAATTAGATGAGCAAGCAATTGCTGAAGGACTGCAAAAAGGGCCAAAGTATTTTCCAAATAATGCTCCTCCCTTTATTCAAAACATGTTCTATGGTAAATTTTCTGACTTTAGTTTTTTACGCTATTCAGGATACACCATTTTAGGTGGTATGCTAGGCAGCATTATTCGCACCTATGAAAACAAAACGAAAGAGTGGTGGTTCGGAACGACATTTTTTGTTGCAGGAATTATCATTAGTATTTTTATTCAACCAATTTTTAGAAACATTGACAACTTCACTGAGTGGATCGGGATAACTGAAAAAGGATTTTATGAATTGAATGCAACTGCCTTTATTCGATACGGTCAAGTTGTTTCGGTATTGGGTATTTTCATGCTAATTGACAAATATGTTGATGTGAAAGCAAAATTATACCTCAAACTAGGCCAGAATACCTTACCCATTTATGTTGTGCATGTCATCATCCTTTATGGTGGTATTTTTGGAATTGGACTGAAACCTTTAGTGTTTGATGAGAATCTTGGCCCATGGATTGCAGCTGGAATTTCGGCAATTGCCATATTGTTTTTCACTTTAATGGTGCATTATATTGAGATCTTGGAGGATAAATACGAAACATTTATTCGACTAATTACTTTCAAAAAGAAAAAATGAAACGCTGGATTATCTTTCTTTTCTGTTCTTTTTTCGGTGTAGCCACTGCGCAGCCTACAAATGTTTTGTTTGTTGGAAACAGCTACACGCACATGAACAACCTTTGCAAGATTTATCAAAACCTTGCCAATTCCAAAGGGAAAAATGTCTTTGCTGATACTTTAGCTGTAAGTGGAAGTTCTTTGCAAGGTCATTCACTTAGGGAAAACACTTACAAAAAGATGAAAGCACGTAACTGGGATTATGTCTTTATACAAGGATATAGCCGTGAGTTATCGCGAGATTCAGCTACAATTGCCGCACAAACGATTCCCTACGCGCAGCAACTCGTTGACAGTATAAAAAAATACAACCCTTGCATTCAAATTTATTATTACATGACGTGGGGTTATGCTGATGGTTTCAAAGACTCAATTCCCGATGACAGCTATGAACTCATGCAGGAGCGAATTCAAAAAGGTTATTTGCAATTGAGTGACGCCACTGGAAAATTCCCTGTTGCTCCCGTAGGAATGGTTTGGAAACAAGTGAGGGAAAAATATCCTGAATTGAACCTATATGCTCCTGATAATGCGCATCCAAGCCCTTATGGGAGCTATATTGCTGCGTGTACATTCTACTCGGCAGTGTACAAAGAATCTCCAATTGAGGGAGCATACCCGAAAAAGGTTGAAGACACTTTCGCTGAAAACATACAAAAAACGGCGGCTGAATATGTACTAACCTACTATCCCAAATACAATCTAGACACCATTCAAATTGCAACGGGGGAAGATTTAAAATTAGATTTTATACTTCGCGAAAAATGGTTGAGCGTTTCAATTTCAAATCGATCGCCAGCTGCTGATAATTACCTATGGGAATTTGGAGATGGTAAAACATCAACTAAAAGAAATCCAAAACATTATTATTCAAAGGCTGGGAAATACAATGTTACGCTCTTCATTAAAAAAGGCTGTCATTGGTATAAACTTAAGAAATCAATCAAGGTTTCGGACAAAATTAAATACGCC
>JBIIQP010000207.1:0-3360 GCA_044341975.1 Crocinitomicaceae bacterium
ACGGTCAACCTTTGACACGCCTTAATCTGGATGAATTCAGAGAGCAATCAGGGATTGTCACTCAAGATGTCTTCCTGTTTTCTGACACTATTTCCAACAACATTAAATTTGGAATGAAATACAATTCCACCTCGCAGGATGAATTAGAGAAGGCAGCGAAACAGGCTCACGTTCACCACAATATAATCGAGTTTCCCGATGGATACGAAACAATTCTTGGAGAAAGAGGCGTAAATCTCAGTGGCGGTCAAAAACAACGTGTTAGTATTGCTAGGGCATTGATTAGAAATCCCAAATTATTAATTCTTGATGATTGTCTTTCAGCAGTAGATACTGAAACAGAAGAAATCATCCTTGAAAATTTAAAAGACAAGATCATTCGTCGCACCTCCTTAATTGTTAGTCACCGTATTTCAACGATTCGAAATGCAGATAGAATAATAGTGATCGACGAAGGAAAACTTATTGAAGAAGGCACGCATGAGGAGTTACTTTCAAAGAATGGTACCTATTATGAAATGCACATGCGTCAACTCAACGAAGAGAATGATTAAGTTTTTGTTACTTATTTGATTTCTATAAAAATAATTTCAATATTTGTTAGGTAAAATGTTCGGCGGATATGGAAAATGACAAGAACGGTGAGTTGTACTCAAAAGTGGTGAGAGCAGGAAAACGCACCTACTTTTTTGACGTTAAAGCAACCAAAGGCAATGATTTATACATCACCCTAACTGAAAGCAAAAAAACGTTCAATGATAATGGAAGCGACAACTACCAAAAGCATAAAATTTTCCTTTACAAAGAAGATTTTGAAAAATTCAGAGAAGGATTAGAAGATGTATTGGCGAAGATAGAAACGTTGAAAAACAATCCAGATAGCGCAATTGAACAAGATTCAGTCGATTCCTTTACGTCTGTTTCTTTCGAAGATCTCTAAAAAAACTTTACATCTTTTATTTTTAAGCATATTTCAACATATGTTTCGTTGATAATTTACCAAAACTTAATTGTTTTAACCTAACGGATAGTCGTATCTTTACATTTCAAAGAGCATCTGATGGGAAAAATAATTGCTATTGCAAATCAAAAAGGAGGGGTTGGAAAAACGACAACAGCTATCAATCTTGGTGGTTGTCTTGGTGTTTTAGAATACAAAACACTAATCGTAGATGCTGATCCACAGGCTAACGCAACTTCCGGAGTGGGCTTAGATCCTAAAAACACAAAAAATATTTACGATTGTTTAATCAACGAAGTACATCCTTCTGACTTGATTATTCAGACTCAAAATCCAAATTTAGATATCCTTCCTTCCCATATTGATTTAGTTGGTGCAGAATTGGAAATGATCAACCTGCCAAATCGTGAGCAGATGCTCAAAATGGCTTTGGAAAAAATTCGCGATCAGTACGACTTCATTATTATTGATTGTTCACCTTCATTAGGCTTAATCACAGTAAATGCTTTATCAGCAGCAGATTCAGTTATGATTCCAGTTCAATGTGAATACTTCGCATTGGAAGGTCTAGGTAAATTATTAAATACCATCAAAATTGTTCAAGGAAGATTGAATCAAAACTTAGAAATTGAGGGGATTTTACTCACGATGTATGACACTCGCCTACGATTAGCTAATCAGGTGGTTGAAGAAGTGAAAACACATTTCCAAGAACTTGTTTTTGATACAGTTATACACCGCAACACGAAACTTGGCGAGGCCCCTAGTTTTGGTGAAACAATCGTCATGCACGATGCGGCAAGCAAAGGCTCAATCAACTATTTGAATTTCGCTAGAGAAATTCTTCAGAAAAATAACTTAACAAAAATCGGCAACGAGGATAAAATAATTGAAATCAACGATGAACTCTAATCCGAAAAAGCGTTCCGCCCTGGGAAAAGGTTTAAGTGCTCTTTTAGAAAATACAGAAACCGACATTACATCGAAATCATCCAACGCAGGTGTGGTTGGATCCGTATCTATGCTTCCGATTGAAAGCATTGAAGCCAATCCTTTCAATCCGCGAACAAACTTTGAAAAAAGTGCGCTGGATGAATTAAGCCAGTCAATTGCAGTGCATGGTATTATTCAGCCTTTAACTGTTCGAAAGCTCGGTCGTGACAAATACCAATTAATTTCCGGGGAACGTCGCTTCAGAGCTTCTCAATTAGCTGGTTTAACAGAAGTCCCAGCATACATTCGCGTTGCGAACGATCAAACAATGCTGGAAATGGCATTGGTAGAAAATATTCAGCGCGAAGACTTAAATGCAATCGAAGTTGCTCTCTCCTATCAGCGTCTTATTGAAGAATGCAGTTTAACGCAAGATCAATTGAGTCAAAAAATTGCGAAATCGAGATCAAGCATAACGAACCACATGCGCTTATTAAAATTGCCTGCCGATATTCAGGCTGCAGTGCGCGACAATGTTGTTTCCATGGGGCATGCGAGAGCACTTGTTTCTGCAGGTGATGAAGCTCTGCAAATGGCAATCTTTTCTCGAATAGTTGAAGATGGATTATCTGTTCGTGATGCCGAAGCCTTGATTAAAGAAGGCTATGTTGAACCTCGAAATGAAGATTCAACAACAAGAAAAAGTACTCCCAAAATGGCTGTCAGTGAAACGCAATATGTATTCAAGGAACATTTAGGAGATAAACTTTCAGCACGGGTAGACATTAAAAAATCTGCTTTAGGCGGAGGGAAAATCATTGTGAATTTTAATTCCGAAGTTGACCTCAACCGAATTATAGAAATTCTAAATCGTTGATGCGTTTATTTCTTTGTGTCTGTTTTCAACTTTCTTTTCTTTGTTTATTCGCTCAGGAAGAAAACATTGAAACGAACCCATCGGATACACTAAAACTGCACTCTCCAAAAAAGGCAGTTATTTTTTCAGCATTACTACCTGGAGCTGGCCAAGTGTACAATCATATTGCTATGCCAAAAGGAAAGAAGAAAGCCTTTTGGAAAGTTCCATTGATTTATGCTGGACTTGGAGCAACAGGATATTTCCTTGTTAGCAATCAACTTACACAAAAAGCATTAAAGAATGAATACACAAATCGCCAAAACGGTGGATTGCCAGATGTGCGTTGGGAACAATATGACAATGAAGGAATTCTAACACTTTACAATCAATATTTAACCAAAAGAGACCTGTCAATTCTGGGAGTCGGTGCCGTTTATTTGTTTCAAATTGTCGACGCAGGGATTGAAGCACACTTCGTAGACTTTGATATTTCAGAAGATCTTTCTATGACTTTTCGTCCAGCGCTCATTGGACCTAATACTGCAGGAGTTGCAATGCGTCTTAATTTTCATTAAAAAAGTTCCAATTCCATTATTTTTATTCAATT
>JBIIQP010000077.1:0-11773 GCA_044341975.1 Crocinitomicaceae bacterium
TTGATTAGTCATTCGCTATTTAAGTTTATCTTTCTACTAAGAATTCACAAAATTAGTCATTTAATAATATTCTCGTTGCTACGAATCGCTTACTTTCTATTGATACCAATTCTTTTTCTTTCATCTTGTTCAGGAGAATATCATCCTGTTTCTATTGATTTCTTTCAAAATGACACTATTCCTTTTCGTGAAAAACTACAAAAAGCTCTTGAACCAGAACACTTGAAGGAAATGGGTTTTAGCAAAGAACAAACTGTTTGGCTTCAAGACTATTATGAAAAGAATGCTTATAAATCATTGTGGGTAAATGATTCTATGATTACAAAAGAAGGATTGAAATTGAGGCATGTAATAAAAAGGAGCTTGTGGTTTGGGATTCCCGCAAATAGACTTATTCAAAAAGTTGAAAAAAGGAAAGAATTATGGATTGAAGAAGAAATCCTTTTAACCGCGCGACTGTCTTCGATGGTCTACGATCTACGAAATGGTTTCATTGATTACAAACTAAAACAATACAAACCAAGAGACTTAATAGATTTTGAATCACTGGATTCCTTATTGGCCCAAAGAGATACCTTGACCTTAGATAAAATTATTCTAAATCAAGGTATTCAAGATTCAAATTATCGCTTTTTAGCCCACAAAATCTATGCTTATTGCCTGAATCATGGGATAGATAAAACTGAATTTAAAGTCAATAAAGAAAAGGATGACTCCATCGGAGCTGTTACTTTGGCTAGAAAATCATTAATAGTAAAAAAATATCTCAATGAAAGTGATACAACCAAAGATGCATACAAAAGTGCCCTAGCAGAATTTCAAAAAGACAATGGACTGAAACAGGATGGTGTAATTGGTGAATACACAGCCCAAGCACTGAGTGAAAGTAATTTTCATAAAATTATGCGTGCAGCTCTCACATTGGACAAGATTCGCAGTCGAAATCCTTATCCTGAAAAGTATGTTGGGATTAATATTCCTGAATATGTTTTGCGACTTGTAATTAAGGACACACTTCGTGCAATCCATCGTGTAATCGTTGGTAAACCAGACCATAAAACCCCGGAGCTTTCATCTCGAATACACGAAATTGTAGTTTTCCCGTATTGGAATGTCCCCTATTCAATCGCTGGAAAGGAAGTTTTACCATCTGTAAAGGCGAACCCATCTTATTTGTCAAAAAATCATTATAAAATATTCAAAGGAGACAATGAAGTAAACCCCTACTCTGTTCATTGGTCAAGGATAAGAGAGAATACATTTCCTTATAAATTGGTTCAACAGCCTGGACCACATAATAGTCTTGGAATATTAAAGTTTGAGTTTTACAGTAATTACAGTGTTTATTTGCATGACACGCCATCAAAATATTTGTTTAGTAAAGATATTCGTGCCTTTTCTCACGGCTGTATGCGCTGTCAATACCCTGATAGTGTGGCCAAAGCTTTGTTGAATTATGATTCTGTGCGGACAAAAAGAAATTCAATAACTGCACCAATGCTTGACAGTCTTTTAGCCTTGAAGGAAAACTACCGCATAAAAATGATGGATCCTGTGCCCGTTTTCGTAGAGTACCGCACGGTTTATGCCGATAGAACAAATCTCATTTTTTATCCTGACATTTATTTAAGAGATGAGGAGTTTCTGAGAGTCATGAACGAAGGATTCTGAGTAGATTTGCAAATAAAAAATAAAACAATGAGCTTATTGATTTCACCTTCTGTCTTGTCTTGTGATTTTGCAAACATCCAGCGTGATGTAGAAATGATCAACAATTCTGCAGCCGACTGGTTTCATATTGATGTGATGGATGGTGTTTTTGTTCCTAATATATCCTTCGGCTTCCCGGTTTTAAGTGCAATTAAAAAACACGCAACAAAACCAATGGATGTTCACTTAATGATTCAAGATCCAGACAAATACATCGTTGAATTCAAGGAAGCAGGAGCAGATATTTTAACAGTGCATTATGAAGCTTGTACACATCTTCATAGAACAATTCAGGCAATTAAAGCTGAAGGAATGAAAGCGGGCGTGGCTATAAACCCTCATACACCTGTAGATTTATTGCAAGATGTTATTGCTGATTTAGATCTTGTGTTGATAATGTCAGTGAACCCTGGATTTGGTGGACAAAAGTTCATTAAAAATGCGGTGCTAAAAGTTGAACAGACGAAAAATTTAATACACAATAAAGGATCACATGCCCTCATCGAAGTAGATGGAGGTGTCAACCTAGAAACCGGAATGGAATTAGTAAAGGCTGGTGCAGATGTCTTAGTTGCTGGTAGTTTTGTGTTTGGATCTAAAAATCCTGCAGGTACAATCCAAGATTTGAAAGCATTGAAATAATGAAGGATTTTTTTCTTGATAAATTTGAATATGACTATTTCGCAATGCGCAATTGGATTAAATTTATCGAAGAACAAGAGGAACAAATTTCTGATTTTTGTTTAACGTCCGTTTCGCATATTGTCAATGTGCATCATATTTGGAATCGACGGCTCAACGAAGTTTTACCTGAATCAAATACTTGGGACATCCTTCCTGTAGACTATTTAAATAAACTAGCATATGCTAACTACATGGAAACCATCAATTACCTTGATAATCATGAATTAAATGAGAAAATCAACTACCACTCTTCGGAAGGCGTAAAGATTAGCAAATTAGACACGGATATTCTTTATCATATTCTTAATCACTCCAATTACCATCGGGCCCAAATTGTAATGGACTTGAAACAAAAAGGATTAAAACATCCAAATTTCAATTTCATCTCTTTTCGCTAATTTTTGAAACTGTAATTGAACTTGGGTAACATTCAGTTGTAAAATGCGTTAGTATAGAAGTTATGAAAAGAATACTCGTTTTATTATTGTTGACTTCCAATAATTTGGTCTTTTCTCAAGATCATATGGATGCCACTTTGCAAGGAATAGTAAAAAGGGAGGATACCTTGGAAATTCTTTTAAACAAACTACGATCTGCTAAAACAGACTCTGAAAAAAAATCAGCAGATATAGAATTCAACTCATTTTTTAAAGAAACAATCCAACAAGAAGAGGCATTCTTCTACCCTTTTGACCGATTAAAAACAGTTGGTATTGTAGATAGCCCTGATGGTGAACTCCGCATAATAAATTGGAATATTGAACAAGAAGATTTGACTCAGAAGTACCATTGCTATTTGCTTCATAAAAATGAAAAGAAGATTAGTGTCAGCGAATTGATTGATAACTCAGAAAATTTAGCACCAAAACCAGATGGGATCTTGGAAGCGGATAATTGGTATGGCGCCTTGTATTATAAGATTATCCCAAAGGAAAAAGGTGCGAAAAAAAGCTACGTTCTTTTAGGATGGGATGGCAACAATTCGGTTAGCACAATGAAATTGATTGATGTCCTTTATTTTGCTGGTTCTTCACCAAAACTTGGTAGTCCAGTGTTTAAAATAAATAAAACCACACACAAAAGACTTTTCTTCGAACATTCAAAAAAAGTCTCTATGTCACTGAAGTATGAAGAAAAATACGACAGAATTATCTATGACCATCTTTCTCCTGAAACACCTGCTTTAGCCGGATTTTATTCATTTTATGTACCCGATCTCACTTACGATGCTTTCTATTTTGATAAGAACAAATGGATTTTAAAGGAAGATGTAATTGGTGTTAACCAGCCCACTGAAGAAAGAAAAGAGGTCTACATTAAAAATGAACGTTCCGGAAAAATCGAAAAGGTTGACATCAAGAACAAATGGGAAAATCCTGAAGATTCAAAATCACCTATTTCAGGCAGTCAGCATACTGCCGTTACTCCTGAAACAGATGTGCGACCAGAAGAGAAAAAGAAAGAAGAATTGGACAAAAAAGTGGATAAAAAAGATAACCGTGATCCGAACAATCTCAATGCGACAACAGGTGGATTAGGTGGTAAGAAAAAAAGACGACATTAAACACGGTAAATTAACCTGTTAATGTGGAAAAGTTTGATACTCTTCATCTGCTTTTTTACCTAATTTTACAAAAGTTAAGTTACACACTATGAATAGCAATCTTTACATTGTACCTCATGATTTTACTCCTGTTGGAGATGCCGCACTGAATTATGCGATTAATCTATCAAAACGAATTAGCGTTGAAATTCTTTTGCTGCATATAGTTTCTTCTAAATCGGAGGCGGCAAAAGCGAGTGCTAAGCTTGATGAAATCATCACGAATGCTGGTAAAAATGATGGGATTTCCTTTTCTAAATCAGTGCGTGAGGGTTCTATTTTTGACGAAATCGGAAATATAGCACGCAAAGAAGGTGCTCAACTAATCATCATGGGTACTCATGGTTCATCGGGTATGCAAAAATTATTAGGGAGCAAAGCAATGAAAGTTGTTGTTAGTGCAGATACACCATTTATCATTCTTCAAAAGGATACGCCGTTTAAGGATATAAAAAATATCGTTGTTCCAATTGATTTAACTAAGGAAAGTCTTCAGATTATAAACAATGCAGGGGATATGGCCGAAATTTTTGGCGCTACAGTTCATGTTATTGGAGAAAAGCAAAATGACGAGTACCTTGGTCAACAAATGAAAACACGCATTCTGATTGTTAAAAAACAATACCAAGAGAGAAATGTGCCATGCGTTGTCGAAATGATACCACGAGGAGGTTCCTATTCTAAAAAAATCATGGAATATGTAAAAGAAAAGGAAATAGATATGGTGGCAATCGCTTACCACTCTGAAAGTTTACTTCCTCAGTTTGATACTTTTGCACAATCACTTATTACCAATGAAAATAATCTTCCTTGTATGATCTTGAAATCAAAGCAGGCAGGAGCCCTTTATTTCTAGTAGATGCAAATTGGAGAAATCAACTTATTAAAAATACTTCGTTTCACTGCCCCTGGCGCTTATCTAGGTGATGAAGATGGTAATGATGTGCTACTTCCTGGCAAATACATAACAAATGACATGTCTGAAGAAGACATGATCAGCGTCTTTCTTTATCGTGATTCGGAAGATCGCATCGTTGCAACAACAGAAACGCCTTTCATTCATTTATACGGTTACGCTTACCTCAAAGTAAAAGAGGTTAATCTTTACGGAGCTTTCCTTGATTGGGGTTTAGAAAAAGATTTGATGGTTCCTTTCAAGGAGCAGCAACTGAAAATGGAGGAAGGCAAATATTACTTGGTCACTCTTCAAATGGATGGGGCTACAGACCGATTATTTGCGACAACAAAAATCAATCGTTATCTTGAAGAGTGCTCAGATAAAGATCTCGTTGGTCAAGAAGTTGAATTGTTAGTGTGTGATAAAACCGAATTGGGTGTAAAATTAATCGTTGATGAACGTTACCACGGTATGGTATTTCAAAATGACATCAGTAAACCAATTCGAAGAGGTCAAAAAATCAGAGGGTTCGTACTTAACGTGCGTGATGATGGTAAGCTTGATATTCGTTTCGAGAAAATTGGGTTTGAAAAGTTTGATGATGCTGCTCAATCCATCTTAGAAATAGTAAAGTCAAAGGGCTCACTTTACCTTTCTGACAAAAGCAGTCCGGAAGACATTCGTGAACAAGTAGGCATGAGCAAGAAGACGTTCAAGCAAGCGATTGGTAAATTATACAAGGCACGTCAAATAGAAATCCTCGATACTGAGATAAGATTAATTACAGACTCATCATCTCTTTAAAACGAATTGCTTGTCTGCGTGATATTTCTACCTTCTCCCCTTCTTTAAGCTCTACTTGCAAGCCACCATTAAACCAGTTTTCAATCGAAGATACCCATTGCAGATTGATGATGTACTTTCTATTTGCTCTGAAAAATTGTTCTGGATCCAACCGATCCTCAAAACTATTTAATGAACGAAGAATTAGAGGCCGAAAATTATCAAAATACACCTTCACATAATTGCCATCTGACTCCAGCATCCGCACCTTGCTGAGTTCAACAAACCAACACTTTTCTCCATCCTTTATAAATACACGATCGTTGACAGATAAAACGCGCTCCTTTCGAGAAATAATAGTTTGTTGCGACGAAACGAAGTCGTCTTCAGTTGTTAATTTTTGAATTGCCTCTCGCAATCTTTCAGGATCAACAGGTTTTAAAATATAATCCAGCGCATTGACTTCAAATGCTTTTAGGGCGTATTCATCGTAGGCAGTCACAAATATAACCCTTGGAATCTCCTCTAGTTGCTTGATCATGTCAAATCCATTTATTCCAGGCATATTAATGTCCAAAAAAATCAAATCTGGTTTCAATTCCTTTATTTTTTGAATACCCTCTTCCCCATTTTTGGCTTCGTCAATGATTTCAATTTCATGGTATTCTTTCAATAAAGACTTCAGCTCCTCTCTTGCAAGTCGCTCATCATCAATCAATAATGTTTTAAATGTTTTCATTTTTAATTGTCTTTTATCTTGAAAATTAATTGTGCAATGACACTTTCTTTCATTTGTTGAAGTGAAAATTCAGCGTGATCACCAAATTGTAGCGCAAGTCTTCTTTTTGTGTTTTCGATTCCAATTCCTGTGTCACTCTCTAATTTCAATGTCCCTGTATTTCTCACTGAAATCAAAATACAATCATCTTTTTTTTGACTTTCAATGGATATGATACCACCCTCAATTAGATTGGATATTCCATGTTTAATTGCATTTTCAACCAGCATTTGAAGTGAAAAGGGAGGTATTAAAAAATCATCTAACTTTTCATCCAATTTCCATTCAACCGTAAGTCTCTCTTCAAATCGAACCTTTTCAAGTTCTAGATAATTGGAAACCATTTCCATTTCTTCGTTCAAAGGAACCAAGTCTTCTTTGCCTAGAATTAGTGATTTCCGAAGTAAATTCGATAAAGTTGTCACAGCACCCTTGGCATTTTGAGGCTCAATATCAATCAATGCACGAATGCTATTGAGCGAATTAAATAAAAAGTGTGGATTCAACTGTGAGCGCAAGTTTTTTAATTCAATTTCATTTTTACTGGCCTCAAGTGATATATTATTCAATTCTTGATTCCGCGATTTTTGAAAAAAATGAAAAGTGAAATAAATAGAATTCCAGAACAAGATTAAAATTAGAACCGCAAAAATATTAATTAGCATATCCAGGAAGTCTAGCGGATCGCGGTCATCTGAATTCACAGCAACTGAAACAAGGTTCGTGGCAATTGAAACGACGATGGCACAAATCATTGATGAAATCAAAACCCTGGGTATCAATGGCGGTAATTTCAATTCAAGCCAACCTAAACGTATAAAAACACCCCTCATCAAATGTGTAAAAACAATTCCGAATAGGATAAGTGAAACGATGTTCACATAAAATTTCCAATCAATACTTTTGGGATCGTCAGCATAAGTAGCCAGGAAAATAAGAGCCGCATAAGATGTCCACCCAATAAATTGTGCAATCCAATACAAACGCCTGCTTCCTGTCATAAAACAAAAATAGCTTCTTTCCCTTCATTATTGTTTGAAAACTGATAACTGGTCAGTTCTATTCGTCTGTGGTAGTTTTCCGTTTTGGAATGTTTTTTGACTAAATTGGGACGTGCACAAATTAATTCCCATCCTTGTACTTCTATTTCCTTTGATGTTAAAGGGACAAACATTTGTTTTCAAACATTTCGGAGCTTCAGTTGGCGTAAATTTACGATTTGGCACCCATCTAAATAGTATTGGTCTCTTGCTGAATACATATTACCTCCAAAATCATTTCCAACTAAATTTCGGCAATTCCACATCATTCAATCTAACAAGTTACGGTGACAGAAAACAATTTTTAGAATCAAGAACCACTTTTGGCTTAATGTTACTGGCAGGAAAAAAAGACCAAACACCCGATTTTCAATTGGATGGATTGCTTCACAACTCAAGCTCCAACTATGCATTGGGCTATAATTACATTTGGTACAATGACAATGCTCGAACTTCTCAGCGTTCAGGTGGATGGTCTTTGCATTTAAAAAAAGCAGCTATTTTATTTGAAAATGATGTTTTCGGTGGGCAAGGAAAGGATCGATTCCGAAGTGGCCACTTAGTCTTTTCATACAGAAACAATCCATGGAAATTGATGGGTGGGATATATATATGGACCGGAGAAACATCCCAGACAGTTTGGCAAAAAATTTCTTTTTCAGGTTGTCCAAATGGTTTTAGATCACTGGAAGAGACGTGCTATGGGAATACCAGTCATGGCATATTGTATGGTGGATTCAGCTATGATCTCGGTTTTGGCCAATCCCTCACCTATCGCATTGGTGCAGATAGCGAGCAAATTCGGCATGCTTTCCAGAATCGACTCATACATGATTTGATTTTTTTACCATCATCTATTAAAAGAAATACGCCGCATTATCCCCGATTGGATAAAAATGGCTGCTCCGTTTTTCAGAAAAATGAGGCGCGTAATGCTATATTTTATTTTCAAGGAGGGTTGAACATGAATTGGAATGAATAAAATAGTTGACGATTGTTAATATTATTTTGGCTGAAAGGCATAAATAAAAATTCAGATTAAAAGGAATGTACTAACTTTGCGCCCCGTAGTTACACTTCAAAAAACATGTCAAATTCTACCAAATACGTTTTTGTAACCGGGGGCGTCACCTCTTCTCTTGGTAAAGGAATTATTTCCGCATCATTGGCCAAATTGCTTCAGGCAAGAGGTTATTCCGCAACGATTCAAAAACTTGATCCTTACATCAATATCGATCCAGGAACACTTAATCCTTATGAACATGGCGAATGCTTTGTTACGGATGATGGTGCTGAAACAGATTTAGATTTGGGCCACTACGAGCGTTTTTTAAATGTTCCTACCTCGCAAGCAAACAATGTTACTACAGGAAGAATATATCAGTCTGTTATAGAAAAAGAACGACGTGGTGAATTTCTTGGTAAAACTGTACAGGTTATTCCCCATATTACTGATGAAATCAAAGACCGTATTCAGATTTTAGGTAAAAGTGGTGAATACGATATTGTAATTACAGAAATTGGCGGAACAGTTGGTGACATTGAGTCGTTACCGTATGTTGAGGCTGTACGACAAATGATGTGGGAGTTTGAAAACGACTGTATTGTTGTTCATTTAACACTTGTGCCCTACCTTGCTGCTGCTGGTGAATTAAAAACAAAACCAACTCAACACTCAGTAAAACAATTGCTTGAACTTGGTGTTCAACCAGACATTTTGTGCTGCAGAACGGAGCATGAACTTGATCTGACACTTAGAAAGAAAATAGCGAAGTTTTGTAATGTGAGCATGAATGCGGTTATTGAGTCAAGAGATGCTGAGTCAATCTACGATGTTCCTCTTTTGATGCAAACTGAAGAATTAGACAAGGTTGTGTTGGAGAAACTTGGCCTTTCCGCCAAATCGACACCAAAACTTGACAACTGGAAAGAATTTCTTAGCCGCTTAAAAAATCCAAAAAGGGAAGTAAATATTGGTTTAGTTGGGAAATATGTTGAGTTAAAAGATTCATATAAATCGATCAGTGAAGCTTTTATTCATGCTGGTGTATCAAATGAAGCCCGAGTGAATGTAAAATGGATTCATTCTGAAAAGTTAAGTAAATCAAATCTTGAAAGTGAATTGAAAGATTTGGATGGAATTCTTGTTGCCCCAGGATTTGGCTCAAGAGGAATTTCAGGAAAGATTGAAGCAGTTCGTTTCGCAAGAGAAAATAAAATTCCATTCCTAGGAATTTGTTTGGGAATGCAATGTGCAGTTATCGAGTTTGCGCGCCACGTATTGGGTTATGATGATGCACATACTACCGAAATCGATGAGGATTGCAAATATCCTGTAATCAGCATGATGGAAGAACAAAAGAATGTATCAGAAAAAGGTGGAACGATGCGACTTGGAGCGTATGCTTGCCAATTAAAACCTGAATCGAAAGTGTCTTTGGCATACAATACAGATAAAATTTCTGAACGTCACCGACACCGTTTTGAATTCAACAATAAATACATAGAAGAATTCGAAAAAGCAGGAATGATTCCAACTGGTAAAAATCCTGAGACTGGATTGGTTGAGGTTGTAGAATTAGAAGATCACCCTTGGTTTGTAGGTGCCCAATTCCATCCAGAATACAAAAGTACTGTAGCCAAACCTCACCCTCTTTTTGTAGCATTTATTGATGCAGCGATTAAAAATAAAAAATAAGAAATGGATAGAAATTCTGTCATAGGACTTGTATTGATTGGACTTATACTTTCTGTATTTGCCATTATGAATCAACCTTCTGAGGAGGAGATTAAAAAACAAGAGAAGGAGATTGCCCTTCAGGAAAAGAAGGAAAAAGAAACCGAAAAGAAAAAGACTGTTGAAGCGAAGAAAACAGCCTCTGAAGTCAAAGAAAGCAACAATTCCTCAAAACCTGTTATCGCTAAAGAGGCTGAATTGATTCGTTTGGAAAATGAGAAAATGATCATTGACTTCTCAACGAAAGGTGGTAAAGTTGCTGCTGTTCGTTTGAAAGAATTTGAGACGTATTCAGATTACGCGAAGAAGACAAAAAAAGAAAAGAAAAAAGTAGACGCTGCGAAGTCAAATCCATTAGTGCTTTTCAAAGATGGTGATGCTGTGAATCAGTTGGTGTTTCCAATGAATGGTAAAAACATCTCTACAGGTGGACTAATGTTTGACGTAACAAGTAAAACTGATCATTCCATTACTCTGACTGCTGAATTAGAAAAGGGCCAAAAAATCGAGTATATATACAACTTGAAGAAGGATGCATATGATCTTGACTACACCATCCACATGGATGGATTTGCAGGAAAAGTGAGTCTACAAAATATTCGCTTTGGCTGGGAAACTTCATTCAGAAGAACAGAAAGACTTTTCTCTGAGCAAAGACGTGTTTCTACGGTTTGTTTCAACAATCAAAAAGAAGGTTTTGACTACCTATCTGAAATGGGTAGTGATGATGCTACAGCAGAAGACAACATCGAGTGGATTGCCTATAAACAAAGTTATTTCTCATCCATTATTCGCCCGGATAGAGCTTTTTCAAAAGATGGAACAAAACTTTGGGTGAATGAATACAAAGATGGTCACGAAAGACAATGGACTCACTTAAAAGGTTTCCATGCGCTTGCTGGTCTTGGGTTATCAGATGCAAACAATGTTTCAGTAAAAATGAATTGGTTCTTTGGACCGAATGATTATGAAACATTGAAGTCATACGATCACAACTATGACGACATCTTGAATTTCGGCTGGGGATTATTCCGTTGGATCAATTTGTATGCAGTTCAGCCTTTATTCAATTTCCTTACAAATACAGGCATGGGCGTTGGTATCGCTATTTTAATGTTGACCTTAATATTGAAGTTCATCTTGATGCCGATTCAGTGGAAAATGTATTTATCCTCTGCTAAAATGCGCATTCTTAAACCAGAAATTGATGAGTTGAATGCGAAGTATCCGGAAAAAGAGGATGCTATGAAAAAGCAAATGGAAATGATGACCTTGTACAGAGAATCTGGAGCAAGTCCATTGGCAGGATGTATTCCGATGCTTATTCAGATGCCGATCTTGCTAGCAGTGTTCCGCTTCTTCCCTTCTGCTTTTGAGTTGAGACAGAAACCTTTCTTGTGGGCTGAAGATCTTTCGTCTTACGATTCAATCTATGATATCGGCATGAACATTTGGCCTTACGGAGATCACGTGAGTTTATTTACGCTTTTGATGTCTGTAACTACACTCATTTACACGTATTTGAATAGTGGAAACGTGC
>JBIIQP010000209.1:0-3292 GCA_044341975.1 Crocinitomicaceae bacterium
TTTATTTCACCAACTACAGTGGTAACTACGAATCCAAAATTCCGAACAATGTGTGAAGAGATTTTCGGTCCGGTCCTTACTATTTATGTATATGATGAAAATAAATTTGAGGAAACACTTGAATTGTTGGATCAAACATCTGAATATGCATTAACAGGTTCTATCATGTCGAACGACAGGTATGCAATTAATCTGGCAACACAGAAATTGCAGCATGCCGCTGGGAATTTTTACATCAACGACAAACCAACAGGCGCTGTGGTTGGTCAACAACCATTTGGAGGTGCAAGAGGTTCCGGAACGAATGATAAAGCAGGTGCAGCCATGAATCTTATGCGATGGGTTTCTGCTAGAACCATTAAAGAAACATTTGTACCGGCAACAGATTACAGATATCCATTTCTAGGGTAATAACTGCGTTTTATCACTAAAAGCACTTCAAATTTATACGTGCTAATAAATGGCTATTTCAAACACTTGAAATAATCAAATGGTTCCAAGCATTCATTGCATTGGTATTGTGATTTACACGCCGTACTGCCAAATAAAGAAACCATACGTGTGTTTTTAGAACCGCAAAGTGGACAAGGCACTATGGGGGGCTCTGCGAATAAAACAGATTTAT
Organism: Crocinitomicaceae bacterium; assembly: GCA_044341975.1. Taxonomy (GTDB): domain Bacteria; phylum Bacteroidota; class Bacteroidia; order Flavobacteriales_D; family Crocinitomicaceae; genus M0103. Next base: position 626 of record JBIIQP010000209.1, read on the forward strand.
CTACTTCATTTTCTGGAGGGGCAATCCCATATTCTCTGAGCTTTATACGCCCATTTTCTGAAATCCAATCGGTTGACCATGCAGGGGATAAAACCAAATCCACTTTCACATTTTCGATGTGATTTTCTTTCAGTTTAAGGATAATGTCTTCCTCAATAGTTTTCATGGCTGGACAGCCCGAATAGGTTGGCGTAATTTTGATCGAACATGTACCCTTTTCGAGAGAAATACTTCTCACTACTCCAAGATCAATCACACTGAGGACAGGAATTTCAGGATCTGAAACTTGCTCTAGTAATTCCCATATATCTTTTTCGCTTACCACTGCATGTTAGGATATGCGCGTTGCATGTATTGCAATTCCGCTAAAATATACCCTAAATGTTCAGAGTGCATGCCTTTTCTACCTCCTGATTGTTTCCAATTATTCTGAGGGATTGTCAATGTTGCCTCCTTAAACACAGCATCGACTGTACTTTTCCATTCTGCTTCAATTTCCAATAAATTTGGGGCAATTCCTTCAGCAGACAACTCAGTCTCCAATTCATCCATAATAAACAACTCTGAAGTATACCGCCACAAAGTATTCACAGCCTCTTGAGCACGACGATTTGATTCTTCTGTGCCATCACCTAAACGAATAATCCACTCCGAAGAATGTTTTAAATGATAACGAGTTTCCTTTAAAGATTTTTCAGCAATTGAAGCGAGCATTTCGTCTTTACTGTGCTGCATTTTTTCAAAAAGTGGCTTTCGGTATGCATCAAATAAAAACTGTCTCACCATTGTCACAGCAAAATCACCATTGGGTTGCTCAACCAGGAGCGCATTTTTATATTCTCTGTCAAAACGCAGAAAAGCAAGTGCATCTCCATCTCGACCTTTTCCTTCAACAACACCTGCGTAGTTTAATAACGTAGTAGCCTGTCCAACCAAATCGAGAGCAATATTGGTCATCGCAATATCCTCCTCAAGAATGGGACCATGACCACACCATTCTGACAAACGATGACCAAGAATCAAACTATCATCACCCAAACGAAGGGTGTATTCAAAAAGTGAACTCATTTTCTGCGGAATTGTTTACATATGAGAAATTCCATCCGGAACATCATAAAATGTTGGATGCCTGTATATTTTGGAATCAGCTGGTTCAAACAATGCATCAGCTTCAGTTGGATCAGACGCATAAACATCTTTGGATTCAACTACCCAAATACTAATTCCCTCCGATCTTCTCGTGTAAACATCTCGAGCATTTTCAACTGCCATTTCTGCATCGGCTGCTCTTAAACTTCCCACATGCTTGTGGTTTAATCCTGCTTTACTGCGGATAAAAACCTCCCAAAGTGGCCACTCGTTTTTACTCATTGATTCTGTTTTTTTAAGCACTTTTTCTACGTGCACGTTTTTCAGCATAGGCATTTGCAGCCTCTCTCACCCATTCTCCTTTTTCCTTCGCACTTCTTCTAACATCAATACGATCTTTGTTGCACGGCCCATTGCCCTTTACAACTTCCCAGAATTCATCCCAGTTAATTGGTCCATGTTCATAATGTCCCGTCGCTTCATTGAATTTCATGTCTTTATCGGGAACAGCAAGCCCAATCATTTCAGCCTGAGGCACAGTCACATCAACAAATTGCTGACGCAATTCATCGTTTGTGTGCCGCTTTATCTTCCAGCGCATTGATTGTTCGGTGTGCTTTGAATCAGCGTCATTTGGACCAAACATCATTAATGCAGGCCACCAAAAACGATTGAGAGCATCTTGTGCCATTGCCTTTTGCTCAGGAGTACCATTTGCCAAAGTCGTCATGATTTCAAAACCTTGACGTTGGTGAAAAGATTCCTCTTTACATACCCTCACCATTGCCCTCGCATACGGTCCATATGAGCAGCGGCATAAAGGAACTTGATTCATTATAGCAGCTCCATCAACCAACCAGCCTATCGCACCCATGTCGGCCCACGTTAGTGTTGGATAATTAAAAATGGACGAATATTTTGCTTTACCCGTATGTAAATCATCAATTGTTTCCTCGCGATCGGCACCAAGTGTCTCAGCGGCACTGTAGAGATACAAACCATGTCCAGCTTCATCTTGCACTTTCGCAAGTAACACTGCTTTTCGGCGAAGATTTGGCGCACGAGTTATCCAGTTTCCTTCAGGCAACATCCCAACAATTTCAGAATGTGCGTGCTGTGAAATCTGCCTGATCAATGTTTGACGATAATCATCCGGCATCCAGTCCTTTGGCTCGATTTTGATGTCTTTATCAATTTTCTCTTGAAACTTTCGCTTCAACTCATCAATACTTACTTCTTTCATCATTTAACAAAACTTGTTACACTCGATAAACAAATTTAATGAATTTTGGTTCTAATCCATTTTTTCTAAGTTATCTTAAATAAAAAGGGCCACAATTTCCCGTGACCCTTTCATTAAGAAGTGAATCTAGCTATTCATTCGCAGCTGCAGGTTCCTCTCGATCGATGTACAAACAAATTCCCTTTTCATATGGAAAAAACATACCTCTTTTGCCTACATTCGCTCCAAAACTTTGACCCTGTCCCCAAGCCTTTAGCTTTAAGAAGTTGTACGAATCATTTTTTGGCAAAATTTGAAGCATCAGTGCAACAGAAAATTTACCAGTCAGCTCTTCC
>JBIIQP010000010.1:0-38662 GCA_044341975.1 Crocinitomicaceae bacterium
AAAATCTGGAACAGACATATCAATTTGACGATGGTTCACAGACCATTACAAATGTGAGCTATTCGAGCGGTATGAGCAAATATTTACTTGGAGCTAAAACAATGATTGGTCAAGATTTCAGAGCAGTAAGAGGATTTATTACGCCACAAATTGGACTTGCATCGATGCGCACAAAAATAGTTATTGCCGATCCACAAGACGCAGATGGATGTCAACCACTCGATCGAAATGTAAGTCAACGATTCACGGGCGCGATTTATGGAGGAGAAATCGGTGCTGAAATTGCACTTGAAAAATTATTTCGTAAAATAACCACTGAAAACGCGCACAAATTGTATTTCTCAATGAGTTATTCAAGAGGAATGAATCATTTTGAGTATGTCAATGTAAAATACATGCAAGATGAAGTTCACAACACGATGACAACTCATCCTAAAGGCGACATAAATGCTTCATTTATAAATGTTTCTACGAATAACATCCATGAGCACAAGATAGCCGAACTGTACCACACTCCTTTCGAAATGGTAGGCATCAATTTTGGGTATATCGTAAGATTTTAGGCAGGAAATGAAAATCCACTAAAGGATGTTTCAATCTTTGAGCCTGTGTATTCAGGCACCCAGCCAGACATGTCTATAAAAATTCGAATGGCCTTTACAAATGGATCTGTCGCCCCTGCATCAAACCAATGTTTTGTTCCTGCAGGAACTGAAATTAAATCTCCTTTCTGGCATAATAAGTTAAAGACAGGTTCATTTTCAAGGTGAAACCAAAACAATCCTTGGCCATCCACAAAAAACCGAATTTCATCTTCAGAATGGGTATGCTCTGCTAAGAATTTCGCACGAATTGCTTCGTAATTTTCTGTCAATTTATTTATAGAAATAACATCAGCAGTTAAATAGCCTCCTGCTTTCATAAAAGGATCCAAGTCCTTGGAATATGCCTGAAGAATTTCTTCTTGTGTTGCTGTATCATGAAATTCTACATCACAATTCCATTGATCAAAAAAAATATTTCTCGTTTCAAAGAAAGCACGAATTTCTCTTGGGTTTGATAGTTCAATGTTTTTTTCAGGAATAGATAAAATTGCCATGGTTGAAATGTTATTTTAAACTACGTAATCTCAGTTCACATTCACAAAGATATTCCAAAGTCTCCAAATGACGTTTTGCCTCAAACAAATTTGTTCCCCAGGCATAAGTACCGTGTTTGCGAATTAAAAATGCATGATTACTCAATGAATCCTTGCGATTCCTCATTTGTGCAGTCAGCAGTTCCATGTCTTGCGAATTATCGAATACTGGCACTTGCACTTCGATCTCATGTGTTGATTGTCCTGCAAAACCTTTTTGCACTTCATATCCTTGAAAAGTGATAGAGTCACTAACTAAATTTGACAGTACAACCGGGTTTACAGAATGACTGTGAAGGATCACTTTTGTTGAAGGAAATAAGCCATAAAGGACACAGTGAATAAGTGTTTCAGCTGAAGGTTTTACTCCAACAAAATCACCTGTAGCTGTTCCTTCAAAATTAACAGTTATAAAATCATTTGCAGAAAATTCACTTTTGTCAACTCCAGATCTTGAAACCCAAATATTATTGTCTAAATCCCTGAAAGAATAGTTAGTTGAGGTTGCCGGCGACCAACCTTTGGTATTATAATTCCGAATTGTTTCGGCTAATTTTTCTTTAAGAACTTCCAAATTCATGTTACAAATGTAATCGAGATTTTTTTATCTTTTTACCATAAAAAAACGCGTTCAATCTAAGGACGAACGCGCTTCATTATTTCTATATTTTCTATCAACGAGAAAGGAGTTCTTTAACAAGTGATGCAATCAATTTTCCATCTGCTTTGCCTGCTAATTTTCCAGTCAAAACACCCATTACTTTACCCATTTCTTGGGGGCCGGATGCTCCTGTTTGTGCTATCGCAGCTTCTACTTCAGCGCGCACCTCTTCTTCAGAAAGCATTTTAGGCAAATATTCTTCTATCACTTTAGCTTGAAACAATTCTTCTGCAGCTAAATCCTCTCTCCCCTGCTGATTGTACAAATCATACGTTTCTATGCGTTGTTTGTGCAATTTCATGCAAATTTTCATAGCGACATCTTCCGAAACTTCTCCATTACCACCAGATGTTGCTTCCAATAATAATTTTGATTTAATGTCTCTCAAAGCAGCCAAACGTTCTTTCTCTTTGGCTAACATCGCACTTTTTATGTCTGCGTTAATGCGTTCCGTAAAATTCATTAGTCTACGTTATCGTGCAAGAAATTATTATTGCGAAGAGAAGTACCAGTCTCATCTTCCGTAAGTCCAAAACGACTCACAGTTTCTTGCGTACTCTTTTGAGAATTATCCAATTGAATGTTACGACGAACGTATGCTGGTTCATTTTCAAATTCTGTTATTCCTTCAGCTTTTTTCAATTTTGAAGTATAATCTTGAATTTTAGAAAGACGCTCTTGATTTCTGCGTTGCTGCTCTTCCGGTGAAAGAATTGATTTCGCTGTTACAGTGTCAAGATTTACTTTTTCATTGTTATCATCTTCCAAAACATGACGAACAACCTTTTCGACAACTGGTTCAGGTTCAGGTGTAACTGTTGTGTTTTCTACCACTTGCGCTGGAGATGAGATCTCCCAGTTGAATTGAACACCATTGTCATCTGCTTTTTCTTCTCTCAAAAAAGGTTCTTCCGTTACAGGCAGTGTGTTAACTGAAGGCTCAACAACATTTTGAACATTTGCTGTCGGTTCAACTAATTCATTTTTTAGAAATGGCTCAACAGTTGTTTCATTCACTACCGGTGGGGTATATGAATTTACTTGTGTTGGAGAATCAAGCGGTTTAACGATTTCATTTTTTGGTTCATCGTCAAGGGAGCGCACCGTCTTTTCAGGTGCCTTATAAAAACCCACATTGTTTCCTGTATTAAAACCAGTAGCAATCAATGTAATACCTATTTTATCGCCCAATGTTGCATCATAACCATGACCCCAAATAACATCAGCTGTAGAACCTGCTTCGTCTTGGATGTAATCTGTGATTTCAGAAATTTCATCCATTAAAACTTCCTTGTCACCGTAAGTGATGTTGAGTAAAACGTACTGTGCTCCGTTGATATCGCTATCGTCAAGTAATGGCGAAGCCAAGGCTTGTTGAACTGCTGTAATCGCACGATTTTCTCCTTCTGCAGTTGCGCTTCCCATGATCGCGTGACCACTGTCTTTCATAACAGTTTTCACATCATTAAAGTCAACATTAATTGCACCTGTTACAGAGATCACTTCTGCAATTCCCTTTGCTGCGATTGTCAATACATCATCAGCTTGTGAAAAAGCATTTCCAATAGTTAAGTTGCCCGTTATCTCACGAAGACGCTCATTGTTTATCACTAACAATGTATCTACATTCTGACGAATTTTTTCCAATCCATCTTCCGCTTGTTGTCTTCTTTTTCTTCCTTCAAAATTGAAAGGCACCGTGACAATACCAACCGTAAGGATACCCATTTCTTTTGCAACCTGAGCAATTACAGGTGCTGCACCAGTTCCAGTTCCACCACCAAGTCCTGCTGTAACAAAAACCATTTTAGTGTTTTGGCTCAACAGTTCTTTTATCTCCTCGATATTTTCAATCGCTGCGTTCATTCCGATTTCAGGAATTGCACCAGCACCACGACCTTCTGTCAAGGATGTTCCAAGTTGTATTTTGTAGGGCACAGGAGAAATATCCAAGGCCTGACGATCAGTATTACATACGATGAAATCTACGCCAATGATTCCTTGGTCGTACATGTGATTGACAGCATTGCTTCCGCCTCCACCTACGCCGATCACTTTAATGATCGAACTCGTTTCTTTTGGTAAATCAAACTCCATATTCCCTCGTTTATTCTATTTGCAAATTTAATTATCTTCCTTGAACCAATCTACACCTCTTTTGACAATTGTATCAAAAAATGATCCTCTGTTTTTAACAGAATGTGTTTTAACTGCTCCGTTGCTTGCTGCTTCAGTAGTTGAATAGTTTTTCTCCAATGCCTCAAATCCTTTGAGTACCAATCCAATACCCGTTGCATACATTGGGCTTGTCAAGTTTTCGATGTGGTTATTGTTCGCTAAATGCTCAGTTGGATAACCAACACGCGTATCCATTCCTGTGATATATTCGAACAATTGTGTAATGTGCTTCAATTGAGCGCCTCCACCTGTTACAACGATTCCTCCAATCAATTTTTTCTGGTAACCCGAATTAATGATTTCATAATGCACCAATTCTATGATCTCTTCCATTCTTGCTTGAATAATACTCGCAAGATTTCTAACAGTAATTTCTTTCGGGTCGCGACCTCGCAATCCAGGAATGCAAACGATTTCGTTTTCTTGACTTTCAGATGCAAGTGCTGAACCAAATTTGGTTTTCAACATTTCTGCTTGTCGACGCATAATTGTGCAGCCTTCTTTGATGTCCTCTGTGATGACATTTCCTCCAAAAGGAATAACTGCAGTATGACGTATGATTCCTTCGTGAAAAATTGCAACGTCCGTTGTACCGCCACCTATGTCAACCAACACTATTCCTGCTTCTTTTTCTTCATCTGACAATACAGCGTCAGCGGAAGCAATCGGTTCCAGGATAATTTCCTTCACCTCTAATCCAGCTTTCTCTACACATTTTGTAATGTTCATGGAAGCCCCAATCTGACCCGTAATGATGTGGAAATTTGCTTCCAAACGGCGGCCGAGCATACCGATTGGGTCTTTGATTCCTTGCTCATTGTCAATAATATATTCCTGCGGCAATACAGTGATAATGGCCTCACCAGGTTGCATTACCAACTTGTACATATCTTCCACCAAGGCATCGATATCTTTCTGAGATATCTCAACATCAATATAATCTCTGGTGTGGATTCCTCGGTGCTGTAAACTTTTAATGTGCTGCCCTGCAATTCCAACATTCACGACACGCACAGTCAACTGTCCATCTACTCGCTCTTGAGCTTCCTCCACCGCAACTTTGATTGATTGTACTGTTTTCTCAATGTTCGCAACCATTCCTCTCGTTACCCCGAGCGACTCGCTTTTACCCATTGATAAAATCTCAATCTTTCCGTGCTCATTTTTCTTGCCCACGAAACAAGCGATCTTTGTTGTTCCTATATCCAGTCCGACTATAATCTTTGACATAACTGTTAATTTTCCTGCGTGTTACTTTCTATTGTTTTGCCTACAATCTGTTTATCGTACTTCAGATTGATTTCGGTGTATTTATTCCATCCTTCATAGGGGATCGCCTCACTGTAAAAGATCTTCAATTTCTCAAACTTCTCTTTTACCTCCTTGTCTGTGTTTGCTGTTCCGAAAACAATCTCTTGTCCCCCTACGATTGGCACTAGAATAAAATCTCCGCTCTTTTTAAGGTGAACTTGCCCTATCAGTGCCTGCATTAAGGGGTCTTTACAAACATAATTTGAAATACGATAGACATCATCTAGCTTTCGAATACTTTTCAAAGAGTCATTGTTGATAATCTCCGACACAGAAATTGATGTTGGACGATCCTTCAAATTTCCGCTAACTACAAGCACGCGAGCCGTATGGATAGTCGACGTTTGCATGATCACCCCGTCATCATCCAAATAATACGATTCTCCAAACTGATTAAAAATGCGCGCAATTGGTTTACGGACCACCACATCAATTTTCCATCCATGACCGATGTTCGTAAAAACTTTTACTTCCTTGACTTCAGTCATCGCCCTGATAAATTTTTCAATGGCTGCGACTTTCAAATCACGTTGCATTTGGCCTTTAAAAACGAAACCACGACGCTTTAGTCGCTGATGCAATTCATGCTCATTTAAAAACGCATTTTCTCCTGTTACATGGATCACAATATCCGCTGTTTCAAGCGTGCTTTCTGATTGAGATTGTTGAGAAAGAACTAAAACTGTTATCACTCCCCCTAAAAATAGCGCCCATAACGATCCTTTCACCCACTTGTTCATGACAGCACTTTTTTTAACGGTTCAACAATGCGATCAATATCACCTGCGCCGATCGTTAACACTACCCCGTTATTGAATCCTTGGAAGCTTTTCAATACTTCTTCCGACGAAAGAATTTTCTTGCTTTTCAAAGAAATTGCCTCTAATAAAGCTTCACTTGTAACACCTTCAATTGGCAGTTCTCTTGCAGGGTAAATTGGCATTAGAATTAAATCATCCAGTTTTGACAATTCTTTCGCAAATCCATCAAAAAAATCGCGTGTTCGAGAAAAAAGATGAGGTTGAAATATTCCAGTAATTTTCTTGTTGGGATAAAGAAGTCGAATGGATGAAATCAGTGCACTAAGTTCAGTTGGATGATGCGCATAATCGTCGATGTAAACAAGATTTGGTTTTCTAAGATGGTATTCAAACCGTCTTTTAACGCCCAAAAATGTGCTGAGTCCTGTTCGAATTTCATTTTCAGAAACTGAAAGGAACTCCAAAAGTGCAATACATGCCAATGCATTTTCGGCATTGTGTATTCCTGGTATTCCGAGTTCTACTTCACTCCATAGCGAATTTGGGGTTCTGACATCCATGTAAAATCGCCCGTCATCCATGCGCAAATTAGATGCAGCATAATCTGCTGATTCAGAATCCAGCGCATAGGTGATTGTTTCTGCCGATGAATAAACATCCAAGCCTTCACGTTTCACCAAGCAACCAGCTGGGTCAATCAACTGCGTATACTGCTGAAATCCTTGAATAAATTCATTAGAATCTCCATAAATATCAAGGTGATCAGCATCGGTCGACGTAACAATTGAAGCAAAAGGCTTTAATTGCAAAAAAGATCGATCGAATTCATCAGCTTCAATCACCGTATATTCTGCACCTTTTCCAATTAATAAATTGGAATTAAAATTTGTTGCAATGCCGCCAAGAAATGCATCACAGGGTTTAGATGATTGATTTAGAATATGGGCCAACATGGAACTAGTTGTCGTCTTTCCATGTGTACCTGCAACACCCAATCCTTTGCTTTGTCTGGTTATCAAGCCCAAAACCTCAGAACGCTTGAATAAGGCCAATCCTTTATCCCGAATAAAAGCCAGTTCTTTATGGTCTCTTGGAATTGCAGGAGTGTAAATGAAAATAGTTTGTTGGATGTTTGGCAATGTTGAAATTGCGACCTCACCTAAATCTTCAAAATGAATGTCTATTCCCTCATTAATAAGTTCATGTGTGAGCGCTGAAGGTGTTTTGTCATACCCTGAAACTTCCCAACCCAATGATTTAAAATAACGCGCCAAGGCAGACATACCAATTCCTCCAACGCCCACAAAATATGCGGCATTAAATTGATCGAAACTGATATGATCCAAGCGACTCATCTATCTAGCAATTTTTTCTAATTCATTCACGATGTCTGCTGTAGCATTTGGTTTAGCCAACTTTTTAATTTCAGAACTGTATGTCATCATCCTTGATTCATCCGTCATCAATTGAAAGACCACTGAGAATAAATGTTGCGTTGCCTCAGTATCTTTCACTAAAATCGCCGCATTTTTATTTACTAAAGCCATTGCATTTTTCGTTTGATGGTCTTCTGCTACATTCGGGGAAGGAACCAAAACCACTGGCTTACCAATGAGACAAAGCTCAGAGACGGAAATTGCTCCTGCACGAGAAATAATCACATCGGCAGCTGCATAGGCTAAATCCATTCGGTCTATGAACTGCACAAGTTTTATAGAATCAACCTTTTCTTTATTCATTATTTCGAGCATTTGCTCGTAATAAAGCTTGCCGCTTTGCCACAATATTTGAATTTCATCATGACGGGCTATCTCAGCAATATTTTCAACTAAAGCGTTATTAAGTGTTCGCGCACCAAGACTTCCGCCGATGATCAAAATCGTTTTCTTTGAAGAATCAAATCCATAATAATTCATTGCTTCTTCGCGTTTCCCATCAATCGACACCATGTCATGTCTGACAGGATTTCCGGTTAATCGAATTTTCTCTTTTGGGAAAAATTTATCCAGACCGTCATAGGCTGTGCATAACACATTGACTTTGGATGCCAAAAGTTTATTTGTCTTTCCAGGAAATGAGTTCTGCTCTTGCACAAGAGTTGGTAATTTCAACATAGTAGCCGCTTGTAATGTCGGGCCACTTGCATAACCACCTACTCCAACAACAGCTTGTGGTTTAAATTCCTTCAGGATGCTTCTTGCTTTGAGTAGACTCTTTACAATTTTAAATGGAAGCAAAAAATTTGAAAACGTCAGTTTTCGCTGAAAACCGACAATTGCAAGTCCTTCGATGCGATAACCCGCGGCTGGAACTTTTTCCATTTCCATTTTTCCCTGTGCACCAATAAAAAGTATCTCTGCCTTTGGGTTTCTTTTTTTTATTTCATCCGCAATGGCGATCGCAGGAAAAATATGTCCTCCTGTTCCGCCACCTGATATAATTACTCGATCTAAATTCATTCTGCAGCAAGTGAATTAGAAAAACCACTGTCTTTTCCTTTTTCTTGACGATAGGCAATACTCTGAACGATTCCAATTGCGACACAAGTCATGATTAGAGCAGAGCCACCCATTGCCAACAAAGGCATGTTTTGACCTGTAACTGGAAAAACTCCTGTACAAACCAGCATGTTTACAGCTGCTTGAGTAAGCAATAATATTCCGATTCCAACACAGGCAAACGTTTCAAATAGATTATCGGATTGCAGAGCGATTCTGAAGATCCGATACAATAAGATCAGATAAAGTAAGATGAGGATGATTGCTGATACTAAACCAAATTCTTCCACAAAACTGGAGTAATAAAAATCAGCGTAAGCCTCGGGAATATATTCTTTCAATTCTCCATCACCTACACCCAAACCAAAGATAGATCCATGTTGAATTGCAAATTTTGCATTCATCGCTTGGGCATTTGAACGCACATCATTGTCGTTCTCCATTTTATTCATGATACGATTTTCCCAGGTTTCAAAGCGCGGGAACAACTTTAGTTCTGGAACAGCCTTGTGCAAGCCAACGACTAGAATAGCTAACACTACTATTCCAACTAACGTCATAAAGATTTTTGATATCGGTACTTTACCGATAAAAAGCAAGGTCATACAGATTGCAAAAAGCAAAGCAGCCGTTGAAAAATTATCCTTAAGAATCAAAACACAAATAACAATAACAGGGATAATTAACGGTTTGTAGCCTTCTTTCCAACTTGATAGTTGATCTTGTTTTTTTGACAAAATCCGGGATAGATAAATGAGCAATGCCAGCTTTGCGAAATCTGATGATTGGAATGTAAGACCTATAAATGGGATTTTGATCCACCTTCCTGCATCATTGACTTTTGTACCAAAGAACAATGTAAATAAGAGCAAAGCTATACCGATGTAATAACCAAATTTAGAAAGCTGCATGATGTATTTTGGGTCTTTCTTATGAATCCAGAATAAGACCCCAAAACCAATGATTACATATACAAAATGCTTGAATAAATACTTAAAAGGTGTACCTCCCTCAATTTTTACAAGGATGGGCACAAAACTGTAAACACTCACCAATGAAAATGAGAGCATTAACAGCGTGATGATCCATATGACACCATCACCTTTCAGGTATTTCAAGTATTCCCTCATTAAGACCTCATCAACTGTATGAAATTTTCAAATTTTTCTATTTTTTCTATCACCTCTTCTCCTGAGGCAGTAAAAAGAAGTATTTTCTTCGTCGCTTTCAGATGATCAACAAAATAGAATGCATCAACAACCGTGTCCGTTCCAGCGCAATTGATCAGTCCATCCAGCCATTCGTCTTTAAAAGAAAATACAGATGCATCATAAGTGACAATAGAATCAATATTGTTCAACAAGCTAATGTCCTCATTGAGTAATTCATTCACCTCATCACTTCCCGCCATCCAAACAATTTTAAAAGGAAATGACTGCATTGTATTCAATAAAACACCGGGAGTTGGATTCAACCATGTAAACACATCCATTCCCCACAATTTTCCTAACGGACGCAGGGGCGAACCTTGTGCTTTCAACCCCTCAGAACGGGCCTGAAGTAATCGATCATCAGTTGTAGTATGTAGTTTATTCGACATGATGCTCAGAATTTATTACAATGCTCTTACAGCATCCTTAAACTGGTTCCCTCTGTCTTCATAGTTCTCGAACAAATCGAAACTTGCGCATGCAGGAGAAAGCAAAACAGATTCATCCTTCTTCGCTAAACGGTATCCATACGCTACAGCCTCCATTGCAGATCTCGCCTCAACAATTGTGGGAATGACTCCAGAAAAAGTTTCCATCAATTTTTTATTATCTACACCAAGACAGATGATTGCTTTCACTTTGTCTCTAACTAGATCCATCAACTCAGCATAATCATTGCCTTTGTCTACACCACCGACAATCCAAACTGTTGGTTTGTCCATACTTTCTAGTGCAAACCAAGTTGAATTTACATTTGTCGCCTTTGAATCGTTGATGAATTCAATCCCATTCACCTTGGCAACAAATTCCAATCGGTGTTCGACATTTACAAAGTCCTCTAGACTTTCTCTTACAACTTCTTTTCTGATTTCCAGAATTCTTGACGCTATCCCTGACGCCAAGGAGTTTTGGGTGTTGTGTTTCCCTTTCAGTGCTAAATCGTGAATTGACATAGTGAATTGTTCTTTTATGTTTATTGTTAGTTGTTTTTCATCTGCAAAGCCTCCCTGTTTCATTTCTTCTTTCAAAGAAAATGGTGCTGTTTGAGCTGTAATTGTTCTTTTTTCGACTTCTGAGCGAATGATTGGATCGTCATAATTGTAGATGAACCAATCGTTTTGTGTTTGATTTTGTAGGATGCGAAACTTTGAGTCTACGTAGTTCTGCATGACGTAATTGTAACGATCTAAATGATCTGGGGTAATGTTTGTTAGAATTGCAATGTCAGCTTTGAACTCCTGCATGTCATCAAGCTGGAATGAACTTAATTCAAGTACAAACCAATCATAATTATCTTCTGCTACTTGCTTGGCGAAGCTAAAACCAACATTACCAGCAAGTCCAACCTTAATGCCCGCTTTTTTGAGGATGTGGTATGTGAGCATGGTAGTAGTTGTTTTACCGTTACTTCCCGTAATACAAATCGTTTTTGCTTTGTTATAAAATCCGGCAAATTCAATTTCCGAAACAATGCGAATTCCCTTCTCTTTAATTTTGACAATGACTGCTGCTTTATCAGGTATACCTGGTGATTTTACAACTATATCTGCATTTAAAATTACATCCAGATTATGCCCACCTTCTTCCCATTTTATCGAATTGTCATTCAATTCGCTTTTAAAATTTTCCTTTATCAATCCAAAATCGGAAACATACACTGCCCAGCCCATTTTTTGAGCAAGTATAGCAGCACCGACACCACTTTCACCGGCACCCAGAATAACGATATGTTTTCCTTCAGACTTCAATTTATCTTAATTTCAGCGTAACAATTGTGATCACAGCGAGTAGCACCCCAACAATCCAAAAGCGAGAAACAATTTTTGCTTCGTGCAGTCCTTTCTTTTGAAAATGGTGGTGCAATGGTGCCATAAGGAAAACTCTTTTTCCTTCGCCAAAACGTTTTTTAGTGTACTTGAAATATCCAACTTGCATGATGACTGAAAGATTCTCAATTAAGAAAACACCGCACAACACAGGAATTAATAACTCCTTGCGAATGGAAATTGCAAACACGGCAATAATTCCACCCAAGGCCAAACTTCCCGTATCGCCCATAAATACTTGTGCAGGAAAAGAATTGTACCACATAAATCCTATGCAGGCACCTACAAATGCAGCAATAAAAATCACCAACTCTTCCGCGAGGGGTATGTACATTACATTGAGATAATCTGCAAATTTTGCATTGGAGCTGACATAGGCAAGAATAGCCAACGCCAAACCAATTATTGCTGAAGTTCCCGTTGCCAAACCATCCAGTCCATCGGTCATGTTCGCACCATTTGATACAGCGATCACTATAAAAATCACAATAGGAATGAAGAGCATCCAGCCATAAGATTTATTGGAATCACCCATCAACCAGTTGTAGTTGAATTCATTTCCTTTGATAAAAGGAATTGTGGTTGTCATATCATCTGTCTTGATCCACTTGAATTGCTCCTCCCCATCATTTTGATGCTGGTGGGTCACAAATTGCTCCTCTCCCTGTAGTTGATAGTTTGCCGGAACACGTTTGTGAACAGTTACATCGTTTGAAAAATAAAGAATACACCCCACAATCAAACCGACTCCAATTTGTCCAACTACTTTTGATTTACCTGCTAATCCTTCTTTGTTCTTCTTAAATACCTTGATGTAATCATCCAGAAATCCAATCACTCCTAGCCAAATAGTTGCAACGAGCATTGTAATCACATAGATGTTATGAAGTTTTGCAAATAGCAACGTTGGAATTAAAATTGCACTTAAAATAATAATCCCACCCATAGTTGGCGTTCCTGATTTTTCTAGCTGACCCGCCAAACCAAGATCTCGAACAGTTTCCCCAATCTGTTGCTTTCTTAACAAATTAATGATGCGTTTTCCAAAAAAGATGGAAACAATCAATGAAGTAATGAGCGCCATTGCTGCTCGAAAAGAAATGAATTGAAACAATCCAGCTCCAGGGAAGTTAAACTTGTCTAAGTAATCAAAAAGATAGTACAACATTATTTCTCCAGTTTTTTAAATAATTCAATAGTTGTTTTGAGATCGTCAAAATCATGTTTTACACCATTGATCTCTTGGTATTTTTCGTGACCTTTTCCGGCTACAAGTAGAATATCTCCTGGCTCTGCCATTGAGATGGCTGTTTTAATGGCTTGTTCTCTATCCAAAATTGAGAGCACCTTTTTAAAATGCTGCCCAGCTACACCTGCTATCATTTCTTCAAGTATACTATTCGGATCTTCTGTTCGTGGATTGTCAGAAGTGAGGATGACTTTGTCACTCATTTCACATGCAATTTCAGCCATCTTAGGACGTTTGGCCTTGTCTCGATCTCCACCGCAACCGACAACGGTGAATACCGTTTCATTTTTGGTTCTGATGTTTTTTATTGTTTTTAATACATTTTCAAGAGCGTCGGGCGTATGAGCATAATCGACAATAGCTGTTATGTCAGTATCACTTTTGAAATATTGAAAGCGTCCCTCAACGGATTCAAGTTTGCTTAATTCTGTCATGACTTCGGTGCTGTCTTCACCCAACAACTGACTCACAGCGAAGACTGCCAATAAATTATATGCATTGAAATCACCAATAAGTCTTGTCCATAATTCAGTTCCCTGAATTGAAAGAACCAAACCTGAAAATTGATTTTCCAGCACTTTAGCCTTGAAATCAGCTGGAGACTTAAGTGCAAAACTATGCTTGCTCGCCTGTGTGTTTTGGAGCATTACAGAGCCATTTTTGTCATCAACATTTGTCAATGCAAAAGCGCCCGCTGGCAAGCCATCAAAAAATGCTTTTTTTACCCGAATGTATTCCGAAAATGTTTTATGATAATCTAAATGATCGTGCGTAATATTCGTAAAAACGCCACCTGTAAAGGACAATCCTTCCACTCTGTGTTGATGAACAGCATGGGAACTCACCTCCATAAAACAATGGGAACAACCATCATTGACCATTTCATCCAATAACGCATTGAGTGAAACAGGATCAGGAGTTGTGTGCGTTGAAGGAACATCGCGGTCACCTATTTTATTTACAACCGTAGACAATAAACCACAATGGTATCCCAAGCCCTTAAACAAGTTAAAGAGAAGAGTAGTCGTTGTTGTTTTACCATTCGTTCCAGTTACGCCAACTAATTTTAATTTTTCAGACGGACGATCGTAGAAATTACTTGCCATCTGACCTAAGGCTTGAGATGTTGAATTCACAACAAGTAGGGTTGTCCCTTCTTTTGCTTCAAACGATTCTTCCGAAACAATAATGTTGCAACCGCTTTCAATTACCTGTGGAATAAAATTGTGCCCATCAACAGCAAATCCGCGAATAGCGAAGAACACGTTACCCGGCTGCACCTTTCGAGAATCAAATACCAAAGCATTGATTTCAATTTCAAGTGTTCCTTTAACTTGAAGTAGCTCTATTCCTGTTAATATGTCTTTTAGTATTCGTTTCATTAGTCGAGCATCAATTCTATAACCCCACCATGAAAGACAGGTCTTCCTGCTGGTATGCTTTGTTTAACAACTTTACCATAACCGCTAACATGCGCGGACATTCCTTTAGACTCTATGAGGTAAACAGCATCTTTTGCACTTAATCCGACCAAATTCGGGACATTGTTCTTGGGTACACTTCTTCTTTTTAGATTTACCTTATTGCTATCTCTTTTGGTAACAAGCCATTCTCCTTGTTCTTGGAATTGATAATCCACCTTTAAATGCTTGAAGGCTTTGATTAAATCATATTTATTTGCGCTCAAGGATTGAGGCACATTCTTTTCTAATTTCGAGCCTTTATTTATTGCTTCGTGGTAAGACAATGCCGATGCATACACTTTGTTAGCAATGGCGGTAAATACAGTTCCCGAAACGATTGCGCCGTAGATGTCTTTGGTCGGCGCAGATATTACAACAATACATGAGTAGATTGGCTTATCTGCAGGGAAATAACCAACAAAAGATGCTTGATAGCGCTCTTGACCTTTCGTCCCATAATTTCCTTGTTCGTTCAGAATTCTTGCTGTACCCGTTTTTCCAGCGATGGTGAATTGTGAAGATGTCAATTTAGATCCTGTACCATCTTTCATTACACCTTCTAAACATTCTTGTAGAATGGACAGTGTGCTTTCAGAGCAGATTTTCTTTCTCAAAACAACTGGCTCATAATTTTTCACCACTTCAACTCCTCTTCTAATTTGTTTTACAAACTGAGGCTTCATGAAATCACCATTATTAGCCACTGCATTGTAGAATGCAAGTGTTTGAAGTGGCGTCTGTTGGACTTCATAACCAATGGACATCCACGGCAAAGAAATTGCTGACCAACTAGGGTCTCCAGGACGGTAAATGGTTGGTGCAGGCTCACCTTCTAAATCAATTCCTAAGGGCTCAGTTAAGCCAAAAGATTCCAAACGTTCAATAAAAGCCATAGGCTCTTCACTGTAAGCTCTATTGATTATTTTAGAAATGACATTTGAAGATTTTTCAAAAGCCTTTCGGATTGTAATTCGGCCATATCCTCCCTCATGTGCGTCATTCAATGTTTTGCCATGAAATCTATAAATTCCGAATGCATCAACCGTATCATTAATATTGATTTTTTCATCCTCTAATGCAGCCATCAAAGATGCTAACTTAAAGGTTGAACCAGGCACCTCTTTTCTCCCTATGGCATAGTTGAATTCGTATTCACGAAATGTACCATCTTCCATCGCCGTAAGATTGGAAATTGCCTTGACAAAACCTGTTTTTACGTCCATCACGACCACACAGCCATTTTTCGCACCTTGATTCTTCAACTGTCGCTCTAACTCACTATGCGCAACTTCTTGAATATCCTTATCTATAGAAGTAACAATATCAGCTCCTTCAACTGCTTCTTTTACTATCTGACCTGTCTTCTTCCAGCCAGTAGGAATTCGTTGCTCAATTTCCTCACCTGGTTCACCACTCAAGTATTGATTGAACGCTTGTTCCAATCCTTTTACCCCTTCAAGCATTCCTAAACCTTCATTTTTCTTGCAAGATCCAAGCGTTCTTCTCAACAACTCACCATTTGGTCGGCGACGTTCTATCGTTTCGTCATTGTCGATGATGCCGCCCTTCAAACGTCCAAGATTAAAAATTGGAAGCTCTCGTAATGCTCTTCTGCCCTCATTCGTCACTTTCTTGCGAATCAGCAAATACCTGCTATTTCTCTCACGTGCACGACGAATTAATCGTTCATATTCATTGGCAGACTTGTCTTTGTACATTCTAGAAAGCCCTGCTGCAAGGTCAGATACATCTGCATCGAAAGTTTTTTGATCCACAACGGTTGGATCCATGTGGATATCATAGAAGGAAACCGATGTCACCAAAGGAGTATAATTGATATCCAAAATTTCACCACGGCGAGGAATTCGTTTTACCTTCTTGATCAAAACATCATCCTCCGTTGAAGTAAATACATTGGAATTTTTACCAAATTGAATAGAAACGGTTTCAAACAGCACCATGAGCATCACGGCAATAAAGCCGAAATACACAAAGTAAACTCTCCATACTATGTCCTTCTTATCTTTCAATTTACAGGTTTACTTTTTTGATCTTTATTACTTTCAAAGAATCTTCTGATTCAATTAATCCTTTTGGGGCCAGCCGCTCTACAAGCTTATACCTCCTTGTTGATTCCTCCATTCGGGCTTTTATCTCCACATAATCAGCTGTCATTTCATCGAGTTGCTTTTGTGCTGTATCAACATCTTTTGAAAGCTGCTTTCCGTAGTAACCCTTTCCAACAATCAGCAGAAGCAGAAACATGATGAAGAAGATGAAATTCAAATTATTCAATACAAATTCCTTCGTTAAGAAATCGCCATTCATTATCTGAGCAAACGCATTGGGTTTTGAAGACTTCGCCTTAGAGGACTTCGAACGCTCCTTCTCTTCCTTCTGACGCTCTTTTTTAGTCAGCTCTTCGATAGAATCTTTATCTAGAAATTCGTTATCACCCATTTCGTTGACCAATTCTTAATTTTGCACTTCTTGCTCTTGGATTTGCCTCAACCTCCTCCTCTGCCGGAGCAATAGGATGTCTATTCACCTCAGAAAATGGTTTTAAAACATTTCCAAAAAAATCTTTCGTTATTTCGCCGGACATAGATCCGCGCTTCATGAAATTCTTCACCAATCTATCTTCCAATGAATGGTAAGACATTACAACCAATCGCCCGCCGGGCTTAATGCATTGAACAGTTTGCTCCAAAAACTTTTCAAGCACATTCAGTTCTCCATTTACCTCAATTCGAATAGCTTGAAAAACTTGGGCGAAAAACTTATGTTCCTTGAATTTTGGGGCACACGAACCAAGCACCTTCATAAGGTCAGCTGTTGTTTTGATTTTACGCACTGTTCGTGCTTTCACTATTTCAGCTGCAACCCTTTTGGCATTGGCCAATTCACCGAAATTTCGAAACAATTTAATCAATTCGTATTCTTCATATTCATTGACTACTTGCTGAGCAGATAGATCTCCAGATTGATTCATGCGCATATCCAGAGGTGCATTTGAACGAATTGAAAACCCTCTGTCTTCTGCATCAAACTGATGCGAGGAAACGCCTAGATCGGCAAGAATACCGTCAACACCATTGTACCCCATCATGCGAAGGTGATTGGATAAAAAAGCAAAGTTGGATGGAACAAAATGAAAATTCTCAGCTTCCCATGCATTTTTTGCAGCATCCGGATCCTGATCAAATACAATAAGACGTCCTTTGGAAGAAAGTTTTGAGTAGATCTCACGAGAATGCCCGCCACCGCCGAAAGTCACATCGACATAAACACCATCAGGATTGATATTTAACCCCTCTAGGCATTCATTGAGCATTACTGGTATGTGATACGACGTACTATTCTCCATTGTCCAAGTCACCCATTACTTCATCCGCTAAATCAGCGAAATCCGCCATGTTTCCTTCGATCATTTCGAAGTATTTAGACTTGTCCCAAATCTCAATTCGATCATTGTATGCAATGAGCATCACATCTTGATCCAATCCTACACGTTGCATGTGAGCAGTTGGAATTAAAACCCTACCAGCATTATCAAGAGCTATTTGTTTAGCCCCTTGATGAAACAGCCTGTAGAACATTCTATTCTTTGGCTTAAAAAGATTCATTTTGGAAAGTCCTTCACTAACCTTTTCCCACTCGGTCATTGGGTAAAGTGTAAGGCAATCTTCAAAACCTTTATTCAACATGAAATCGCGCTGAGACGCAGGAGGAAGCTGCTTCCGTAACCCGGAAGGAAACAAGAAGCGACCTTTCGCATCCAGTTTAACTTCAAATTCTCCTACTAAGCCTGCCATGACGATTAATAATGGGTAAAATTAATGGATTTGTACCACTTTTTACCACCATAATTTTGATTGTTAATAAATTCTAACGTATAAACAATTATTTTGTTACAATAAAGATGTGTAAAAACTTACTAATCTATTGATTTTCAATATATTTAAAATATGTGGTAATTTGTGGTAATGAATTTTTAATTTGGTTTACGAAGAGGTTTTCAACAATTGATTTTAGCTTTATAAACAACATGCCCTAACCACTCCAAAAGGTTTGCTTAATTTTGGAGAATGTCAAAAGACTTAAAGAACTGGTTTTTACTTCTCCTCTTGGCTTGTATTTGGGGCAGCTCATTTATCCTTATGAAGAAAGGGATGTATGCTGATTCAGGAGAAGTTGTTTACACAGACATGCAGGTTGGAAGTTTGAGAATGCTTTTAGCTGGGATTGTTTTGATTCCGTTTGGAATTTTGAATCTTAGAAAGATTAAAAACAGCAAACAATTCATAACACTCGCAACTGTAGGATTTGCCGGTAATTTCTTTCCTGCGTTTTTATTCACGTATGCAGAAACTGGAATTTCATCTGGTTTCGCCGGAATGTTAAATAGTTGCACACCCATATTCACGATACTTCTCGGAACGATTTTTTACAATTCCAAATTCACGAGATTTCAACTTGTAGGAGTAATACTAGGAACTGTCGGAATAATATCACTAATGATTGCAGGAAAATCAATTAGTATGACAGGAGGTTGGATTCATATTTTAGCAGTTGTGGTAGCCACCTTTCTTTATGCGACAAGTTTGACAACCATTAAATTCCAATTACAATCATTTACTTCTTTTGAAATCACCACTCTTGCATTCACCATCGTTTTTCTTCCTGCTTTGGTAGCAAATTATTTGACAGGGACATTCGCTACAACAATTTCTCATCCCGAAGCGTCAACTAGCTTGATGTACATCGGAATACTTTCCGTTATTGGAACCGCAATCGCCGTGATCCTTTTCAATATTCTCTTAAGCAAATCTTCCGCCCTATTTGCGAGCAGTGTAACTTATATCATCCCAATTGTTGCGGTCAGTATTGGCTTGGCATTTGGAGAAAACATTCAACTTGGACAGGTATTTTCAATGATATTGATTTTGGGAGGTGTATTTGTTGCAAATTACGGTCAGAAAATTTTTTCACCTCAAAAAGAAGCGAATAATAGCTGACAATATTGTGTTATTAACTTTTTTAGCTATATTTGCCTCCCAATTTTTAGGAAAATTAATTTAAAACAAAGCTATATGTACGCAATTGTAGAGATAGCAGGGCAGCAATTTAAGGTGCAAAAAGACCAAAAGATCTTTGTTCACCGTTTGGCAGCGGAAACTGGAGCGAAATTAGAATTCGATCGAGTACTTCTTGTTGACAACGGAGGCAAAATCAATATTGGCGCCCCAGCTATAGCAGGTGCTTCGGTAACTGCAGAAGTCATTAATCACGTGAAAGGTGACAAAGTAATCGTTTTCAGAAAGAAAAGAAGAAAAGGTTACAAAAAGAAAAATGGTCACCGTCAAAGTTTTACGGCGATTACTATCAAGGACATTAAAGCTTAATAACATTTTCAGTTCGCTGAAACAAAAACTTAAATACCATGGCACACAAAAAAGGAGTCGGTAGTTCGAAAAACGGTCGTGAGTCTCAAAGCAAGAGATTAGGAGTTAAGATTTTTGGTGGTCAAGCTGCTGTAGCGGGAAATATCATCATTCGTCAAAGAGGAACTCAACACCACCCAGGACAAAATGTTGGAATTGGAAAAGACCACACAATCTATGCATTGGTTGACGGTCAAGTTGAATTCCGTAAGAAAAAAGACAATCGTTCATTTGTATCTGTAGTTCCATTTGAAACAGCAGAAGCATAAGAATTAGCATTATAAGTTTGAAAAGGCGAGCATCAAATGTTCGCCTTTTTTTATGTCTTTGGTTAAGACTTTTATTGATACCTGAAACTCTGCTATAATTTTCCTAAATTCGCACGTCAAAAATTAGAATAGATGCTTGAAATAACAAGGATTAGAACAGACAAAGACTCCATTATTGAAGGACTTAAAAAGCGTAATATCGACGCTACTGAAACTATTGAGAAAATAATTTCTACGGATCTTAACTGGAGAAATAACAAAACAGAACTTGAGGGTATCGCTGCTGAACTCAACCAATTAGCAAAAGAAATTGGTGAGCTATTTAAACAAGGGAAACAACAAGAAGCGAATGAAGCTAAAAATAAAACAGCAGCGCTGAAGGTTTCTGAGTCTGAATTAAAATCAGCCGTGGATGAGCTTGAAAAAGATTTAACACAGTTACTTTATACCCTACCTAATGTTCCAAACGAACTTGTAAAATCAGGCAAGGATGAAAAAGACAACGAAATCGTTTTTGAATCTGGAACAAAACGAGATTATTCGTTCCAACCTCTTCCCCATTGGGATTTAGCAAAAAAATATGACCTCATCGATTTTGAACTTGGTGTTAAGGTCACAGGCGCAGGATTTCCTTTTTACCGAGGCAAAGGTGCTAAATTGCAACGTGCACTAATTTCGTTTTTCCTAGAAGAAGCTGAAAAAGCAGGTTACGAAGAATTTATTCCACCACTTGTAGTAAATGAAGCTTCTGGTTATGGTACGGGCCAACTTCCTGACAAAGAAGGTCAAATGTATTATTGTCCTGAAGATGATTTTTATTTGATTCCAACGGCGGAGGTGCCCTTAACGAATATTTACAGGGATGTAATTTTACCTTCCGATGATTTCTCTATCAAGCTTACAGGATATACCCCGTGTTTCAGAAGAGAGGCGGGTTCTTATGGAAAAGATGTGCGAGGACTTAATCGTTTGCATCAATTCGACAAGGTTGAAATCGTTCGAATTGAGCATCCAAACAATACTGCAAAGGCATTGGAAGAAATGATTGAGCATGTAAAAGGACTTCTAGAAAAACTTGGTCTTCAATACCGCATTCTAAGATTGTGTGGAGGAGATACAGGTTTTGCTTCAGCCATGACCTACGATTTTGAAGTTTATTCTGCGGCACAGGAGAAATGGCTCGAAGTAAGTTCCTGCTCTCGTTTTGATACTTTTCAAGCGAATCGTTTGAAGCTTCGTTTCAAAACACACGACAAGAAAAATCAACTTTGTCACACCCTCAATGGTTCCGCTCTTGCGCTACCGAGAATTGTTGCTGCCTTGCTAGAGAATCATCAAACAGCAGAAGGAATTGTTGTTCCTGAAGCTCTAAGAAAATTTACTGGTTTTGATACCATCAATTAATTCAACCGCCCTAGGGCGGTTTTTTTGTTAAAAATCACTAACTAATTACCTACTCTGCGTTATTGTTTCAAAGTATTTCTATATTTAAATTTATGTTAAACAAAGCACTTATTCTTTTCGGAATTCTCTTTATTACTCTTGTCTCTTGCACCGATTTCGACCGTCAAGAGCAATTAAAGCAGATTGCCAATTTGCAGCAATCTGTTGACAGTTTGCAAAAAAATCTTGAATCAAATCGAATCGATACTTTAGCCGGTTTGAGAACTGCGCTAATGAATTTAGAGTTGCGACTAAGAAATAATTATTCTGCGGATACCATCAATTTAGAATTGGGCAAAACAATGGCTCAATATAAAACAGTGAAAAAGTTTTTTGTTGCAGAAAAAGAGGAAGGTGTTGAAAACGAAAGTTTAAACAGCCAAACCTTGGGCGCAGCTTATTTAGTGGTCAAAAACGGTTTATTACAAGAGCAAAAGACATTAGACTTATTAAAGTCAGATATTGAAAATGGTAACGGCGAACGAAACAAATACAATGAATATGTTCAGTTTGAGCAGAATAAAGTAAAACAATTGACTATTCTTTTAGATGATTATAAAAAACACAAAGACAAAGTGTTAAAAATGTTTTTTGATGTTTACAACGAACTAGATCCATTTGTGAAGTCATTGGAGAAAAAAAATGCTGCCAAATCAAAGAATAAGTGAAGTTTTTTCTTTCCATATTAATTGTTCTTCTAAGCTCTCTTTGTTTTGCTCAAGGTGAAACAGATCAGCAATTAGCACAATACTATTATGCTAATGGTGACTATGAAAAAGCTGAAATGTATTATGAACGGCTTTTCGCCAAAGAGCCTTCAAAAATCAATTTTACCAGATATTATGATTGTTTGATTCAAACCAAAAAGTTCAAGGACGCTGAAAAAGTTATTAAAAAACAGATCAATTCAAATAAATCAGACCAAGAATACAAGGTGATGCTCGCAGTTTTTTATGAAGAAAACCAAGAGCCAGAAAAAGCTCAAAAGATTTACGATGAACTTATTGAAAACTTGCAAGTTGAACCGAATCAAATCATTGGACTATACACTGTTTTCAAATCTAAAAATCGCACTGATTTAGCATTTCTGACTTTGGAAAAAGGAAGGAAGATTTTGAAAGATAGTTATCCCTTAAATTTCCAGTTTGCCGAAATGTATAGTGCGAAGGGGCAGACAGACAAAATGATCAATGAATACCTGGATCTACTTGACATAAACAGTGGTTATTCGTCTTCCATTCAAACGGTTCTTTCTCGTCAAATAGATTTTTCGAATGATAGTTCAACTGAATACAATCAACTAAAAAGTGAATTATTGGCACGGGTTCAAAAAAAACCCAATGAGGTAGCCTATTCAGAAATGTTGATTTGGTTGTTTATCCAAAAAAAGAACTTTAATGGCGCTCTTTTGCAGGTTCAGGCTTTAGACAAAAGGCTTGATGAACAAGGAAGACGCGTTTTTGAACTTGGTAAAATGTGCGTTGAAAACAAAGAATACGAAACAGCACGAAAAGCTTTTAAATACGTAACACTTCTTGGTGAAGACAAACTTTATTATTATCAAGCCGAGAATTCATTGCTTAACACACGGTTTTTAGAAATCACCTCAAATAGAAGTTATACGCAAGAAGAACTTACAAATGCCATTTCTGAATACCAAAGCACAATAAATCGCGTTGGCAAGAAAAAATCATCGTTAGCATTAATCATTGAGCTTAGTCACATACTAGCATTTTATGGAAATCGCTCTGAAGAGGCAATGAATAATTTAAATGAAGCACTTTTGTTTCCTGGACTAACGGATATGCAAAAGGCAGAAATTAAAATGCAATTAGCAGATATACATGTGCTTCACGGAGACATCTGGGAAGCGTCATTACTTTACATGCAAATTGAAACAGATTTTAAATTCGAACCAATTGGGCATGAAGCAAAATTCAAGAATGCACGTATCTTCTATTATGATGGTGAATTTGATTTCGCGCAATCTCAGCTAAGTGTCTTGAAAGAATCTACTTCGAAATTAATCGCCAATGATGCTTTGCAGCTTTCACTGATGATCACGGACAATTATGGACTAGACAGCAACTACAGAGCCATGGTGTGGTTTTCAAAAGGTGATTTATTAATTGAGCAACACCGTTTTAATGAAGCTTTTCAATTGTTTGATTCACTCTCAAAAGAATTTCCTTATCATAGTCTTGCTGACGAAATATTATTCAAAAAAGCCAAAGCAATGGAGCTTCAAGGACGCTGGGAAGAGGCAGTTCCATTGCTAGAGGAGTTGCTTAAATACCATCGTGAAGATATCCTTGCTGATGACGCGTTATTTGAACTCGGTGATTTGTACGAAAATCATTTAAACGATAAAGAAAAAGCCGCCGACTATTACAAAACAATTTTATTTGACTTCAAAGGAAGTTTGCATGCCATAGAATCACGAAAACGTTTTCGAGCCATCAGAGGCGATGCTTCGATTTCCGAAGAGGATGAACTTTAAACTATTTGAACCAAATCCAAAGCTATTTGTTATAGTTCTATGAAATTTTTGCTATCTTGTTTCTTACTTCTGAGTGCTTTATCTGCCTGTTCACAGACGCCGTCGGAAAATAAAAAAATTAAAAAACCTACATTTTCTGAGGACACATTACAAACAGCTTATTTTGCAGCGGGTTGTTTTTGGTGCGTCGAAGCGATATTCGAATCAATTGAGGGGGTGGAAGAAGTTGTTTCAGGTTATTCTGGAGGAAAAGAGGAAAACCCCACTTATGAATTGATTTGTACCGGTAGAACAAGACATGCAGAAACAGTCAAAATTATTTACGACGAACAAAAAGTACAATACGACACATTGTTGGTTGCATTTTTTAATTCTCATGATCCATCGACATTAAACAGTCAGGGTCCGGATTTTGGCCCACAATATCGCTCTATAATTTTCTATCAAAATGAGCAAGAAAAATTAAAAGCAGAAAAATACATAGCGCTTCTTTTGGCGAAAAAAGCATTTCCAAAAATCACAACAGAGGTTACACCGCTAGACGCTTTTTACGAGGCTGAAATTTACCACCAGGATTATGAAAAGAACAATCCTGACAACCCATACATCGAAAGGGTGTCTTTACCGCGTTTGACAAAATTCAAATCTACTTTTAAAGGAAAATTAAAAGACTAACCACCGTCATTCCTGAAAATTTATTTTGTCAAGTAGACCAAACAAGGCAACCTTTTATTTCGTAAATTCGTTTACTAATCTGTTAAGAAGAAATTATCTAACCATTTCTGCTGCATGAAAACTTATAACCGAAACATTGTAGGCAAAGCCTGCTTGCAACTTACTATTTTTATTGCACTCACTTTAAGTTCTATAGCATACGCTCAAACATCTAAAGAGAATAAACAATATCAAGAGCGTTCAATTGATACTTCTCGGACTGTCACTCAAAAAAGTACACCGACGAAATTAACTTTGGATCAAGAAAATCCTGCAAAAAACACTAACGGATATCCAATTACCTATTCTAAAAAATCGGGAGAAGCACAAATAGTTTTAGATAAATCCTATTATGAAAAAGAGTTAATTCGCATTGATCAGCATATCGCTGCAATAGATTTAAAAGTTTCAAGTATTAGTTCGGATCAAAATGAAAAAGAAAAAGCTGAATCCCAAGGATGGTTTGATCAAATGAATTCCACAAGGGAAGAATTAAAAGCTGAGAGAGCGCAAATCCTAGTAAAAATAAAGAGTTTCAACTAACAATTCAAAACACTATGAAAACTCTAAATTTATTATTGATCTTATTGCTTTTTACATGCAATTTATCTGTTGGTTTATCGCAAGGTTCATCTTGTTCTTCACCTGATCCTTTTTGCACAGAAAACGGAGCGGCATATCCGGCATCTATTAGTACTACGGCAGAATCAGGCCCTGATTATGGATGCCTTGGTAGCCAGCCAAATCCTGCTTGGTACTACTTAGAGGTTGCCCAACCAGGAACTATAAATATTGCATTGACAAATTCAGCCGCTGTAGATATTGATTTTATTTGCTGGGGACCATTCAATTCATTAGGGGCTGCTTGTTCTAATCTTACTGGAGGAGACTTATTTGATGGTTGCACGCTATTTGGATCTTATCCATGCGGAAATATTGTCGATTGCAGTTTCAGTATCGCAGCAAATGAAGAAATTAATATCACAAATGCAGCCGCTGGACAAATTTATATGGTACTCATTACCAACTTTTCGGGCAGTGCAACAAATATTTTTGCAAATACAATCGCGGGTAGTAGTGGGGCCACTGATTGTACGATTGTGAATCCTCCAACAGTATGCTCAATTACCAACTTCACAGCCACAATTGGCGCTTGTGTTCCTGCAACAGGCAACTATACTGTTAATGGTAATGTTCAATTTTCAAATCCACCAAGTACTGGTAATTTAATTGTTCAGGACTGCACCGGAGCGACACATATTGTTGCAAGCGCTCCATTTTCAGCATCCGGCTCAGTTAATTACTCCTTCGATCTTCCAGCAAATGGATCGGCATGCAACGTGAATGCTTATTTTTCAGCAGATGCTGCGTGTTCAAATGGACCAATTAACTACACAGCCCCAACTTGTGTAACTTCACCGTGCTACATTTCGAATTTAGAAGTAAATATTGGTACATGTCAAACAGATAATTCATTCATCGTTGATGGGTTATTTAGTTATGTAGACAATCCTGGAAGTGGAAGTGTTACTGTTTCTGTCACTAACTCTTCTGGAACACAAACTCAAACATTCAATTCTCCTTTTACAGATAATCAGGACTATAACTACAGTGTCACAATGAACTCAGACGGATCACCGTTGGCTGTTACAGTTACTTTTTCCGCTGATGCAACATGTACGACATCGCTAACAGGTACATCACCTGCAAATTGCGTTTGTACGGCGCAGATAGGCACTTTTACAGTTGCTACAGATGGGACTCAAACAGGCAATTCTATTGGACTTTGTTTTGGTGAAGTCTTAAACATCACAGCGAATGGTGACTGGACACCTCCTGGTGAAGCAACAGATCCCCCAACTGTTGAAGGATATGATCCAAATATAATTTGGTTAGTTTATACCTGTCCCCCAAGTGTAGCAACATCTCCTGATGCAACACTTTTTATCAATGATGACCCTTGTTTATTTACACTAATTAATTCACCTGATTTACCGGAAGTAAATGACCTTTTTTGGACAACTAATTTTCCAGGTGTATTTACAGATAACACAGTGTATTTTGTGCCCATCACTGCTTACAACATAAGTGTTGACCCATTATTGATTTCCTATACAAATACTGATTTACCTTGTTATCAAATGGGACCTGTCTATGCTGTTCAGTATATTCCTGAAATCACTTTTACACAAACGCAAGATTGTCCAACAGGAACTGTAGAGGCTACAATTAGTGGCGGCCTACCTTCTGTCGATGGATCTCAGTTTACTGCAGTAGCTGGTTCACTAAGTCCCTCAAATGCATCTTTTGTAAATGCTACAGCTGCCAATGGAGGTGTGATTGCTATCAATGGACTCTTAAATGGCGACAATTATTCATTCGATGTTGAAGATGGAAATGGTTGTACCATAACTGTTTCGGGATTATTCATTGGTGGAAGCAATACGACTCTTTCCTATCCTCAACCTGCTTATTGCGAAGACCAAACAAATCCAAGTCCAACTGCAAGCGGCACTGCCGGTGGAATTTTTAGTTCTATTGCAGGATTATCAATCAACCCAAGTACAGGTGTTGTTGATTTACTTGCGTCTAACTCAGGCACCTATACAGTTACCTATACTCCACCCACCTCCGCCTGTGAAAATCCCGGCACATGCACAATTACAATTAATGCATTACCAACGGTTAATGCCGGAGCAGATATTACCGTTTGCGTGGGACAAACAGCAACTGTTACACCTACTGGAGCCGCAACATACACCTGGAATCCTAGTTTGACAACGGGCGTGCCCTTTTTGCCATCTTTAGGATCCACAACCTATACTGTAACGGGAACTAGTGCTGGCGGCTGCACCAATACGGATCAAATAACAATCACTGCAAACGTAGCTCCCACTGTTAACTTCTCTCCTGATGTGACAGAAGGATGTTCGCCGCTTACCGTTAATTTTACAAATTCCTCAACGGGTTCTAATACATGTTTATGGAACCTAGGTGACGGAACTATCCTGAGTGGCTGTTCAACTATTAGTAACACTTTTGAATCACCGGGTTGTTATGACATTACACTAACTGTCACTTCTGGATCAGGCTGTTCTTCAACTTATACTGCAGCAGACTTAATCTGTGTCGAGCCGGATCCTATTGCATCCTTCAATCCATCCGTGAATTTTGTTTCTGAATTTGACCCTACTGTTCAGTTCAATAATTCTTCGATTGGTGCAAGCAGCTATTTTTGGGATTTTGGGGACAATGGAGCTTCATCAACAGAAGAAAATCCTACGCACGATTATCCAGTTATTGAAGAAGGAGCTGGCTGGAACATTATGCTTGTAGCAACCTCCCCGGCGGGTTGTATAGACACAACATTCGGAACAATCTATTTTAAAGAAGAATTGATTTTCTATGTACCAAACACCTTTACCCCAGACAATGACGATTACAACCAAACCTTCCAGCCAGTTTTCACAAGTGGTTATGATCCTTATGACTTTAGCTTATTGATCTTCAATCGTTGGGGCGAGATCATTTTCGAAAGTCATGATGCGAAAAAAGGTTGGGATGGTTCCTATGGTAATAATGGAGAGGTTGAATTTGTTCAAGACGGAACCTATTCGTGGAAACTTGAATTTAAAACTTCCATTTTGGATGATCATAAGGTCTACCTTGGTCATGTTAATATTGTACGTTAAAAGATACTAAAATTTAAAAATGGGGCTTTTGTCCCATTTTTTATTTAAATATTTAACACATGGCAACCCTTTTATTATTTTTACGTCTACCTTGTAATTAATTATTAGCTGCAACTATGAAACAACTCTTATTTCTAGGATTCATAAGTCTAAACTTTTTTTCTTTTGGACAAACGAATACACAACCAACAACAACTGCAGAACCTGTTCATAAAGAACAAATTTCAAACGGGTCCAAAATCAGCAAACGGGTAAAAATTGTACCCACGAAAAAAGTAGAAGTACCTGAAAAGGTTAAAGAACCAATAAAAAAAGATTAATCCCCTTATCACTATATTATGAAAAAATTAGTTCTATCATTGGTTATGATAATGTTCAGTGTTTGTTTATTTGCACAGAGCACATTTGAAATTAAAAAAGTAGGTTCACAATATTCTTCATCTCAAATTACTGCGGCTTTTGCATCTGCGGATTTTTGTGGTTTTTATTTCAAGAACAAAAATCATATTATTAAACTAGATGACGGGGCTGAAATATTATTACTAGGTGAAATGCAATCTAGCGGTTTTGTTATGGAACAAGCGTGTTATGTAGCAGACGATAAAATTTTTCCGGAGGCTAGTTGGTCCATTTCTCCAACTGGAATTATAGTAAGAAAATTAACCGTTGATACCAAATTAAATTGAAAAAGTTACTAAATATAATTGCTATACTATTTTTGACCTATACGGTAAATGGTCAAGGAGATGATTGTTCATCGGCAACAAGTCTAGGTACCTTATCAAACCCAGCGTCTTGTCCAACTGGCGGTGCTGGTACATCAACAGTTTTTAATGGGACAACAGTTGGTGCAACAGCTGAAAACCCATATTCTGCTTTGACATGTATGGACAGTCCTGCTGCTGATGTTTGGGTAACTTTTATTGCCTCAGGAAATGAGTTAGATATAAATTTGACATCTGGATTGAATGATGCCAACATGGGGCTTTATTCTGGTGCTGATTGCGCATCAATGGTTGGTTACATGTGTGTTTCTTCGAACAATGGCAATGCAAATTTCACAAATGTACCAGTAGTTCCTGGAAATAGATATTACATACAAATAAGTGGTATCAATGAAACAGATTTTGCAAGTTTTACATTAACCTTAACACCAAATAACAATTGTGACATTTGTTTATTAGCAGGGGAGATAACCGCGGCACCTGCCCCGGTTGGAGGGTTTTATTTGCCCAATACAACTGTAACATTTTGTTTTGAAGTAACTAATTTTGATCAAATAGGTGCGAATTGGTTATCTGGAGTTGTGCCGACATTAAGTTCAAACTGGAATACTGCTATAACACCAGTTTCGAATCCTCCTGGCTCAGGCTCTTACGATTGGTTTTGGTCAAATAGTGGTCCAAATGGTGCTGGATTTTATGTAGATGTCGATCCCACCGGTCCAACTGGTCCTGATGGAAATTTCACAAATAATTTTGGTGACCCTTCAATAGATGGCACAGGTAGTTGGAGCTTTTGCTTTCAGGCAACCACAAAGTCTGTATGTGTTCCTGGTGGAAATTTGGGTATAAGTATAAATACTTTGTCTGATTATGAGACAGGGGGATATGGTACAGCTGGTTGTGCAAGTGATCCAATCTTTGCTTTTTTAGCTGAAATGCAATGTTGCACTTCACCTACAATGGCTTCAACAGCAGAAACTTGCGCAGGTGCAAGCGACGGAACTGCAACAGCAACGCACGGAACAGGGGCTTCCCCTTGGGATTACTCATGGACTAATGCATCTGGCACCGTTGTTGGCTCAACAAATAATTCAATCGCTGCATCAAATACAGTAAGCGGCTTGGCACCGGGCACTTATATAGTCACTATTACAGATAATAGTGGTTGTATTTCAACAAATGATGTGACCATTACAGCTGGAGCAAGTTGTACCTGTTTAATAACAGACTTTACAACCAACATTGGGACTTGTCAAACAAATAATACATTTCCTGTAACCGGCACTGTTACATTTACGAATGCTCCAAGTTCAGGAACTTTAAATGTTGTTGTTACGACAGGGTCCGGCACCTATACGCAAACATTCAATGCAACATTTACAAATGGACAGGTTTACAATTACAGCATTACTACTCCTGTTTCTGATGGTTCAGCATCAACAGTTGAGGCCTTTTTCACTGCGAATACTTCGTGTTCACAGATATTGACTTTCACTGCTCCAAATGCATGTGGATGTTCTGCACAAATTGGAACATTTACAGCTGACATCATTGGTGTAAGCACCAATAATTATGTGCTTTGCTATGGTGATATTATCGATATTCAAACAAATAATGATTTCACAGAGCCCGAAGAGGCAACCAATCCTCCAGGGCCAACATATGATCCGGGTGTATCTTGGATGGTGTATTCTTGTCCTCCTACAATTGGAATAAACCCTGCAGCAGGTGTAAATGTTTTCACTGATCCGTGTAACCTAGGAATTATAAGTGATTTTGACTTGAATGACCTCAACGACATGTCTATCATCAACTCATTTCCAGCTGGAACATTTACAAACAATATCGTATATTTTGTTCCAATCACAATTTATTCTTTAAGCCAAAATTATTATTCTTGGGTAAACACTTCTGTTCCTTGCTATGATATCGGAACGCCTTACGCTGTCCAATATTTACCACAAATTGTCCCTGTTCAATCACAAAACTGCAATGCTGGAACAGCATCTGTTACACTGACTGGTGGATTGCCGGCTGTAAATGGTTCTCAATTTAGCATTGTTTCTGGGTCAATAACACCAGCAACTGCTTCGGCCGTGACATCATCAGCTTCCAATAGTGGCACCATTACAATTGGTGGACTAACAAATGGGCAAGCATTTTCTTTCCAAGTTCAGGATGCCAATGGATGTCCTATAACAGTCTCCGGAACTTTTACTGGTTTGCAAAATGCAGGATTTTCATACGCTCAAACCGCATATTGTCAAAATGCGAGTAATCCTTCGCCAACCATTACAGGTGTAGCTGGTGGAACATTTACATCTACACCAGCTGGTTTGTCGATTACTAGTTCTTCAGGAGTAATTAATTTAATTGGATCGACTCCTGGAAATTATACTGTTACTTATACCACACCTGGTCCAACATGCCAAGGAACTTCAACAACGACAATTACTGTAAATCCTTTGCCTATCATCAACGTTGCAGACGATGCAATATGTCAGGGACAAAATGTTACATTAAGTGGTAATGGAGCAGACACATATACTTGGACAGGTGGTATAACAAACGGTGTAGCATTCGCTCCGACTTCTACAAACACTTATACTGTTGCAGGAACAATCACTGCAACAGGCTGCACGAATACAGATTTGGCAACAGTTACTGTAAATATTCTTCCGGGTATTAACGCTGGCCAAGATCAAAATATATGTGATGGAACAAGTGTTACTTTATCTGGCTCAGGCGCTACGACGTATTCTTGGAATAATAGTGTTTCCAATGGTGTTTCATTTACTCCTGCCGTTGGATCTGTAACATACACAGTTACTGGAACAGGAACAGGTGGTTGTACAGGACAAGATGATGTTACTATAGTTGTCAGCGCATTACCTGTAATTACAGCCGATGATGTTACTGTCTGTCCGGGAGGAACCGTTGCAGTTAATGCTTCAGGTGGAAATACATATTCTTGGTCCCCAACGACATCTTTGAGCTCAGGTACAGGTGCTAGCGTGACATTCACAGCAGGAGCATCAACAGCCTATACAGTGACTGGCACATCGGCACAAGGATGTTCATCTTCTGATGCTGTTTCCGTAACAGTATTACCTGCAGCAACGATCAATGCTGGAAATGATGTAATTATTTGTCAGGGACCGACTGTGACTCTCTCAGGTTCAGGAGGTACAAGTTATAGTTGGAGCAACGGAATAACAAACGGGACCGCCTTCACTCCGGCTTCTGGAACGACAACTTATACGGTAACTGGAACGAACGCTTCAAGTTGCACAGGAACTGATCAAGTTGATGTAACGATCAATTCAAATCCAATTGTTAATGCAGGAATCGATCAAGCGATATGTCCTGGTGAATCGGTAACGTTAAGTGGTTCTGGTGCTACGACATACAGTTGGAATAATAGTGTTTCGAACGGAGTTGCTTTTAGTCCAGCTTCTACTGCTACTTATACCGTTACAGGAACAAATGCAAGTGGTTGTACAGGCACTGACCAAGTAATTGTGACAATCGACCCAATCCCTTCTGTTTCAGCAGGTGCTGACTTTACAATTTGTGCTGGATCGCCGGCAACATTGACGGGGTCTGGGGCTTCATCCTATTCTTGGAACAATGGGGTCATCAATGGGGTTGCTTTTTTCCCGAATGCTACAACAACTTATACTATCACTGGAACAAGTGCCGCTGGCTGCACAAATACTGACCAAGTAACGATTAGCATTGAAGCACTTCCTGTTGTATCTTTTTCACCAGATGTAACTATTGGCTGCTCTCCACTTACGGTAAACTTTACAAACAACAGTACTGGATCAAACAATTGTACGTGGACCATGAGCGACGGAACAGTTCTGACAGGTTGTTCAACAGTAAGTAATACATTCGAAGCAGCCGGTTGTTATGACATCACCTTAACAGTCAGCTCACTTAATAATTGTATTAGTTCTTTAACTTCCAACGATTTGATTTGTGTTGAGGCGAATCCTATTGCTGCATTTGCCCCATCGATAAACATCGTGACTGAATACAATGGACTTATTGATTTTACAAACCTATCAATTGGTGCAACAGATTACACTTGGACATTTGGAGACAATTCAAGTCCGACGAGTGAAGAGAATCCAAGTCACGATTTTGGAGGACAAAATCAAAATACATGGTTAGTTACCTTGGTTGCGGAAACGCCTTTGGGATGCGCTGATACGGCCTATTCGACCATTATTTATCAAGAGGAACTAATATTTTATGTGCCAAACACATTTACCCCAGATGATGATGATTACAATCAAACCTTTCAACCAGTTTTCACAGCTGGATATGATCCATATGATTATGTATTATACATCTTCAATAGATGGGGAGAAGTAATTTTTGAGTCACGTGATTCTAAAAAAGGATGGGATGGAAGTTATGGAAATAATGGTGAAGTAGAATTGGTCCAAGACGGTACTTATACCTGGAAACTAGAATTTAAGGTAACAAAAAATGACGAACGTAAAATGGTCGTTGGTCATGTGAATATTATAAGATAGGTTTTAAGAACCATTTGTGTGAAGTATTTAACACATAAGGCCTGTTCATTTTTGGTGGGCAGGCCTTTTTGTTGTATTTTTGAAGCCTAAATCTTACCCTATTCGAAAAGGTAATATTTATATAATGAAACGAAACCTACCTATAAGCCTCGTGCAACGCACGTTCTTCATATTTATGGAGGGAAAAATATGTGATCATAGCAATCATATAATAATTCAGAATTATCCAAAAACTTCTTTATTTACTAGGATTTACGAAAAAGATCCAAATACAACTATTGTTGCAAAATTATTTGTTGAATTTCAATTTTTGTACCATTGTTCATTAGATCAACTTATTCAAGTAATCACCAGAATAGCGAGGAAATAGATATCAAAATCATTTTTGATTGGCATTACCAAACCAAAGGCTAACATTGACATAATTAAACTAATTCGACATAATGAAATATTTTCACTTCAAATTCTTGTTATTAACCACAATCTTTATAAGTCACGCATGGGAAACAAATGCGCAACTTACAATTAACAATACACTTTATACGCCGACCCAATTGATTAATGGTGTTCTTGTCCCTGCAGGAAGTGGTGTTTTAGTTTCTAATGTTGTTTTTTCTGGTGTTTATAATAATTCAAACCGCTATCAAGTTGGTCATTTCAGCACTGCCACAACAACACTAGCACAAATGGGCTTTTCATCTGGAGTTGTCTTGTCAACAGGTAATACTGCTGATATTCCACTTGCACTTGGCACTGATCCTCAAGCGAGTCAAATGTCTACTAATTTTGTCTCTTGTACCGCGGGTGAAATTCGTGAAACGGGCACTTGCCAGACAACCATTAACGACCTTAACATTCTCGGTGGTTCATCCAATTATTTTAATGGGGCAATTTTGGAATTTGATTTTATTCCAGTAGGAACAGAGGTGAAATTTAGATATATTTTCGGATCGGAAGAATTTTCGGACAACAGTGGTAATATTAACTACCAGTGTTCTTCTTACAATGATAAATTCGCGTTTCTAATTAGTGGCCCGGGTATTTCTGGAGGTCAAGGATATACGAATGATGCTAGGAACATTGCCCGTTTAGCAAATGGTTCAGTAGTGTCAATCAACGCAGTAAACAATGGAATTGTAGGTAGCAGTGGAGGCGCACCCTCTGCCGCAAATTGTCAAACAGCAAATCCTTCATGGATTCAAAACAGTGCCGTTTCGGAATACCTTGGAACCATCGACGGAACCGAATTAAATGGAAACACAAAAATACTTACAGCTCAACAGACAGGATTAACTGCTGGTTCTACTTATCACATGAAATTGTTAATTGCTGATATAAATGACGGAGCTTATGATGCAGTGGTTTATATTGAAGCAAATAGCTTAACTACTATATCATGCAATATTCCTCAACCAACGCTAAATGCTCCAACTCAACCAACATGCAGCACTTCAACGGGAAGTTTTACCATCACTAATTACAACCCTTCCTATACATATAGTGCATCACCTTCAGTAGGCGTTGTAATAAGTGAATCAACCATAACAGCGCCCGCAGGTAATTATACTATTACTGCGACATCAGGCTCTTGCACTAACACAGCGAGTGTAACAATCAACGCACAACCCGTAACACCTCCTCCCCCAACGTTTAGTGCTGTAACTCAACCAACATGTACAACAGCAACGGGTAGTTTTACAATTACAAACTACACGAGTTCTTATACCTTTTCATCTTCACCTAGTTCTGGAATAACAATAAATTCTGGCTCTGTGACTGCGTCACCAGGAAACTACACAATTTCTGCAACGAATGGCTTATGCACCAGCTCTGCAAGCTTAACAATCAACGCACAACCTGCTACACAAACACCAACCTTCAATCAGATTTCTGGAATTTGTCCAGGAGGATCCTTTACTTTACCCCCAGTATCATTACAAGGAATTTCCGGGACATGGTCTCCTCCAATTAATAATTCAACTACTACACAATATACTTTTACACCGACATCTGGAGCTTGCGCAAACACAGCAACAATGACCGTTTCAGTGAATTCTTCTGTTACACCAACATTTACTCCGAGTGGGCCTTATTGTCAGAATGCCATTTTAACGCAAGTTATGCTACCGTCATCTTCCATAGAAGGCATAACAGGTACTTGGAATCCTGGAATGATTTCTACTGCAAATGCAGGAAATATCGTGCATTCTTT
This sequence comes from Crocinitomicaceae bacterium, assembly GCA_044341975.1. Lineage (GTDB taxonomy): Bacteria > Bacteroidota > Bacteroidia > Flavobacteriales_D > Crocinitomicaceae > M0103. The sequence continues at coordinate 35,843 of JBIIQP010000010.1, forward strand.
TACTGCAGATGCCGGTCAATGTGCCACTAACACAATAATGACCATTGTCGTTAATGCTGAGGTATTGTCATCATTTACACAAGTGGAACCGGTCTGTGAAGGAGGTACTTTTGTACTACCATCAAATTCACTAGAAGGAATTTCTGGAACATGGTCTCCTCCAATTAATAATATAAATTCAACGCCCTATACATTTACTCCAGATGCAGGAGAATGTGCAACAACAGCCTCTATGACTGTTTCAATTATTTCAACTGTGACTCCCAGTTTTACACAAATCGATCCGGTATGTAATATACAATCTGTCACAATTTCTAATACATCAAATAATGGAATCACTGGCTCATGGAGTTTAACTAGCAGCAATGCAAGCGGTGGACTCTTTACTTTTACACCTGATGCCGGACAATGCGCAACTTCAACCACCATGACTGTGGCATTAACATCTCCACAACCTGAATTTACTCAAATTGATCCCATCTGCCCCGGTGAAACTTTTACGTTGCCAACAACATCAAATGATGGTTTCACAGGATCATGGAGCCCGGCAGAAAACTTTAATGCTACCACAAATTACACGTTTACACCAGGCGCAAACCAATGTGCTGCATCTGCTACAATGACTGTCTCTGTGCTCCCAGTAGTTACTCCAACTTTTACAAATCCAGGTCCTCTGTGCGCAGGCGATCCTCTTCAATTACCTGCAACTTCAAACGAAGGGATTTCGGGAAGTTGGACACCTACTATTGACAATACAGCCACTACGACCTATACATTTACTCAAGATGCAGGACAATGCGCTACAACCTCCACACTTACCGTGGTCGTCAATCCTATACCAACAGCGGTGTTTAGTTCTGACGTGAGCCAGGGTTGTGTGCCTTTGACTGTAAACTTTACAAATATGAGTTCAGGGTCAGCACTTTGCACTTGGAATATGGGCAACGGCGTCAATATAGAAGATTGCAGCACACTATCATACACTTTTCAGCAAGCGGGTTGTTATGATATTTCGCTAACTGTAACAACACAAACAGGCTGTTCGTCTACAACAACTGCCAATGATTTAATTTGTGCTAGTGGAATTCCGATTGCAGACTTTAGTGCTTCAACTTATTTCATTGATGAATTTCATACAGTCGTTGACTTTGAGAATGAAACAATGGGTGGGACGAGTTATGAATGGTTATTTGGCGATAGTACTGCTATTTCAACAGCTGAAAATCCGAGCCATGATTATGCTGGCAATAATTTAGGAAACTATTTGGTTACGCTGGTTGCTTTCTCTCCTCAAGGCTGCGTTGACTCAGCTTTTGCAACAATAATTTTTCAAGAACAACTTATTTATTACATCCCAAATGCATTCACGCCTGATGGGAACGAATTCAATCAAACTTTTCAACCAATTTTTACTGCAGGCTTTGACCCTGAAAACTTTGAATTATTTATTTACAACCGTTGGGGTGAATTAATTTTTGAAACAAAAGATTCAAATGAAGGTTGGGATGGATCGATTGGAAATGGCTCAAGCACAGCGCAAGCTCCTGACGGAATATATACTTGGAAAGTAAATATCAAATTAAAAAATAACGACGATCGCAAAACAGCGGTTGGACATGTTAATTTAGTGCGTTAGGAAATTTATTACTCCTTTAATTTAATCAGGAAATGAAAAAAGCCCTCAGAAAGAGGGCTTTTGGTTGGCGAAAGGTCTGAAATTTCGAACCGAATTGCGGAGGGGATGGAGAGGATTTGTTTATTTAATTTGAATGATAATCGTTAAACCAATTTCTATGATTTCGCAAAAGAAATGAGTGGTTGAAGATCATTATTATCTGCCATTTTAATCGCTTTTATATACGCTTTTCTTTTATCGCTTGACTTCACCAAATTCGATCTTCCCCAAGTAAGAATTGATTCAGCGTAAATTTTTTCCATGATCAAATCTGCCATCAACCTTGAATGTCTTCCATTACCATTTGGAAAACAATGAATGCTTACCAACTCATGTTTGAAGCGAATTGACATTTCATCAGGAGAAAAGATTTTATTTTCATACCAATATGCCGCATTATCCAACAGTTGCTTAAGTTGAATAGGGATTAAAAAACTCTTGACTCCTAAATTCTTTTCTGAATTTCTGAAAAAACCTGCCCATTTCCAAACCTCACCATACATTCGTCGATGCAGTTCTTTAATAAACTGTTCGGAAAGCAATTCGTCGGGTTTGATTTTTTTACCAAAGGTCCATTGTATGGCCTTTTCGATATTTAGTTGCTCAAATTCATCCAACTCTTCGCGTGTTGTTATTGACAAAATCTTCAACCCATCAAGTTCTTCCTCACTCAATGGAGTTTGACCGTCAAAATAATTTATCTCTAATCCCATAAGAATTTTGGCATTTCAAATTTGATTTCTGCAGTTTTATGTGCAACAGCCTGTTCAATACGTTCCCTTGAATTTTGCTGATCTTCCAATGTCATTGTTGCATTTGTGCGCATAACAATTTCTATGGCCAGTTCGTTTGCCCTTTTTTCAATCATTTGTTCTAATGATTCATGTTTGGAAACAAAACCATAGACCAATTTCAGATCCATCGCATTCGCGACATCACGAAGAGAATTAAGTGTAATCGTTCCATTTGCCTCTCGCACCTCAATTTCTTTTACGCTTTGAGGCGAAATGCGCAAGCGATTACCCAATTGTCTCAATGACATTTTTAAGGCTATTCGAAATGTGTTTATCCATCCTTTAGGAGGAATGACGGTTGATTTCAAATGCTTGAAGTGGTCTAATTTCTTGTCTGCTTGCTGTAGAAGC
>JBIIQP010000011.1:0-38643 GCA_044341975.1 Crocinitomicaceae bacterium
AACCGTAGCGGATAAAAAAACATCAGAACGTTTAATCGATGCTACTGTCGTAATCAAAGATTTAAAAACGGGAAAGGTTCTTGATCAGGTTTTGACTGGAACGAACGGTGATTTTAAAACAAACATTCTGAAAAATGCTTATCCTGGAATGAAAATCAATTATGAGATTTCGATAAGCAAAGAAAATTATATTAATCAGTCATTTGAGTACAAAACCGTTCTTGACACTGCAACTGAAATTCATTTAGAATATTTACTTGAAAAAATTGACCTCGGAATTGATCTTGCAAAAACACTCAACCTTAAACCTATTTATTTCGATTTGAACAAATGGAATATCCGTCCAGATGCTAAGATTGAATTAAACAAGATTGTGAAAATTTTAAATCAAAATCCAACAATTGAAATTGAATTAGGTTCTCATACAGATTGTCGCAGCTCAGAACAATACAATTTGACACTCTCAGACAAACGAGCTAAAGCTTCTGCGAATTACATCAAATCTAAAATAAAGGATCCTGCACGTATTACGAGCAAGGGTTATGGTGAATCTCAGTTGGTAAACGGTTGTGCCTGCGAAGGAACTTTAAAATCAACATGTACTGAGGCTGAACATCAAGCGAATCGAAGAACTGAGTTCAAGATCGTTAAATTCTGATCCCACAAATGAATCTTCAATTAGACAAGCCTCTTGCCGTTTTTGACTTAGAAACGACTGGTATTAACATCACGAAAGATCGAATCGTCGAAATTGCAATCATACGAATTGAAAAAAATGGAGAAGAAACGCGTTTTTGCAAACGAGTAAATCCAGAAATGCCAATTCCAATTGAAATAAGTGCCATTCATGGTATTTATGACGCAGATATTTCAAATGCTCCTATTTTTAAAGACATAGCTGATGAAGTTGTTTCTTTCATCGGTGATGCTGACTTAGCTGGATATAATTCAAATAAATTTGACATTCCTGTGCTAGCTGAAGAATTGATGCGCGCAGGTTCAGATTTCGACATGTCCGATCGACGATTTGTAGATGTGCAAAATATTTTCCATAAAATGGAACAGCGCACATTAGCCGCGGCCTATCAATTCTATTGTCAAAAATCAATCGAAAACGCACACAATGCATTGTACGATGCAGAGGCTACTTTCGAAGTTTTAAAAGCACAATTGGAGAAATATCCCGATTTAAAAAACGATATTTCATTTCTTTCCGATTTCTCGAAAGCTGGAAACTTCAACCTACTCGATTTTGCAGGTCGACTCGCCATAAATGACAAAGGTGAAGCAATTTACAACTTTGGAAAACACAAAGGGAAAACAATTCGCGAAGTGATGTCTTCCGAACCTGGTTATTATGGTTGGATGCTAGATGCTGATTTTCCGCTTTACACAAAGCAATGCCTGAAAAAAGAAATGGAGAAGATCAAGGCAGAACGTGACAATCTCAAAAATATAGAAAGTCAAAATCTACAAGATAAACTCGAAGCCCTGAAGAACAAATTCAAATAACTATGAAGATCATCTGTATTGGACGAAATTATGCCGACCACGCGAAAGAAATGAAAGCAGAGGTTCCTACAGAACCTGTTTTTTTTATGAAGCCAGATACAGCGATTTTAAAGGATGGTCAAGATTTTTACTTCCCAGATTTCACATCAGATCTGCATTATGAATGTGAACTCGTCATTCGAATTGATAAAGTTGGTAAAAACATAGCAGAGAAATTCGCATCGAAATATTATTCAAGTGTTACTTTAGGCATTGATTTTACAGCACGTGACTTGCAAGCAAAATGCAAAGAAAAAGGATTGCCATGGGAAATTGCCAAGGCCTTTGAACACAGTGCTCCTATTTCGAATAAATTTATTTCAGTTGACCAGTTGAATTTGTCTGATTTGCATTTCGAATTAACTCAAAATGGTGTTTCAGTTCAAAAAGGACATACTGCAGACATGATTTTCAGTGCTGATCAAATCATTGCTTACGTTTCTAAATTCATGACACTGAAGACAGGGGATCTCATCTATACAGGAACTCCGGCAGATGTTGGCCCAGTAAAAATTGGAGATCGACTAGAGGGCTACATTGGCTCAGAAAAAATGTTTTCTTTCAGCGTAAAATAATCATTTCCCTTTCGCTTTTAACACAATTAGAATCGTGTATAGCATGATCTTAAAATCAAGCGCTAAGGTTCTGTTTTTAAGATAAAGCAAATCGAATTTCATACGCTGAAGCATTTGATCAACATTTTCAGCATATCCATATTTTACTTGGCCCCATGAAGTAATTCCAGGGCGAACCTTAGTCAAGTGCAAAAACTGAGGTTCAATCGAAGCAATTTGGTCGATGTAAAATTGTCGTTCCGGGCGCGGACCAACTAAAGACATCTCGCCTAAAATCACATTTACAAACTGAGGAAATTCATCCAAACGCAGTTTACGCATAAACCGGCCTATTCGTGTTATACGAGGATCGTGAGCAGATGAGAGCTGTGGCCCATGTTTTTCGGAGTCAACATACATCGTACGGAACTTTATAATCTTGAAAACACGTCCATTAATTCCTATTCTTTCCTGAAGAAAAAATATAGGCCCGGGTGATGACGCTTTTACACCAATTGCAAGAATTAAATACAATGGCATCAATAACAAGAAAGCTAGAATCGATAACACAACATCCATAAACCGCTTAATTGCTTGCTGCCAAACAGGCATTCCATCTGAATTAACTTCAATAAGCAAGGCTCCAAAGATGTTATTCATTTTTACTGAACCAGACAAAATATCATACATGTCGGGTAAGATCTTGATACGAATGTTGCTGCCCTCTATGCGCGTGACAATTGATTTTAATTTAGCGTGTTCTGTACTTTCAAGAGCAATGATAACCTCTTCTACATTATTTTCCCTTAAGACAGCATCCAAATCATTGACATGACCGAGGTAGTTTAGTTTTTCCTCGAGCTGCCTATCCACTCCATTTATGTTAACAAAACCTATGAAACGATGAATTCCTTTTGGCAAACTGTTTATTTCATTGAAAATTTCAACTGCCTTATCACTTCCGCCAATTAAAAGCGTAGGAAAAGCATATTTTCCAGAGTGAATGCGCGCAACAACTATTGAAACAAAAATCAAGCGTGGGACAAACGTCAAAGTGAAATAGGTAACAAACAAAAGAATTACAGATCGGTAATACTGCTGATAACCATTTATTTCATCATCGAGCAATAAGGTAAAAAAGATGATCAAAGATCCAATGAGAGATGCGAGAAAAGTCAAGTTGAAAACTTTAATTCTATATAATCTCTTCACATCATGGTACGTACCCTGCAAGAAAAAAAGCAATACCCAAAGTAATGGAACAATTACAACACCAGCATAAAAAGATTCATTGATGTTGAATTCGACATTCTCAATCCCAACTTTTCGAAAAAAATAAAACAGCATCCAACTTAAAGTGGCAAATAGCCAATCCATTAGAACGAGTAGATAAACCAATGTTCGATGCTGCATGATCAAAAATGGATCACTTTTATGTTGTCAATAACAATTATACCTTCACTATCGCCATCGTCTAGCTTTGATTGGAAGGACATCAGAAAAGAATTTGACCCCGAAGAATTAGTTACAATTTCTTTTAAATCAAGATAGACTTTCTTCCATTTCACTGAAGATGGATTTTGAGCATTTAAACGTATGTATTCATTGTTTTTAGGCGCAGAACTATTTGATAAAGCGATAACACCCGTAGTCACAGCATTCGTATTGTAATAATCAATTTCCCAATAAACCTCTTGTCCTTTGGGAAGAGCTAATTCATCAGTAGTGTATGCTACCCAATTTGTATCAATATTATTTAATGTAACGATACCGTATCGATTCCATTTCATTATTTGAGGATCATTCCCAACAATCATCGTGTCTGCAGAAGTAGCATCTGTATTGATCTTCAAAGCGGCATCTTCAAAGTCTTCAATCCAAAATTGCGCATAGCTGCTGTACTTAGTCACCGGCTCAATTGTAAGTGTTTTATTTTGAATAAGTTCAGTATTAATCTCAAATTTCTCTACGAAAGGGTAAATCTTTTTAGTACCCGAAATTCCGTTATTTCTCACAGCTGGATAGAGCTTGATATTGCAGTTTCCACTTTGTAGAATGGGAATTTTAAATGGGACTTCAAAAACACCTATAACCTTGTCATTGACAAAAACCCATGCATCTGAAAAATTATGACTTAACTCCCCTTCTATATTGACTAAATCAGGATTAGCTTGAAGTGTCCATTCTTTTACTTCCAACCAAGCAGGATCAGGATTGTTTTTCACACAAGATGTAAACAATAGAAAAACGGTCAAAAAGCAGACAAAAATTCTCATAAGCAATCTTTTAACGCTGTCTTTTTTTAATTATTGTCAATGGTTACAGAGGAGGACAATTTTAATTTTTCCATGATCTTTTGCGCCACGTCTAATGCTCTAAAACCATCTTCTAGCGGAACAACGGGCATTTTGTCTTGAACAATTGCTTCGTGGAATGTTCTCAACTCTTCTTTAATTGCATTTACCTCATTAATTTCAGGTTTGTCAAAGAATATTTTTTTCACAGGCTTGCCTGCGCCAAGATCAAACACTATATCCAATGGATTTGGCTCACCATCAACATCTTCCATCCTTACAACCTCAAGTTCCTTCGTTAAAAAGTCAACACTGATATAAGCATCCTTTTGAAAGAAACGCGATTTACGCATATTTTTCATTGAAATACGAGACGCAGTTAAGTTGGCAACACAGCCATTGTCAAATTCAATTCGTGCGTTTGTAATATCTGGGGTATCACTTACCACAGCTACACCCGATGCAGAAACACGTTTAACCCCTGAATTTACAACAGTCAGAATAATATCCAAATCATGAATCATAAGATCCAACACGACCGGCACATCTGTACCACGCGGATTGAACTGGGCTAAACGATGAGTTTCAATGAACATCGTTTTTTTGAAATAAGGAATAGCTGCCTGAAAAGCCGGATTAAATCGTTCAACATGTCCAACTTGGACCTTAACATTCGCTTCTCGCGCAAGCTCCATTAATGCCCTTGCTTCCTCCAAGGTTTCAGTGACAGGCTTTTCTATAAAAACGTGTTTACTTTTTCTCAGTGCTTGCGAAGCAATATCAAAATGGGCAATAGTTGGAGTAACAACATCTACGCAGTCAACAAGTTCAATCAGATCAGATACTTGAGTGTATCTTTTTATTTCAAATTCGTTGACAATCTGTTCAGCTGCAGCATCATTCGGATCAAAAAAGCCAACGAGCTCAAATTCATGTTTAAGCTCCTTCAAAAGACGCAAATGGATTTTTCCCAAATGGCCTGCACCAAATACACCGATTTTAAGCATTTTCAAGATGTTTTTACAAAATTAAGTGTAAGAGTGCTTTTTACACGAAACGAGGCATTGACTTATCAACAAATCATTCTTTTTAATGAACCTTAATTGAGTTTGTTCAATTGATTTAAATCAATGTCACCATAAAAATCAGTTTCCTTATTCGTTAACCATTTGGTCAGGGTAGTAATTTGTCCGGTATGGTAGGAGAAATGCTCAATGACATGAATTAGCATGGAAAAACCCGTGACTTCGAATCCTTGAATAGAATGGTTTTTTTCTAACACTTTTGGATCAATGTCCAGAATTGTTTGACGCAAGTTCACTCTCAAATTCTGCAGTAAAAAAATTAATTCTGACTTTTTAATATTGGTTTGAATAACAAATTCCTGATCCCTGTCTCGGTTATCTAATTTATCTCCTAATCCAGATAAAATCCATTGTCGTGCATTGCCACATAGGTGCAAAATTAAGTTTCCAATTGGAGGTATTGTCGAAACGGGTGAACGCCACAAATCCCTTTCTTCAATCATGGAAAGGCATTTAAAGATTCTCTCATACGACTCGTTGAACAACCTGTGCTCGAATTCTTTGATTAGAAGTTCTTTTGTTTTCAAACTAAAACGTGTAAATGGTGATTAAGTAGTCTTTAAATATAGTCTAAAAATAAAAAAATGTCACTTCTTTGTTTGATAAAATCAGAATTTAGCTATATTTGCACCACCTAAAAATGGAGGTTGTAGCTCAGTTGGTTAGAGCATCGGTTTGTGGTACCGAGGGTCGTGGGTTCGAGCCCCATCTTCCTCCCAGATTTTAAAGGAATCCAATTCGGATTCCTTTTTTTAATTTATTAAACTTTGTCTTTCAAGATGAAAAACAGCGAATCGATCGAAAAGCGCCGAACATTTGGGATTATTGCTCACCCCGATGCAGGTAAAACAACGTTAACAGAGAAATTGCTACTTTTTGGTGGTGCAATTCAAACTGCAGGCGCCGTAAAAAACAATAAAATCAAAAAAACAGCCACTTCGGATTTCATGGAAATTGAAAAACAAAGAGGTATATCTGTGGCTACATCCGTAATGGCTTTTGAGTATGGCGGCAAACAAGTTAATATTCTGGATACTCCTGGTCACAAGGATTTCGCGGAAGACACCTACCGCACCTTGACTGCCGTGGACAGTGTAATTCTTGTTATTGACTGCGCAAATGGAGTTGAATCACAAACGGAAAAATTGATGGAGGTTTGTCGCATGCGCAATACTCCTGTAATTATTTTCGTCAACAAAATGGACCGAGAAGGTAAAGATGCGTTTACATTGTTAGATGAACTTGAAGATAAACTTGACATTAAAGTTAGACCACTCACGTGGCCAATTGGTATGGGTGATCGCTTTAAAGGTGTTTATAATATCTATGAGCAAAACCTCAATATTTTTCAAGCGAACAAAACAAAACGCGAAGAAGAAATTGTATCCATTAAAGACTTGAACGATCCGCAACTCAATGATATTGTTGGCGATGCTTTTGCAGATGAATTAAGGGAGGAATTGGATATCATTGATGGAGTATATGATAATTTCAATCGCGAAGCTTACCTTGAAGGAAAAGTAGCACCTGTTTTTTTTGGTTCTGCTGTAAACAATTTCGGTGTTCAGGAACTACTGGACACATTCATTGAAATTTCTCCTTCTCCAATTGGAAGAGAATCAGACGCTCGATACGTTGAACCAGGTGATTCAAAGTTTTCAGGTTTTGTTTTTAAAATTCATGCCAATTTAGATCCCAAACACCGCGATCGAATTGCCTTTTTACGCATTGTTTCCGGAAAATTTGAGCGAAATAAATTTTATCATCATGTGCGTTTAGATAAAAACTTCAAATTCCCAAACCCGACATCCTTTATGGCTCAGGACAAAAGTGTTATCGATGAAGCTTTCCCTGGAGATGTAGTTGGATTATACGATACTGGGAATTTTAAAATTGGGGATACACTGACAGAAGGAGAAAAAATGATGTACAAGGGTATTCCTTCGTTCTCTCCCGAAATCTTTATGGAATTGGAAAATTTAGATCCATTGAAATCTAAGCAACTCGATAAAGGCATTCACCAATTGACGGATGAAGGTGTAGCACAAATGTTTATTATGCAACCTGGTAATAGAAAAATTGTCGGGACAGTTGGTCAGCTTCAATTTGAGGTCATTCAACATAGATTGATCAATGAATATGGCGCAAATTGTCGATTTGCACCTAAGAATTATTTCAAGGCTTGCTGGGTGACCACGGACAATAAAACGCAACTAGACTCCTTCATCAAGGCAAAAGGAAATTACCTTGCAAAAGACAAAGACGATAATCTGGTATTCTTAGCTGAGACACAATTCTTGCTCAATATGGCTGAACAAGATTATCCAGAACTGACTTTTCATAAAACCTCTGATTTTAAATTAGAGACCCGCTAATTTTCCTTCCAAGAAGGGATGCCATTTTGCATTGAGCTCAATGATACATCTTCGTTTAATGTGCAATTGAAATGTTGATTCCCATTGGAAATCACTAAACATTCGACTTGAAGCACTCGATTGTACTGCGCGATTTGGAATACCGTTTTGTTAGACAATTGCACTTCAGGAGCCTTGCATTCAAAAATCATTTTTGGCTTTCCTTCGGCATTAAACACAACAAGGTCACATCGTTTTGACATTCCATTATAAGCGATTGCATATTCCGAAGCCATCCTTCCCTGAGGATAGCCTTGATGATATATTAAAAAATGGATCAAATGTTGACGCACCCACTCCTCCGGTGTCAATACAAGAAATTTTTTTCTCAGTACACACCATACTTGAATTCCATTTCCTTTGCGAATAAGCCGCAATTCAGCTTGAGGAAGTGCAAGAGGTTGAAACATCAACTCTGAATTTTGATTGTGCGGTCATAAAATATTCCAATCATCAACCCAGCGATGGAGCATCCCATTCCAATAAAAAATGAAGGAAATTCAGTATTAAAAAATTCAGCAATGGACCAACCGGTGATTCCAATAATCATGGCCAAAATGACCCCAGAAGAAGTCGTTCCTTTATAAAACAAGGTTGCAGTAAAAGGAATAAAGACAGATACCAAACTAAAAGCAGATGCAAGTCCTGCCAATTCAAAAATGCTTTTGTTCGACAAAGAAATAAATACCGAAACAAATGCTATTCCAACAACACTCCACCTCATGATTCTCAACAAATCATAATTAGGATAAAACCTTCTGATAACATTTTCTGCCAATACTGTTGCAGGTGCCAATATTGCTCCAGATGCAGTGCTTAGCAGCGCTGAAATAAGCGCACCAAAGTAAATAACCTGAACAAAAACAGGCGTTTTCATCATAATTAATACGGAAATAAAATTTCCTTGATTGTGATGATAAAAAGTTGGATATAGAAATCTTCCAATTAAAACAATCAGTAAAGGAACAATACCAATAACCAAATACAAAATACCGGAACTTACAGCAGAATACATCGCTACTTTCTCGTTTTTTGATGAAATGACGCGTTGGAAAATATCTTGAGATGCAATTGACCCCAAACCTACGGTGCACCATGCACCAAACCACTCAATCCAAGTAACTCGATTCGTGTCGATAAGATGAAAATACCCTTTCGGGGTACTTTCGATAACTTTATTTATATCTGTTTCCCACAAAAAAAGAAACAGAATGAACAAAAGCCCGAGTATAATAACAACTGTTTGAATGGTATCTGTGACTGAAACGGCCCACATTCCTCCCAAGGTGGTATATACCACCACTAATACAGAACCAATTAATAAACCTTCAATAAAAGAGACACCAAATAGCACTTGAAACAGCATTGCCAAAGCAATAAACTGGGCTGCAATCCAACTAAAAAAACTCGGAATCATAACGAATGCACTCATCAATTCTGCTTTTTTTCCAAATCTCTCAGCAAATACATCTGAAAAAGTGATCGCATTTGTTCTATACATTCGTCGAGCATAAAACAAACCAACGATTATCAAGCAAAGCGCCGCGCCTAAAGGCTCTTCAATGACGCCAATCAATCCTTCTTTTAAAAACTCTTCAGTGGAACCAAGAATTGTTTCACTTCCAAACCATGTTGCAAACAAGGCCGCAGAAGACATTAAAAAAGGAAGTTTTCTTCCCGCAACTGCAAAATCAGAAGCATTTTTTATTTTTCGAGAAGCAAGATACCCGATAAATACTGTGAGCAATAAATATACTGATACAGAAAGAGCAAGCATGCTATTAAATACCTAGAATAAGTAATTCTATATCCTTATATTTCAAGTCAAAAACCTTACCCAACACCTCACTTGTGAGCGTACCCCTGTATATATACACACCACCCCTGAAACCAATATCATTTTTAATCAAATCCCTACAACCGCCCTGATCACCCATATCCAAAAGGATTGGTAAAAAGATATTAGAAAGCGCAAAAGATGCCGTTCTAGAAACTCTTGAAGCAATATTTGGAACACAATAATGAATCACACCGTGCTTCACGAAAGTTGGTTCTTTATGATTTGTAACATGTGAAGTCTCGAAGCAACCTCCTTGGTCAATGCTCACATCCACAACCACTGACCCCACTTTCATAGATTCAATCATTTCCTCCGTAACAACACAAGGTGTTCGACCTAAAGGCGCACGCAATGCACCAATGACAACATCCGCGCGTCGCAATGCTTTCCCTAGTACCTTTGGATTCAATACAGATGTATATATTCTTTGACCAAGATCGTTTTGCAAACGTCGCAATCGAGAGAGTGAATTATCAAAAACCTTAACTGCAGCGCCTAGTCCAAGCGCTGAACGAATCGCATACTCCCCTACTGTTCCCGCGCCAATAACAACTACTTCTGTAGGTGTCACACCAGCAACTCCGCCTAGCATTACTCCTTTCCCATCAGGAAAAGAAGAAAGTAATTCACCTGCAATTAATACAGATGTTGTACCTGCAATTTCACCCATTGTTCGTACAACTGGAAATACTCCTGCTTCGTCCCTAATATAGTCCCATGCAACAGCTGTAACCTTCTTCTGCATCAATTTTTGAAGAATTGCTTTTGGCTGAACAGATAATTGTAAGGCAGAAATCAAAGTTTGACCTCCGGGCATCATCTCAACCTCTTCTTCTGACGGAGGCGCGACTTTAAAAATAATATCACATTCAAAAACCTCTCTGGGATCATAACAAATTTCGGCTCCTGCTTCACTATAGACACGGTCCGAAAAGCTCGCTAATTCACCACTTTTAGATTCAACACGCACACGATGACCATTGGCAACTAACACAGATACTGCTACAGGCACCAACGCAACTCTTCGTTCTTGAAAAGATGTTTCTTTAGGAATCCCGATGAACAAACTTCCTTTTTTCCTCCCTATTTCAAGCATTTCTTCTTTTGGAAGGAGACTGCCTTGTTCAATCAGTTTTTTAAGTATTTCCGGATCTGTGATCATTCTTGAATTGTTAGTGTGCGGGAATTATCTTCGTTTCTACGAATATACACCCAAATAGCTTTATCTGGGATTAAATTCTTGATTTTTTCTGGCCATTCAATGAAACAAATACCTTCACCATAGAGCATTTCTTCTATTCCAATATCATAAGCTTCAGATTCATTTTTCAATCGGTAGACATCAAAATGATAAACTCTTCCAAACATTTGACTGTCGTAGGTATTTACTAAAGAATAGGTTGGGGAACCTTCAATATTATCAATGCCCATCGCGGCAAGAACTGCAGTAATAAAGGTAGTTTTTCCTGTGCCCATCTCCGCATCAAAACAGAACACACGATTATCACCTATTTGATCGAGAAATTCTTTTGCACTGCGATGAATATCAGTAATATCCGCAATTTGAATCGTCATTTTTGTTGATTGGAAGCAACAAACTTAAGGAAAGTTAATGAATTTTTTTAATCACTTTTTCGCTTTCATTTCAATAAATGGAATTAGTATTTCCTCAAGTGAAATTCCACCATGCTGAAACGTATTTCCATAGTAATTTACGAAATGATTGTAGTTGTTTGGATAAACGAAATAGTCTTCACCTTTCGCAAAAACATATTCACTCGACATTTTCGTTTTTGGAAGGAATCCTTCCTGCGGATCAGCAATTCTAAAAACATCTTTTTCATTGTAAGACATGCCACGCCCCACTTTATAGCGCAAATTAGAATTCGTTGAACGCTCGCCAACGATCTTCACTGGAGAGTTAACTTTTACGGTTCCGTGATCAGTTGTAATCAAAAGTTTTGCTCCACATTCAGCAATTTTCTTCACAATCTCATGCAAAGGAGAATGCTCATACCATGAAACAGTTAATGACCTGTAAGCCGCTTCGTCAGATGCTAATTCACGGATTACTTCCATTTCAGTGCGAGCATGCGATAGCATATCAACAAAATTGTAGACGATAAAATTGATTTCATTATCTTTTAATTGATTGAAATTGTCAGCTAACTTTCTACCAGCATCTAGATTTGTAATTTTATTGTAAGACCACTTTACATTTTTACCCAATCGTTTCAAATTGGCTTCTAGAAAATCTTTTTCATGCATATTTTTTCCACCTTCATCCTCTTCATTTTTCCATAAATCCGGGAATCTCTTTGCGATTTCACTTGGCAAAAGACCTGCAAAAAATGCATTTCTCGCATAATGTGTAGCAGTTGGTAGAATTGAATAAACTATTTCTTCTGATTCAATATTGAAATATTTTGAAAACGCAGGCTGCAATACTTTCCATTGATCAAAACGCAAATTATCAATAACCAAAACGAATGTTTTTGTTCCTTCAGAAGCTGGGATAACTCTTTCTTTCATCAAGGTATGTATCATTTGTGGAGCCTCATCATCTCCATTTAACCAATCCAAGTAGTTCTTCTCAATGAATCTCACAAACAATTGATTGGCCTCTTTCTTCTGCATATTCAAAATTTCACGCATACCGGAATCTTCAATCGTTTCAAGCTCCAATTCCCAAAAAACAAGTTTTGCATACATCTCTGCCCACTCTTCTGCATCAAGATGTCCACTCAACTGCATTCCCAGCTGTCTAAAATCTTGCTGGTAATTAGAATTCGTTTTTTGAGATACCAATTTACTCTGATCCAAGTTTTTCTTTATGCTAAGAAGGATCTGATTTGGATTAACAGGCTTTATAAGGTAATCAGCTATTTTACTACCAATTGCCTCCTCCATAATGTGTTCTTCTTCACTTTTTGTTATCATCACGACAGGCACATAGGGCTTCACTTCCTTAATTCTGGAAAGTGCTTCTAAACCTGATATCCCAGGCATGTTTTCATCCAAAAAAATGATGTCATAATCGAGATCATTGCTTTTTTCCACTGCATCAGCACCATTATTCACAGAATCGACCACATATCCCTTCGATTCAAGAAACATTATGTGCGGTTTTAACAACTCTATTTCATCATCTGCCCAAAGTATTTTGCCTTGCATGTTCGCTTATTTTAAGTAAGTTTGAAAAAGATTTAAAAGTATTCAATTGCGTCCGAACCTCAGTCGAAATAACAAAAAGAAAATTTTTAACGACCCGATATACGGTTTTATTTCAATCCCCGACGATTTTATTTTTGACCTGATCGAACACCCTTATTTTCAGCGTTTACGTCGAATCATGCAATTAGGGTTAAGTCATTTGGTATATCCAGGGGCTTTACATACCAGATTTCATCATGTCTTAGGTGCAATGCACCTCATGACGCAAGCAATTGCGACAATTCGAAGAAAAGGACATGAGATTACACAGGATGAGGAACGTGCTGTATTAATTGCAATTCTCCTTCACGACATTGGACATGGGCCTTTTAGTCATGCACTGGAATACGATATTGTAAGCGGAGTCAGTCACGAGGAAATATCTGGTTTTTTCATCGACCGTTTAGCAAAAGAATTTGGAGAAGACCTCGACCGCGCCTTGCTTATTTTTAAAAACAAACACCACAAACCCTTTCTTTATCAATTGGTTTCCAGTCAGCTCGACATGGATCGATTGGATTATCTCAACAGGGACAGTTTTTACACTGGTGTAAGTGAAGGCATTATAGGAAGTGATCGTTTGATCGAGATGCTGAATGTGCATGAAGGGAATCTTGTTCTGGAGGAGAAGGGAATCTATTCCATTGAGAAATTCATTGTCGCACGTCGATTGATGTATTGGCAAGTTTATCTTCACAAAACCGTTGTTGCAGCGGAATTCATGTTGATTCATGCCTTGCGAAGAGCAAAACATTTAGCCAAAAAAGGCGACCATCTTTTTGCCAGTCCAGCACTTCATTTCTTTCTCAACAATGATGTCACCAAGGAGAATTTTGAGACTGACGAAAAATTCTTGAATTTATTCTCAGATTTAGATGATTACGATATTCTAGGCGCATTAAAGGTATGGCAATCACATCCTGACAAAACCCTATCAGAACTTTCGAAAAGACTTGTGAATCGTAAACTGTTCAAAATAGAAATTTCAAAAGAACCATTTAGTCCAGATCGAATTCAATTGGAAAAAGAGTTAGCACGAAAGCAATTTGATTTGGAAGACAGCGAGGTTGATTTTTTTGTTTACTCCGATATTCTAAGCAACAATGCATACAATCACAACAAGCAGAATATAAATATGCTGATGAAAAATGGTGAGATTATTGATCTGACAAAGGCATCAGACAACCTCAATATTTCAGCTCTTGCTTTGCCTGTAGAGAAGTACTTTTTGTGTTATCCGGTTTAATTACCCCCCTTGTTTATAAATGTATCCATTAAAGGTGTTGTGTTCTTTGTCCAAGGCATGAAATGACACTTCCAATTGTATTGTTGATTTTTGTTCGTCAACTAGTAATACGGAAACAATTGTAGAAATATTATACTCAGGACGAGAAATAGCGCGTTCATGTGTTGAAGAATGAATCCAAGCTTGCACGGTTCTTTCTGCTAGATTTTCATAAATTTCCTCCTTTGTCAATAGATTTAATTCATCTACCAAAAAACCGCTTGATTTAAAACGATATAAGCATTCAGCATTGCTCCAATATCCAACACTATCTGAATGAACAGGTATTTCCTTTAAAACATTTCGGTAGGTCACCCGGGTGCAAAATTGTCGCATTAATGAATCTTCGAAAATTACAAACGACTTGACTCCTTTTGAAAGACGGTATTCATTTATCTTATGCCAAATGAGACTATCAAGTGTTTGTGATTCAATTCTTTTTAATTGAGAATTTGAATAAAAGCAATTAATCACAATGAAATAAGAAATAATATTTTTCATGTTCTTTAAAGATTGGTAGTGCTGACATTAATACGCTAAATTCTTTGAGATATAGCAGATGACATTTTTTGACTCAAAAAAATATACTTTAAGAATTGATAAATAACTTGGCTATTTACCTATGTTTATTCAAATTATACGGCTGATTTCTGCTAACTTTCAACCAAAATAGTCCACGAATAAAAATATATGAACAACGATTTTCAAAAAATAATCGAATTCAGAAGATCAAACAGAAGTTTTGATCCGAATATAAATGTACCAGAGGAGGTAATTAAGGTTAGTCTGGAGCGCGCAATTCTTTCACCGAATAGCAGCAATATGCAACTATGGGAGTTCTATTGGATTTCTTCAAAAGAGGCTATAAACGAAATGATTCCGTTATGCTTGAGTCAGCAGGCTGCCAAAACAGCTCAACAAATGGTTGTTTTTGTTACAAGAAAGGATAAATGGCGGGAAAGAGCAAATTGGAACCTTCAGAAAATCAAAGAAACCTTCAAAGGAGAGCCGAATAAGCTTCAAAAAGGAGGTATGAGCTATTACGGCAAAGTGATGCCATTACTTTATAGCAATGATCCATTCGGAATCATGAGCTTTGTGCGACGTAGCATTAGTTTTTTCATGGGGCTGCGTAAACCATTTTTCAGGACCGGTGGAAATGCGAACCAACGCATTACCGTGCATAAATCGTGTGCCTTGGCTGCTCAAACATTTATGCTTTCAATTGCGGCAGAAGGATTTCACTCCTGTCCTATGGAAGGATTTGATGAAAAAAGAGTAAAACGCGCATTAAAACTCCCTCGAGGTGCAGAAATAAATATGATTATTTCTGTTGGACTTGGAACTGAAGATGGAATATGGGGAGAAAGATATCGAGTACCCTACGATGAGGTAGTATTTAAAAAGTAGCCTATAACTTTTGAATTTATTGCTTGGATAATTTACCAGCCTTCCAATCTTGGATCAATTTAGCCCAGGAATATGGATTCAACAAATTGTTTGCTGGAAGTTGACCATTCGTATACAATTTAGTATACCGCTGATTCGTTGCATATCCGTAAGCTAATGAAGCATCATTCTCTAATTTAGCGGCGACGAATGCTAAACTTTCTCCAGACAATTCTCTTTGGGCCCGACGAATTGCATCATCGTATGGTTCCATTTCTACAAAAGCACGTGCAAAATCCTCTCTTGACGGCCATGGATAGACAGTAACTGCAGGCAAATCAATTGTATCACGTTGAAGCATATGAATTACGGAGTAACGATTATCTTTCAAAGTATCAGGTACGATGTAAGTGGACGTCTTATAACCAAAAGATGAAAACAATAAAGTGTCTCCCGGTAGAACTACTGTTGAGAAAAAACCATAATAATCAGAAATTACACCTTTACGAATTGACCTGTCATAAACGGTTGTATATGGCAATGGATTCATATCAGACTCGGAAATTGCAACCCCAGAAAGTTGAATCAATTCTGACGAATCTCTCACCAATTTTGATTGGCCAAAGACATACCACGGAGCTATCGAAAGGAGAAATATAAAGATTAACTTATTCATTGTTTTGATATCAAGACAAGAGTACATTTTTAAATCGAGGCAGCAAAAACTTTTTCAAAAATTTAACAAAGCATATCCCCACTTTTAACTCGGAAAATAATATTACTTTTGCAGGAATTTATTCAAAAAATAAGTTCAATGTCACTGTCCAACATTAACCAAATCAAAGAAGGTCTTACTTACGACGATGTTCTTCTCGTTCCTGCCTTTTCAGAGGTGCTTCCTAGAGATGTAAAATTAAAAAGTAAGCTTACTCGAAATATCGAAGTTAATACGCCGATTATTTCCGCAGCAATGGATACGGTAACTGAAGCAAAATTAGCCATAGCTATGGCTCAGCAAGGTGGAATTGGTGTCATTCACAAAAACATGTCAATTCCGGATCAAGCGCTTGAAGTGCGTAAAGTAAAAAGATCTGAAAGTGGAATGATTCTAGACCCTGTCACTTTATCTGAAAATGCTCTTGTAAAAGATGCCTTGGCGTTGATGAAGGAAAATGGAATTGGCGGTATTCCAGTAGTTGATGCAGCAAGGCAGCTCAAAGGTATAGTTACGAACCGTGACCTTCGTTTTGAAAAGGACGTAAACCGCCCTATTCGAGAGGTGATGACGTCCAAAGACATTATTACAACACCAGACGGTACAAATCTTTCTACGGCTGAAGAGATTCTTCAAGAAAAGAAAATTGAAAAATTACCTGTTGTAGACCAAAACAATAAGTTGATTGGTTTAATCACTTACCGAGATATTATTAAAGTTAAGACTCATCCCAATTCGTGCAAAGACACGTATGGTCGCTTGAGAGTAGCCGCGGCTGTTGGTGTGACACATGATACTTTAGAGCGCGTCAGTGCTTTAGTAGATGCCGGCGTTGATGCAATTGTAATTGATACAGCCCACGGCCATACAAAAGGTGTTGTTGAAAAACTGAAAGAAGTTAAAAATCAATTTCCAAAACTGGAAGTCATTGTAGGAAATATTGCTACACCTGAAGCGGCTAAATATTTGGCAGAAGCAGGTGCCGATGCCGTGAAAGTTGGTA
Organism: Crocinitomicaceae bacterium; assembly: GCA_044341975.1. Lineage (GTDB taxonomy): Bacteria > Bacteroidota > Bacteroidia > Flavobacteriales_D > Crocinitomicaceae > M0103. The sequence goes on from JBIIQP010000011.1 coordinate 17,344, forward strand.
TTGGTCCTGGTTCAATTTGTACGACGCGCATTATTGCTGGAGTTGGTGTGCCTCAATTATCTGCAGTTAATGAAGTTGCTCAAGCATTAGAAGGAACAGGAGTTCCTGTAATAGCTGATGGAGGTATTCGTTACACGGGTGATATAGTGAAAGCTATAGCGGCTGGTGCTGATACGATCATGGTTGGATCAATGTTTGCAGGAGTTGAAGAATCTCCGGGTGAAACCATCATTTATGAAGGAAGAAAATTCAAATCTTACCGTGGAATGGGTTCACTTGAAGCAATGCAAAAAGGATCGAAAGACCGTTATTTCCAAGATGCTGAAGACGATATCAAAAAATTAGTACCAGAAGGAATCTCAGGAAGAGTGCCTTATAAAGGTCATTTGGTAGAAGTAATGTATCAGATAATTGGTGGATTAAGAGCCGGTATGGGATATTGTGGTGCTGCTACAATTGACAAGTTGAAAGGCTCTAAGTTTGTTCGAATCACTTCTGCTGGTGTTCGTGAATCACACCCGCATGATGTAACAATTACAAGAGAAGCACCAAATTACAGTATAAAATAAACGTTAAAATTTACGTTGTAATAGCAGTTCCAATTAAATTTGGGCTGCTAAATTTTTTAAAAGCCATGAAGTATATTTCTCTATTCATTTTTGCATTTTTTTTCACTTTAACTCTTAAAGCACAGCAAGATCCGACTTTAATGGAAATTGACGGTAAACCGGTAACCAAGTCAGAGTTTTTACAGATTTACCTTAAAAACAATCAAGATCCCAAGTACGACAAAGCATCCCTTGACGAATACATGGAATTATTTAGAAAGTTCAAATTGAAAGTTGCGGAAGCTGAAGCACTCAAATACGACACAATTCCTAAATTAAAAAAGGAATTGGATGGCTATAAAAAACAACTTTCCTTGCCCTATCTTGTTGATTCAGCTCAAAATCAAGCATTCGTGAGAGAAGCGTATGACCGCACAAAAATGGAAGTTCGTGCCTCTCACATTTTAGTTAAATTAGAAAGTAGCGCTTTGCCTGCTGACACCCTTGCTGCATACAACCGTATTATTGGTTTGAAAGCGCGTATTGAAAAAGGAGAAGACTTTGCTTCAGTTGCTAAAAGTAAAAATGGCTCAGATGATCCGTCGGCTGTTAATAATGGTGGCGACTTAGGATATTTCACAGCTTTTCAGATGGTTTATCCATTTGAAGAAAAAGCCTTTACCACTGCAGTTGGTTCAGTTTCTTCCCCATTCCGAACACGTTTTGGATACCACATTGTTAAAGTAGCTGATAAACGTCCAGCACGCGGAACCATTAAAACAGCTCATATTATGATTGCTGTTCCAAAAACAGCATCTCAAGAAGATATTACGAATGCTGAAAAGAAAATCAACGAAATATATGACAAATTGGTTGCTGGAGGAAATTTCGCAACGTTAGCAAAAGAATATTCTGACGACCCAAGTTCTAGTCAAAAAGGAGGAGAATTACCAGCCTTTGGAAGTGGCACTACAACTAGAATGGTCACTTCCTTTGAAGATGCAGCTTTCGCATTGAAAAACAACGGGGATTTCAGTAAACCTGTTCGCACTGAATATGGTTTTCATATTATCAAGAGAGTTGAATGGACAGATGTTAAATCATTTGATGACATGAAAAAGGAACTTCAATCGAAAGTAAATAGAGATGAGCGTTCCAAAAAAACTCAAGATTCATTTGTCTTGAAATTGAAAAACGAGTATCACTATTCGAATACATCCAAAAAGTCATTGAAATGGTTTATTAAAAATTTGGATACAACTTACTATTTCGGGAAATGGAAAGCAGATAACTTGAAATCGAACAAACCTCTTTTTGTGCTTGATGGAAAGAATTTTGGTCAACAAGATTTTGCGCGCTACATGGAAAACAACTACCGCGGAATTCGCAAAGATGCAAATAGCGTAGTAGTTAATCAACAATTCAAAAACTGGGAAAAAGAATCCATTTTGAATTATGAAGAATCGAGGTTGACAGTTAAATACCCTGACTATAAAGCACTGGTGACCGAATACCACGACGGAATATTATTGTATGAAGTAATGTCTGATAAGGTTTGGAACAAAGCCATGAAAGATACGCTTGGTCTTAAAACATTCTTTGAAGCCAACCGCTCCAACTACATGTGGGGCAATCGTTTGGATGCCGTTGTGTATATCTGTTCAGATGTTAAAGTAGCGGACAAAGTTTACAAAATGATTCAAAATGACACGATTAATTCCAAGCACGTACTGGAGGTGATCAACAAGGACAGTGAATTGAATCTAAGTGTCAAAACAAATAAATTTGACATTGAAAACACAGCTTACCTAAAAGAAACGAACTTATCCAAAGGAGCGAATAAACCCTATCTATTTGACGGGAAATTCTATGTTATCAAGGTCAATGAAAAACTAGCCCCGAAAACAAAAGAATTCGCTGAAGCAAAAGGTGCTGCTACGTCGGATTATCAAAATTACCTTGAAAAAACGTGGCTTGAAGAACTTGCTAAAAAGCATACTGTAAAAGTGAACACTGAAGTTCTCTATTCATTAGGAAAGAAATAATTTATGTCCATCAAACACCTTCTCATACTGTTCGTCTTAGTTCAGTTCAATGCATTCGCGCAGCCTGACGGAGTTGTTGTGGACAAGGTAGCCGCTCAAGTGGGCGACAATATTATCCTCCTGTCTGATATCGAAGCTCAAAAAACCCAAGTTTTAGCATCAGGAATGAAACAAACTCCTAACCTATCCTGTGAAGTTCTAGAACAATTAATGTATCAGGAATTATTGATCAATCAAGCCAAGCTTGACAGTTTAGTAATTTCAGACGAACAGGTGGATGCCGAGATGGAAAACAGATTGCGGGTAATCGAAAATCAGATTGGAAGTCGTCAGGAGATGGAGAAATTCTATGGTAAAACGGCAACAGAAATAAAAGATGAATTTCGACCTGTAATCAAAGATCGGCTTCTTGCAGATGAAATGGAAAGAAACGTGACAAAAGATATTTCTGTTACACCAAAAGAGGTTCAAACATTCTATGCGACTATTCCTGTTGATTCAATTCCGCTTATTAACTCCCAATTGAGTTTTCAGCAGATTGTCTATTATCCTGCGGTAACAAAAGAAGATAAAAAACGTGCATACGATCAATTAACTGAAATCCGTGCAAACATTTTGAATGGAAAAAGTTTTGATACACAGGCACGCATTCATTCCATGGATCCTGGTAGCGCCTCTCAAGGAGGTAAGATTGAAGCCACACGAGGAATGATGGTGCCGCAATTTGAAGCGGCTTTGTTTTCATTGGAAACGGGTGGAATTTCTGAAGTGTTTGAAACGACTTATGGTTATCACATCGTAAAACTGATTAATCGTAAAGGCGACGACTATTTGTGTCAACACATACTTATTACTGCAGAATTTAGTGCTACAGAACTTGAAGTAGCATCACGCAAAATGGATAGCTGTTATTCACTGCTTAATTCAAAAAAAATCACCTGGGATGAGGCTGTTATTCGTTTCTCCAACGATGAAGCAACCATGCAAAACAAAGGAATCATTACTAATCCTATCACAGGTGAGCAAACATGGGACATGGAAGACTTGAATCAAGTCGACCAACAAATTTTCCTTATCACGGATGCTATGGAAAAAGGAGATATTTCTCAGCCAAACCTTTACATGGACATTTATGATCGTAAACAAGGTATTCGTATTGTTCGATTGATGAATCGCAGCGAACCTCACAGAGCCAATTTAAATCAAGATTACGCATTGATAAAAAGAGCTGCTGAAAACGATAAAAAGCAAAAAACAATCGATAATTGGATCAAGGGTAAGATTAATAACGCTTACATCCGAATTGATGAAGAATATCAGAATTGTACGTTTAAAAACAACTGGACAAAAAAATAGATTCCTATCTTAGCAAATCATGTCAGACAAAGAAGCAATAGACCAGTTAGTCGTTCATTACAAAGAACTGAAGAATGAGATCCACAAAGTCATCGTTGGTCAAGAAGATGTTGTCGATCAAGTGCTAATCTCTATTTTCTCCAGAGGACATTGTTTGTTGGTTGGTGTGCCTGGATTAGCAAAAACATTACTTGTAAATACAATATCTGAATCACTTGGTTTGAGTTTTAACCGAATTCAATTTACACCAGACTTAATGCCTTCTGATATTATTGGATCAGAAATTCTAGATGAAACAAGGAACTTTAAATTCATCAAAGGCCCCTTGTTTTCCAATATTATTTTGGCTGATGAAATCAACCGTACCCCGCCTAAAACACAATCGTCGCTTCTTGAAGCAATGCAAGAAAAAGCAGTGACGGCGGCAGGTAAAAATTACAAATTACCCAACCCATTTTTTGTTTTAGCAACGCAAAACCCAATAGAACAAGAAGGAACCTATCCTCTTCCTGAAGCACAACTTGACCGATTCATGTTCAATATTTGGGTGGACTATCCTAGCTACATTGAAGAATTGGCCATTGTTAAATCAACGACTTCTGATAACAAAGTCACCTTGAATCACATTTTGAATGCAGAAGAGATCATTCATTATCAAGATTTGATAAGACGTATCCCAGTAACCGACAATGTACTGGAATATGCCGTGAAACTCGTGGGTAAAACACGTGCTAATTCAGAGTTTGCGCCGCAAATCACCAAAGATTTTATTACCTGGGGCGCAGGTCCAAGGGCATCACAAAACCTCATTATTGGAGCAAAATGTCACGCTGCATTGAATGGTAAGTATTCACCTGATATCGAAGATGTAAAAGCAGTTGCAAAACCTATTCTTCGCCATCGACTTGTCAGAAATTACCGTGCTGAAGCTGAAGGATATACAATGGATAAGATAATTGATGAACTGCTCTAATCAGTAGGCTGTCCAACCGCCATCCGCAACAACAACATCTCCATTCATTAAGGCTGATTCATCTGAAGCAAGAAAGACGGCTATGCTTGCTATTTCTTCCGGCTTGCCCATCCGCAACATATTACTGCTTCCAGACATGGCTCTTTCTCCTCCAAATTCATCTGGTTTCATGTCTTTGCCAATACCTGTCTCAACTCCACCAGGAGCGATTACATTGCAACGAATACCCTTTTTCGCATACATAAATGCCATATTCTTTGACAAGCCGACCAATCCAAACTTCGAACTAGTATACGCTGCCCCTGCCCTACAGCCTTGAATCCCTCCAACTGAAGCCACATTAATAATGACGCCCTTTCCCTTTTTTATCATGATAGGCAAAACCTCACGACAGAAATAAAACGGTCCATATAAATTGACTTTTAAAACCCGTTCCCAAAGTTCATTGCTCAAATGATCAACGGGGATAAAATCATCCATGATACCAGCGTTATTTACCATTACTTGCACTCCACCGTATTCAAACTCGGCTTTACTCACTACTGCAGCAACTTCTTGTTCATTCGAAACATCGCAAGTCATTGTGATCACACGACCGTTCGATTTTGCCAATTCTGTATGGAGTTCTTTCAAAGAATCCTCCTCCTTATCTACCAATAAAACATTCGCGCCTTCATGCGTAAAAGCAAAAGCCATCGCTCTGCCAATTCCAGATGCTGCACCTGTTATGATTATTGAGCGTCCTTCAAGTCTATTCATTTTTGTTTGTTTTAAAATGTTTTTCTGCTTTGGCAATGTTTAAAATGCCTTTTATTACCGCATCTGGATTAAATGAAATACTATTTATACCAGCGTCAACTAAAAATTCGGCAAAATTTGGGTCATCACTAGGTATTTGGCCACAAAATCCAATCTCTATCTTTTTTCGTATTGCTTTTCTAATCACCTCTTCAATTACAGATCGAACAGCAGGGTCGTTTTCATTGAAAAGTTCTGAAAGCAAAGGGTTTCCTCTGTCAACTCCCAAAATCAACTGCGTTAAATCATTTGAACCTATTGAGAACCCATCAAAGCGTTTTGCAAATTCCTCTGCAAGAATGATATTTGATGGAATCTCACACATCATTAATATTTTCAATAACCGTTCTCCCCGCTTCAGCCCTTGCTTTTCAAAAAGATGAATTACCTCATCAGCTTCTTTTATTGTGCGACAAAATGGAACCATCAATTGAACATTCGTCAAGCCCATATCGTCGCGCACTTTTTTCAGCGCAGCGCATTCTAATTCAAATCCTTCACGGTAATTTTTGTGATAATATCTAGAAGCACCACGAAAACCAATCATAGGATTTTCTTCTTTCATTTCAAATTCGCTTCCACCTATCAAACCAGCATATTCATCTGTTTTAAAATCACTTAATCGAACAGTCACTGGTTTTGGATAAAAAGCTGCCGCAATTTTTGCCACATTCAAAGCCAATTGATCAATAAAAAATTCTTTTCCAGAACTATAGCCATCAATGAGTTTTTCAATCTGTTTTTTAACTCTGAAATCTCTTAAATGATCCATATGAATTAGTGCCATTGGATGAATGCGGATTTTGTTGCTAATGATAAATTCTAGACGCAGCAACCCTATTCCCGAATTTGGATAAAAAGAGAGCTGAAAGGCTTGGTCTGGATCCGCTAAAATCAATTTTACCAGTGTTTCAGTCTCAGGTATTTCACTGATGCTAACCTCCTTTTCATCCCATTCTGCTTTTCCATCATAAACATTCCCAACGGATGAAGAAATATCATCAACAGTTATTGTTTGCCCTGATTGAATTAATCTGGTTACTCCTTCAGCACCGACTAATGCAACAGCGCCCAACTCCCTTGCCACAATTGCAGCATGACTTGTTCGTCCACCTCTTTCTGTTATTATCGCCGACGCTTTCTTTATAATTGGATCCCAGTCAGGATTGGTTGTCTTTGTAACAAGGATTTCGCCTGGTTGCAATCGAATTGATTGAGATGCTGTTTCTAAAACCCTCGCTTTACCAGTTACAATGCCATAACCAACAGCTGTTCCACTAACGATCTTTTTACCTTTTTTACGCAATTGATACATTTTCACACTCACTTTCTTCTCTCGTGTATGAACAGTTTCCGGCCTCGCCTGAATAATGTATAAACGACCATTTAGTCCATCCTTAGCCCACTCTATATCCATTGGTCTGTGGTAATGATCTTCAATTCTTTTCGCCCAAATTGCTAATTGTAAAACTTCTTTATTTGAAAGTGAAAAACTTGACCTTTTCATTCTTGAAGTGACCGTATTATATGTCCCTGACTTAGCATTTCTAATGACCATGGTTTTTTCCTTTGCCCCTAACTGTCTGGAAATGATACTGTCAGAAACTTCACCAACAAGTGGTTTAAAAACTATAAATTCATCTGGGCTAACAGATCCTTGAACAATGTTTTCGCAAAGTCCCCATGAACTATTTATTACAATTACGTTTCTAAATCCAGTTTCTGGATCCAATGTAAAACAGACTCCTGAAGAGCCTTTATCGGAACGCACCATTTCTTGAATACCGACGGAAATTGAAACTGAGGTATGCGCTATCCCATGATGAAGTCGATACTTTATTGCTCTAGCATTGAAAAGAGATGCATAACATTTAATCACATGCTTTAAAATCTCATCTACGCCATTTACATTTAAAAAAGAATCGTGAAGACCTGCAAAACTAGCATGTGGTAAGTCTTCCGTTGTGGCGCTGCTTCTAATTGCAAATGCAGTACTTTGAATTGTTGGTCCCATCTCTAAAAGATTCGCAACGATTTCACTACGGACCGCATCAGGTAATTTACCTGTTAGAATCAAACTTTTTACTTTTTTTGAAACGGTATCAAGATTATTGTAGTTTTTTAAATTAAGAGTCTCTAGAATCTTTAACAAACGATCCTCTAAATTATTTTCCTTTAAAAATTTATCAAAAGCTTTTGTAGTAATGGCAAAACCATCGGGCAATAAAATCCCTTCTTTGACTAAACTAGAAGAAATTTCACCCAAAGATGCATTCTTCCCACCGACCAGTGGTATCGCTTCTTTTCCAATCTTTTTAAATGGTATAACATACTCTTCCATGCACCGAATTAAACTCTGTCAGAATACCTATCAAAATTTAATCTATTGAATGGATTGATTTTTTCAATTAAGAATCAATTAATCTATATGAAATCAATGCTGTGTAATGCTTCCTTTTTGTCCTTTTGGAATATCAAAAATCCATGAATAATAGCCTACAAAATGTGAATCAAAAAAACCCTTTTCTTCATACAAATTAGCAGGAATATAGCGTCTATTTTCTTTTTTCAGTCCTCCAGCCAGGACTTGTGGAGCAACTCCATCCAACAGGCACGGAGCATCTCCTCTCTTTTTATTGAAATTACTACCATATTGCCAAACTTCCTTCCATTCATCTAGCAATACTTTTCCGCAAGAGGCATTCTCAGGAGCTATAATATAAAATCCTCCAAATTGAATCTTGCCTCGCAATTCTCGGATAATACCTAATGCATAGGCATAACCCATGCTGTGAGCTACAAAATATATGGTGTCATTTTCTGACCTATTTGGAATCTCATTAAATACTTGCAATAAATTCTTACCAGCAATGCGACCATTATTCACACGTGTTTTGAACCCCTCCCAATTGGGTTCCGTTCTATGTAAATCAGTTGTTTTCATTTCCTTCCCACCAAAAAAACCAGAGGACGTCATCTTTGTGGAATAGCATTTATGTTTTCCTTTGTCACAACGCTTCGGATAAACGGCAGCTATTGTTGTGAAATTCAACAAACTTTTATGATTGCTCGTTGCTACTGAAAAATGTCCATCGGCATAATAGGTATCAGTTGGATTTATTCGTTTTTGAAATTGAATATCCATTTCATTCCACGGTCGCCAATAGTCATAACGATCAAACGTATAGATGATATTCGACGAATTTGGGTATTCCAATCCCTTGTTTCGAATATCCTCAAAATTGTCCTCAAAACTATGCCCAACAGATGTTGGACGATAGCCATTTACAAAAACCAAAATACGTTTTGGAGGATCTTGAATGGTCATTTTATCAGTCAATTCAATTCCCAAATGATTATAAACACGCTGTTGAATTAACTTCCCTTCTTGCGTTTTTTCATTCACAACCATGTAATGACTAATTGCTCTCTTTCTGTATGCGATCGCATTGACCAATAAACTATCACTATCTCCAATAAGACGGAACGTTTGAATCACACCTGTCGTATCTTGAATAGCATCGAAATAAAGGACTCTTTTTCTTTTTTTCACATGCCAACCATCCTGCTTTCGTATAAAAATTTCGGATTTCAATTTATTTTGAGTTCGCTGTTTGAGGTTCTGATTATACAAAATAGTTTGAATTGCCTGATCAGTATTTAACTTTCCTAAATTTTTTAAAATACCCGTTCTCACTTCAAATCTTTCATAGCCAGCATTGACTAAATCAAATGCAATGGTGCAGCTTAGAATTGATATGGTTATGAATACCATTCTCAAAATAACCTTCCAAAATGCCACCTTACGAATGCGATTTTTAATTCGTTGAAAGAGTTTAAAACGGATAAAAAAGGAAGTAATTGAGATAATTCCAAATGCAATCATATGCCAATAACAAATCATGTAATTGAACAACTTGATTCGTGGCATGAATAGGAATTCATTGATATCCAAATGATAAGAAACAAAATTCTTTTTGTAAGGTCTTTTTATGCTTGATAAGAATTCATCTTCCATTAGTTTAATATTACCATCAACATCTTCTTGCCAAAAATAATAGGCCACCAATCCATTGTTTGTTCTTACATCCTCATAATTATCATAATAAGAAAAACTGTGCGCATTATGTCTAAGATCTTCCCATTGAAAGTGGGTTAACTCAAGTCCTTTCCCATCGTCCAATAAGTTATTGGTGGCTCCTCTGACAGGACCTTTGCTTTCCCATGAATCTTTTAAATACCCAATACTTTTTGCCAAAACATTCGCAGTATTTCTAACAAAAAGTGCGGTCGTATCAAACGTTGCAAAAGACAAGCCTTTACTTTTTACACAAAATGAGTTGAGTTCGCTATTGACAAAACTTGGGATGATGAACACATAAAATGATTTTTTGTCCGCAGCAGAAAAAGTTTCGAAATACAGGTCCCTCAATTCACGCATTTGCCGTGTGTACTGATCTGTAGTTAGCGGATTGTCAAAAAGTAAAAACTGTTCTTTGTCTTTCAGCTTGAATTCTGGTTTAATTTGGATGTCCAAACTAACATTCGCTTGACGAAAAACTGCACTTAATCCAACCTTCAAACTATCTCCCCATTCTTTCAAGGGAACCAAAGGAACAATGACAACATTTTCATTCACCTTTTTATAAATCTTTACCTGCAATGAGTTTATTTTCTTTGACTTGTAGTAGACATCTACATTATAATCCATCTCATTTGCAGGCAGATTTACAGTCAGAGTGCTGTCGTTGGTTCGTCTGTATCGAATACGCTTTGTAGTATTTGAAAGTTGAAAACGAACACTGTCTTGAATAAAATAACGGTAGTTTTCTATCCTTACATCTACAATACCTTGGACATTTAACGGTAAAGATTTTACGGCAAGAAAGACTTTTTCTTTGCGATCATTTAACAATGTATCGTACTGATTTGACCACGCCTTAGAGCTGGGAGCATCGAATCCATAAAAATCTTGGCTATTCTTGACAAATTGAAAACCTACTTTTTTATTAGCGATAACTTTTCTTTGAGAATAGGCTGTTTGTGTTCCAAAAAGGAAAGCTACGAAAAAAAGATATTTTAAAACAGTTCTCAATTTTGAGGATACGATTTATTTAGTCAACTGAATAAAAAGTTCTGTACCAGCTCTAGGACCTATTGAATTATAGCAAGGCTCCATGGATACAACTGAAAAAAAAGGTTTAAAAATTCCCATATATTCTGATTTACTACCACCAAAGGGCGGACCGCCTTCGAAATCGCGATCGAACAATAACCCTACCAGTTTCCCTCCAGAATTTAATAATGAAGAAACTTTTTCTGCATAAGCTGCTCTCAAGGTTGGATCAATTGCGCAAAAAAGTGTTTGCTCGAAGATTAAATCATATTTCCCTTCATGTAAAAAGAAATCTCCAACATGCAGATTTGTTAGCGAAAAATCCGGGTTTCTAAATTTAAATTTACTCAGAGATTGTGGCGCAAAATCCAATAAATGAACATTGGTGAATCCATTTTTAAAAAGGTATTCTCCTTCATATCCAGCGCCGCAACCAGGAATTAAAATTTTAACATCACGTTCAGAAATTCCATCAATATATTCTTTGATGGGAGGAGAAACTTGTCCCAAATCCCACCCAAACAGATCGTTCAAATATCGGTTGTTCCAATATTCAGCTGACAAAAATTCCGACATGATTTAAAAGTACGGAAATAAAAAATCCCGTCCTTTCGAACGGGATCAATTTTATATTAAAATATGTTATTAATTCACCAAAATCTTTTGAACGCCCGCAGAGGTTCCACTTGATACGTTCACAAAGTAATAGCCTTTAAGTAAGTCAGAAACATCTATCTTTTGATTTTCAAATAACTTTCCACTTGCAACAACTTTCCCTGCAACATCTGTAATTGAATAATCACCCTCTTTTACATTTGAAACTGTAAATTGACTTTCAGTTGGATTTGGGTAAACTCCAAAACTCAATTCATTGTCACCCATTCCTGCTGATGATGGACGAATATCAAAAACGATTGTTCCCGGCGAAACACTGGTCGTAAACAAGGCAACCTCCGAATTTGAAGCATCAAAAATATGTACTTTACCAAAAGAGAAGAAATCTGTTTCACTCGCGAATAAATTCCCAGAAACTGGTTCTTGAGCTAATTCATAATAATTGGTAGAATGTCCACTTATTGGACCAACATTGTTCATGATATTAATATCAAATTCATTTAAGGTCGTTTCCATTGAAATTTGATACACCAACTTATCATCTCGCAAAGCAGATGTTCCGCACCCAGTTGACGCAGTTGCCAAATTCATCGTCGAATTTGAAGATCCATCCATTGCAATTTTTGAAACAGATGAACCCGACCAATCCTTGTTATTTACAGAATAAATAAATGAACCTACTTTCAATAAATTGTCAGGATTCTTGCCGTCGGGACCTAAATCGATTTCGTTTCCATATAACAAGGTATTCATATCTAATTTTCCAATAATACCGACTTCATTTCCCGAATCATATGCATTGTTTACGGCAATGTATGCAATTGAACCATCAACAACGATGTTCTGAGATGCCCACTGTGGACCTTCAGATGCCGTGAATGCATGGACAAGAGAAAGATCATTTGTATTGTAAACATGCAAATATGAATCATACGTAGTTAAATATTCACCTCTCGTTGCAATTAATTTATCTTGGTAAACAGCTAAGTTTCTAACTCCCGGACAATCTACCGAAGCTATTTGGGCATGAGTATTCAAATCAAACTTGAAAATCTTTGTGTCTGCTGCCACATAATAGTAACCTTGATCGATAATTAAATCCGATGCAAATCGCATTCCGTTCAAGGTATCCACTGAAATGTATTGCTGAGTTACTGGGTTATATGAACCTACAGTTACCGGAACCTCTATTTGACCAGTTGTGTAATCTTGGTAACCTTCATTTAAAATCAAGGCTTGATGAAGGTAGTTTTGTGCACTTGCAATACCTGTGCTCAAAGCAAAAATAAACAGTAAACTTTTTTTCATTTTCTAAGTTTTAAAAAAATAAATAATTAAAAACAGAAGAATGAAAAAAGAAGGACACGTCAAACGTATAACGCTTGCAATGAGTCCGACTTTAATCTGAAGTCTTCTCAACATGTCTTAGGCAAGTATTCTGACTCCTACCAACTCTACCCTGTCTTCCCATCTGCAAAAGCAGACAGTGACTTTATTTAGGGAGATCTTGCGGCAGTTACAGCTGCAGATACAGTTCCGGATTCAAACCGGATTCCTTATTAATCCACAATGTGGAACCAAAGACGATGCGAATGTAAACAAATAATAAGTTCAAGCCTTAATTATTTTTTCTCCTTGGGATTTCCTTCCAACTTAAAAGTATATTGCAACATGATTGTTCGAGGTGGTTCAATCTTCAGCGGTCGCAATGAATACGAGCGATTCAGTATGTTTGATCCAATTAAAGCAAGCTTGTGATGCGAAGAAAATTGGTAGGACAATCGTGCATCAAATATCCAATTTCCAAAACGATGCTTACTAAAATAATCCATGTAACGAATGTTTTGAAGCACGTCTACATCATTTGTCATTTGCTCAAAATCTTTCACTATCGCATCCATGTTTATTATCTTACTGAAATATTTTGCGCTTGCTCCAATATTTATCTTACCTGCAATTGTGACTTCTGCATCCATTTTCACATTGTGTAAAAAGCGGTATTTCAAAATATTATTTGAAGGATCCAGCGAAGTTGTTTTATATGTAAAAACCCGATTGATAGAATCTGTCGCATAAACGTAGTCTGGACTCAGTGTTGTTGGCACAATGTAATTATATCCCGCTAAAAAGACCATTTCAGCTTTTTTAGAAAGCTTTGCAGTACCTGTAAACGAAGCATCCAATCCAATAACACGCGAATTTCCTGTATTCAAGAACATAAATCCAGCACTTGAACCTAATGCCTGAGGTGTTGTTAATGGACGCCAGATTCCAAACATATATTCAATGGTATTTTGATATTCTTGCCAGAATCCAGCTAAGTCAAGATAACCATAAAGTTTTCCAAATTTCAATCCTTGTTTTATACCAATCTCTGCATTCCAACTGCTTTCTGGTTTTAAATTCGGATTTGGAAACACACCCATATTTCCTACGCCAGTTTTAATGAATCGTTCTGTTATTGTTGGAAAGCGAAATCCTTGTCCGTAAGAAGCTCTCAAGTAGGTTTCCTGGTAGATCTTAATACTCGTTCCCGCCCTGAAAATTGGCTTCATAGCAGTTATAGTGTCATTGAGTTGAAAATATTCTAATCTACCACCAGCTGAAAGATTCAGGGTTTTATTGATTTTACTTTCAAGTTGTGTGTACGCCGAAATGTTTAGTAAATGATTATTTGGTGTTCCAGATCCAACATAAATATTAGAATACGAATCGGTATACGTTGATGTTAATCCGCCAATAAAATCAAGACCTTTTAATTGAGGGTAGCTTTTCTGGAACATGTAATCACCATAAAACGTTGTAGCACGATTCGACTGTCCGGCTGACATATCATTTTCAACATGCAAAATTCTAGTTCTTAGGGCGTGCTTTCCATCGGTTGAGGTATATAGATTAACGAAAGGATCAACGTTAAAAATAAATTGATCCTGCAGAAATATCGCACCTGGATAAGCATTATACAAACCCGTTGTATCATTTAACCACGCAAATGCCATATTGGTATGGGCCAACATGAAGTTACCGTTAACGCCATAATTCAGACCTTTAATCGATTTGGAACGATAACGGATATTGAAATTCAATCGGGCTCTTTTAGAGACAAGGTCACTTTCTTTGAAATTTGAAATTGTATCAGGAAACATGGTTGCAACGATTGAATCTGTTTTCGGAGGCCCGATATAACCATGATCATAATTAAAATTACCCCCAACGACCAAATCAAGTTGTTTTATCATTCTTGAATGCAGAAAGTTCACTCCATGAATACCGGGATACTGATCCCACCAAGTTGTGCCATCAACAGAGGGTTTTGAATACGCACCGGAGTAAACATTGATTTTTGTCAGTGGTTTTGCTTTTGGATATGCCGTTCGAATGTGCACAGAACCTGAAAGTGCTGCCGAGCCAGACAATACGGAAGCCGCACCTTTAATTACTTCTACTTGATGTATATTTTCAACAGGAATAAATCCCCATTCTGGTCTGCCAGCATCACCAGAAAGCATGGGCATATCATCAACAATCACAGCTACCTTCGAACCAACGCCAAATGTAAAACCGCTTCCTCCGCGTATTTGTGGTTCACCATCCAAAATATTTAATCCAGGCGTCTGATCCAATGCTGTTTCAATACTTCGAGTGTTTTTATTTTCTATCAGTTGAGGCTTAATGACTTGCAAAGAAACGGTTTGATCTTCTAAAGGTTTATCAAATTTCCCCACTTTCACTTCTACGTCTTTCAATACCACAACTTGCTCTACAAGAACAAGATCTAAGGTCACAGTTTGAAATTCAATAATCGTAACGGAGAAGGTATCTGCAACCATTCCTGTATACTTACAAACAATAGCGCATTTTCCTGCAGGTAATTCCATAAGGTAATTGCCTTGTTCATCACTCGTAGCACCTATTGTTATGTCCTTTCTATAAATTACTGATGCTCCAATAATGGCATTACCTTTGGTATCGCGTACCTTTCCAACCAATTTCCCGTTTTGGGAAAAAAGCATTTTGGAACAAAAAAAAGTACAAAAAACCAGGATTAGCCGCAGCATATGAAAAGAATTAATTCGACTAAAACTTCTTATAGCTTAATAAATTTCCTTGTCAAGAAACCTTTTTCTGTTTGCATCTGCAAAAAGTAAACCCCAGAAATCGATTTAAATGGAATTGATTGAGCTAAATCACCTGTTTGAACTAACATTCCATTTGCTGAATAGATAGAATAATTTCCTTTCATAGCTTCATTCGAAATTAATTGAAGTTCGCTTTCACCTATCAAAATTCGCACATTGATATTGGACATGTTATCCAGACCTGCTGTAGATTGATTGTAAATTAATTCTAAATCATCGATCAGCAATTCATCATTTGCACCACCACCACCCGGTGTACTGCTCGTCGTAAATGTTATATTAATAAACGCTCCGTTAGCAGCTGCCCCAACATATGCAAATGGAATAGCCAAGCGCTCCCACGAACCAATGGAAGGAAAATTCAATATGGCTGTAGCCACTGTATTAGAACCTGAAACATCATTTGGGTCTTTGTATCCATCTGTATTATTATG
The DNA here is from genome assembly GCA_044341975.1 of Crocinitomicaceae bacterium. Taxonomy (GTDB): domain Bacteria; phylum Bacteroidota; class Bacteroidia; order Flavobacteriales_D; family Crocinitomicaceae; genus M0103. Next base: position 33,368 of record JBIIQP010000011.1, read on the forward strand.
TATTACAGCACTAACGCGCGCCGACGCACCGGTTGGATTAACCGGAGTATACTTCACCCAAACCACCAAAGAATCTGGCGCATCAGTCAATGCTTCAGAAAAATTAGGGTCCGCTGTCACAGTATAATTATAGTTAGAAGTGCTAGCTGCTGCGGCGTCTCCCATTTCTATTTTCCCCAAAGTCATATTACCATTGGCAACGATACCAATTATAGACTTAGAAAAGATTCTTACTGATTTAGTTCCTGTACTTCCTGGTCTTACACTTGTTGATTGTGTCATCTGCTGAGAACCAAAACTTGCCCAAATTCCAGATGCAGATTTAAAACTATTCCAGTTCACTGGTTCAGCTGTTTCTGAAGTAGATGTTTCCCATGATTCAAAATCAGAATTTCCTATTTGAGTCTGTGCATTGAACGTTTGAGTGAATAATAAAATGGAGAAAAAAGGTATAGATCTTTTCATAGTCAAATAGTTCATAGTTTACACAAATATAACAATGTGGTAATGCTTATTAAAACACTAAAAAACTATTTATTAACAAAGGTGGATTGAGAATTATTTAAACCTGTTGGTTTTAAAATGGTAGTAGTAGGTTAGTTTTGAATAAAAAAGAGGGGGAATTTCCCCCTCAAATTTTTTACCTAACCGGATTATTCATGAAACCACTCTACGATAATCTGAACTGCATTAATAGATTATTGTGCCAAAATATTAATTAATTGTTAATCAATATATTAACAAATTGTAAATACTGTATTATTCCCATTTAAATACTTATTTTCCCATTTTGAGATAATTTTGTTTTAATTGGAATTTGATTAATTTCGTTTTATGTCAAAAGTTTTAAATACTCTTTTACTATTTGTGTTTTTAAACACAGCCTTGACTTCCACGGCACAGAGCAACGAAGTAAAAGAAGCGATTAAATGGATAAGTGACAATATTCAATGCAATCCCGAAAAATGCCTTTTAAAACTGCAGGAATTAGAAAGATACAGCGATCCGAAAAATATTACAGATAGATATGTAATTCTAGAAGAGCTTTCCAATTTTTACTTAGTAGAAATGAAAAACTTTAAAGAATGTATGTTCTGGATGAAAAGATTGGAGAAAGAAGTTCTTCGCGCCAAAAATATTCAATATGAAATCCGTTTTCACAACTCCTTAGGCGAAGTCTATTGCTTTGATAAGATCCATTTAGAGAAATCATTTACAGAATTTTCAAAAGCGTTGGACTTAGTTCAAAAAAATAAATCGCACAATTTAGAAGAAGTCATTCGCAGCAACTACTCACTTTCATTGCAAGCTGATGGTCAATATTACAAATCACTCAAAGAACAGCATTTAGCACTGAAAATCGTCAAAGCAAAAAAGGACTATTGGTTGCAATCAATCATTGCGAATAACATGGGAATAAACTTTTTGCACTTGAACAAAATAGACTCTGCCGAAATGTATTTGAACTGGTCATATATTCTTGCCACGAGAACACCTGAATTAATTGATGACGCTCAAAGATCTTTACAAATAGGCCTTTACTACAGGGATAAAAAAGAGGACAATAAATCTCTAAACTATTTATTAACGAGTTTCAAATCGATATATGCTCACAACACCTTTGCCGAAAAATCAACTCTTTGCTCTGCGTTGAGTGAGCTGTTTAAATCTAAAAATGACGAATCAAACGCCTTAAAATTTAGAGAGCTTCAAATTGCATTTGCCGATTCATCTGAAAAATACAAATTGAACCATGAGCAATTTGTGTTCGAACAAAATCTTAAATTAAAATCACTCAAAACCAGGGCAAAATTATCTGAATTTGAAAACAGCCAATACATACTTCAACTGATTGTCGGTGGACTATTAACATTAAGCTTACTTCTAGTTGTATTTTATTTTATTATTCGATACCGCAAAAACAGACAATTACATTCTATTGAAACGCAAAAAGCTGAAATTGAAAAACAAAACTTTAATCTAGAAAAGGAAATCGCCGAACGAGATAGCACGACAAAAGCAATATTCTTGATGGAGAAAGACAATCTCATAAAAGACATTGTAAATAAGCTAAACCAAGCCTTACCTGATATCAAAAAAGAGCAGCAGAATTTCATAGGAAATGTAATACACGATTTAAATGGAAGTGTTAACAATAAACGCTCGGAGGAATTTGAAGAACAATTCAACAATGCTCACCCCTACTTCTTTAAGAATCTAACTGATTCTCACCCAAAGCTTTCACCAAACGAAAAGAAACTCTGTGCTTTCCTTTCCTTGAATATGAGCACAAGAGAAATCGCAGCCATTACAGGTCAAACAGCGCATTCAATTAATATTGCCCGGGGCCGACTGCGTAAAAAACTAAAAATTGATCATACGGAAATTCAAATTTCAGATTTCCTCAGTCAGTTCAATGAATAAACTGAAAATCTTGGCTTTATAAATGTTTTAGGTAGGGCATTTCAATATGTATACCCATTAAAGAACATCTTTTACCATCTAAAGATCCAATAAAAATGGTGTGTTATTTACATTGAAAACACTGATAGAATAACAATTAACTTGATCAACAAAATTGAATAATTTGAATGATTGGTACTGAGAGGCATTTTTACTTAGGATAATGTTAAATTTGTCTGAAAAGGAAGTATATGACTGCGCAAAAACTCCCAATCATGGAATCATTCTTTACGATTCAAGGAGAGGGATTTTACTCCGGTAGAGCCGCTTATTTCATTCGTTTGGCAGGATGTGATGTGGGTTGCACATGGTGTGATGTTAAGGAAAGTTGGGATGAATTGTTGCACCCTTCTATTGCGGTTGAAAACATTGTAAATGAAGCCGTTGCTTCTAATTGTGATTTCGTTGTCATAACAGGTGGCGAACCGGCACTGCATGATTTAACTAAAATCACAGAATTACTTAGAGAAAATGGAATTGAGATCGCAATTGAAACCTCGGGTACGGCTCTTTTAAAAGGCAAGGTCGATTGGTACTGTTTCTCTCCAAAGAAATTCAAGGCACCCATTGAAGAAGCCTATTCCTTGGCATCTGAACTTAAAGTCATAATAAATCACCCTTCAGACATTGCTTGGGCAGAAACACATGCTGAAAAGGTAAATTCCGAATGCAAACTATTTCTGCAACCTGAATGGGAAAAAAGGGAACGTTTTTTGCCAATTATCGTAGACTACATCAAATCAAACCCAAAATGGTTGATTTCATTGCAGACACACAAATACATGAACATTCCTTAATATGAGAATTTTAGCATTTTTCTTTGGTCTACTTTTTATCGTCTCCTGTTCCACAGCACAAGTTGGATATTCATCGTCCAATAAAAAAGCCATTAAACTTTTTGAAGATGGAAAAGAGGCTCCCAACAACAACTTTGACCCTATTACCAACATGCCTGATTTCAAAGAAGGTATTCGGTTAATGGAAGCTGCAATTGAAAAAGATCCAACATTTTGGGAACCTCATGTATGGGCTGGTGAATTTTATGAGAACATGAGGGATTATGAAAATGCAATAAAACATTACGAGACCGCCCTTCAAATAAATCCAAATCATAGCGCTACGGGTACCACCTACTTTTATTTAGGAAACCTTCAAAATGCCGTTGGTGATTATGAAAAAAGTATACAGAACTTAGACTTATTCCTTCGCAACAGAAATGCAAATCCAGATTTACAGCAACAAGCTCAAGCAATAAGAGTGAACTCTGAGTTTGCAATGAATGCAATGAAAAATCCTCGTAACTTCAATCCAATCAATGTTGGGCCAGGAATTAATACGGCTGATCCCGAATATTTTCCAACCATCACTGTTGATGGTAAAACAATTCTTTTTACGCGACGAATTAAAGATGATCGTGTACCACAATTCAAACAACAAGAAGACTTCTATGTTTCACAACTGAATGAACGCAATATGTGGGGAATTGCGGAACCAATGCCGCCCAACGTGAACACTGTACTCAATGAAGGTGCCCCAACAATTGCCGCCGATGGACGCTCATTAATTTTTGTTGCATGTTCGGACATGTCTGGCGACAATAATTATGGTGAAAAAAGAACAGGAAAAGGAAGCTGTGACATGTTCTACACAAAAAAACTGGGGGCTCGTTGGACCGATCCAATTAACCTACCAGGAAATGTGAACACTCCAACATGGGAATCGCAACCATCACTTTCTGCAGATGGAAAAACGCTTTATTTTGTACGAAGAGTGAGCAGACGCGGAGACCCTGTGGATTCTGATATTTTTGTTGCGCGCCTTTTAGACAATGGTCAATGGAGCACACCAACTGCCCTACCAAGACACATCAACACGACACAACAGGAAGAATCTGTGTTAATTCACCCTGATGGAAAAACATTGTATTTCGCTTCACGTGGACATGTTGGAATGGGTGGATCTGATATATACGTTACGCGCATGGATGCAAAAGGCAACTGGTCACAACCCGAAAATCTTGGCTATCCAATAAACACAAAATACGAAGAGAATTCATTGATGGTATCCCCTGATGGTGAAATTGCTTTTTTTGCATCCGATCGTAAAGGTGGTTATGGCGATTTAGATATTTACTATTTCGAAATGCCAGAGGAATTTCGCCCTACGAAAACACTTTATTTTGAGGGAATTGTATTCGACGCCCTTACAAAAGCACCTCTTTCTGGAAAATTCCAATTAATTGATTTAAAAACTGGAAAAGAGGTTATCTTTTCTGAAGCAGACAAACAGACTGGAGAATTCCTAGTTTCACTGCCCGTTAATAAAGAATATGCTCTGAATGTCTCTTATCCAGGCTACACTTTCTTTTCGAAGAACTTCAATATGACCAATCCTGAAGGTCTTGAAGCTATTCACATGGATGTTCCGATGGTGCCTATTACAAGTGACAAACCTGTATTATTAGCAAATGTATTTTTTGATCTCGGAAAATCCACTCTGCGAACAGAATCTTTTGTTGAACTCGACAAACTATTTGATTTCTTAGTAAAAAATCCATCCGTAAAAATTGAAATTGGTGGACACACAGATACGAGGGGTGATGACAAAGAGAACCAAAAATTATCTGAAGATCGTGCAAAAGCTGTCTATGACTATATCTTAGCAAAAGGAACAGAAGCCGCTCGCCTCACATTCAAAGGATATGGAGAATCACAACCTGTAATCACAGATGCTTCTATATCAAAATTAGCCACCGATAAAGAAAAAGAAACCGCTCACCAATCCAATCGTAGAACCGAATATAAGATTGTAAA
>JBIIQP010000210.1:0-3278 GCA_044341975.1 Crocinitomicaceae bacterium
GGAAGGAACGTTAACCGGACCACCGTTGATTTCTTCAAACTGGGCGTGTACTCCGCTAAAACTTGCGAACATAACAGCGCATACAAAGAAGTTTTTCATTTTATTCAATTTTATATTAGTCATCATTCACGAACCAAATCAGACAATCTACAATTTAATCGCCGCAGTTGAAGGTTTACCACCTGTACCTGTACCTGCATAGATACAAGAGAAAGTAGCCATTGAACCTTTTGGCGCTGCCGCTAGAATCTTTAACGCATCTGCGCTCAAAGTGTTACCAGTACCACTGAAAGTTTTTCCTGAACCAGAAACAGATAAAATCCATTTTTGAACTTGGAATTTCGCTTTTGTTAATGGAATACCAGGGCCATACTTCGCATAAAGCATTTTTGCAGTGCGCGAGGATGCTTGATCACCATCAGCATAAGTACCCCAGAAAATTTCTGCTTTAGGCATTGGTTGAATCTGAAATTCAAAAGTACCTAGGTTAACACTTTTATTGGTAATTGAACTTTTACCTGAAACAGTAATTGTACAAGTCTTACCTCCTCCTGGAGTTCCAATCCATGCGTTCCCTGTTTTCTTCAAAGTTACTCCGCTACCAGATGCATTCGTTTGATCGTAACCAGAAGCAACCGCTTCAACTACGTTATCATAACCACGATACAAAACACGCATATCTGGAAGTGCCACCGTACCTTGAGGTTTCATGATGGTAATCTTTTTCTCCCAAGGCAAAGTTTTTCCAATACCTGATTTGTTTTTGATCGTAATAGTACCTTTCATTATCATCTCGGATCCAGAAGAAGCCTTCGTTTTAATAATCCCCTTACCATCAGCTACTTCCTTAACAACAGAACCATTGTAAGTAACTTCAGGCTGTTTGTCAGAATCAAAAGCGGCCATTAATACCTCAACATTCAATTCATCACCTGCATTGGCAACTTCAGGACCATAAGCTAAAGCCATGATCTTATTAAACGAGTATTCTCCTCCACCAACACGACTTCTTATCAAAGCTACAGCATCTGCTCTTGCGGTTAACACCTCTTTTTGCATAGCTGACAAAGATGCAATCGCAGCAACTACTGGTGTATGGTCAAAAGTTTTCCCTATCCAGTGTACATTTTTTACTTCATGCACTTCATGACGCTCTTGTTTGGTCAAAGCTGTATAAATCTTTTTTATCGCTTCTTGGTCGTCCATGTTTACATTCGATGCTTTAATAGCTTTATCAACCTTTTGCGATAAATCTAACATGTCCTTGTACTCATTGATTTCTGGTGCCTTGAAGAAAAACTTCTTAGCTCCTCCTTCCACAGGGAATGAACTTGCAATTTTCTCTGTTAAATCCTTTCTAAAACCGTTGTATGATTTCCACAATTCAACACCTTTACCTGTCGGATTAGTTATATCTTCTCCAATGATAATGTGCATCGGTTCATCATATTTATCCATACTCTGTACATGCGACAGATGCATACGAATAGGTCTTAATGGATCTTTCGTATCGTAAGCCTTGAAAATGATACTTTCCGGTGTTCCTACCGTCTTCACATCCTCTCCACACGTTTCAAGAATTTCCATCTTGATATCATCGATTAGCTTAACTCGCTCAGCTGTCATTTTATCAATTTCCTCAACAGTCTTCATCAATTTAGCAGCTTTCACAGCTAAATCTTTTGCAGATCTATCTTGAGCTACTTCAGACAATGAAGATTTCTTCTCTTCACCACGAGTATATTCATTCTCATTAGATACCTGAATATTTTCTTCGATAGCTACAAAGGCATCTAGAATCGATTTTGATACGTTTAAGGCAAGTAGTGCGGTAAGTACTAAGTACATCATACCGACCATCTTCTGTCTAGGGGTTTCCTTTCCTCCTCCCATGATTAATTAATTTTTATTGGTTTACAATAAATTAATGTTCAATAATCAAAAAGTAACAATTAACCTTTTGTTATTGTCATAGCTTTCAACATATTGCCATATACGTTGTTCAAGTCTGTTAAGTTTTGAGACAACAACGCCATATTTTCTTTATACAATCTAGTATCTTCAACTGAAGCCGAAAGATTCGCCATCATATCAGTAACTTGGGATTGGAATTTCTCAGTTGCTTCCAAATGAGCGCTTGAACCTTTCAATTGAAGTTCGTAAACGTTATTTAATGCTGACAAATTCTTAGAAACTTTCTGCATTTGCTCACCGAAAGACTCACCTTCAGCAGCTTCAGCCGTTAGACCAGAAATTGAAACTGATGCTCTCTCGTATGCATCAGAAAGTGATGATACTTTATCAGATGCAGCCTGTAAGCTGTTCACATAAGAATCAGTAGCAGCAGCAGCACCAGCAACTTTATTCATTTGAGATGCATTTTCTCCTAATGTTCTCATACCATCTCCTAAACGCTCAAGTAATTCCTTCTCAATATTAGCCTCAGCCAACATTTTGTCTAACTCTTCAGTAACAGATTTACTTTTCTTCTCAGGATGATGATCATGATCTAGTTCATCAGAATGACCTAATGCCAATTCAGGATAAACCAACTCCCAATGTGGATCTTCGTGAATAGGTTCAAATGCCGAAAAGATGAAAATCAAAGCTTCAACGCTCAGACCAAGAACAAGCATTGGAGATGCCCCTGGCCAGTGCTGAATTTTAAACATTGCACCAAAGATTACAATCGCTGCACCAAATCCATACAGCTTCGACATAAATAATTTCCATCCTTTACTACCTGGTTTCATAGTTTTTCTGTTTTTTAGTTTTAAACAATATAGTATAACATTTATTTATTCTTAGCGAAGTTGAATATCGCTTTGAATTTCCTCACCACCTTCAGTCGTAAAGTCTCTTCCACCTCGACCTAAGTGCGTCATTACATTTCTATAACCGATGTAAGATTTTGCAGTATCTTGATATTCAAATGTACGTGTTGCATTCATTAAGTAATATCCAACATCCTTCCATGAACCACCGCGCAAAACTTTACGCTTCATTGATGGCGGATCCCAATCCATTGCATCATAGCGATAATCTGTATTTAAGTCATGAGAAAATTCATACATTGATTCGTCATATGCTGTTTCACACCATTCCGAAACATTTCCTGCCATGCAATATAATCCCCATCCATTCGGGTTGTATGAGAATACTTTAACTGTATGGAAACCTCCATCTTCAAAGTAACGACCACGCATTGGTTTAAAGTTACCCAAGAAACATCCAGATTCATTTCTGATATAAGGACCACCCCAAGGATATTGAGACAA
>JBIIQP010000079.1:0-11586 GCA_044341975.1 Crocinitomicaceae bacterium
TTAAATACACTTCAGATATCGATACTTTATCGATAAGTCATGAAGCACACAACAGAAAAGGTTTTGCCCTAGGCGCTGTAATAGCTGCTGAATGGCTACAAAATAAAAAAGGTATTTACACGATTAATGATGTACTCAATTTTTAAACTATGAATTTTCTTTTCTTCTATATCCTTATTCTCGCTCACCCCTACCTTGCGATGTGGTGGACTTTGTTTGAAAAAGCTGGTCGACCAAAATGGGAAGCGTTGGTTCCTGGATACAATTATTTTGTCGCATTTAAAATTACGTGTCATAAACCTTTCTGGTCCTTGTTACTTTTATTTCCTGGGGTCCATCTAGTGATGCTGGCGACAGTGAACACCTCACTGATTCGACGATTTGGGTATTATTCTTTTTTAGACACGCTTCAAGGAATATTCTTTCCTTATTTGATTTTTTATAAAATAGCTAATAGAAAACAGAATATTTTAACCGCAAACCCTTCAGATGAATCATTAAATAAGATATTAGAATCAAATCATCCCTTTTTGCCAGAAACCAATTGGGCAAACAGCAGAGAAACTGAGCAACGAAAATGGGGAGATCATTTGGTACTCTTTCTTTCTTTACCAGTACTTGGACATGTTATTGCACTTGCATTGAATGCTGTAACTAGAGAAAAACCTGGTGTAAAATCAAAAGTAAAAGAATGGGGAGATTCAATTTTATTTGCATTGGTAGCGGCAAGCATCATCAGAACATATGTTTTTGAACCATTTCAAATTCCAACAGGATCGATGGAAAAAACATTGGTAGTTGGTGATTTTCTATTTGTAAACAAATTGGCTTACGGACCAAAAGTACCTGTTACTCCATTATCATTTCCACTGGTCCATAACACCGTTCCTTGGGTGAATATAAAATCTTATAGCTCACTTGAAACAGGTTCTTATACACGCCTTCCAGGATTTGGAAAGATAAACCGAAATGATGTTGTTGTTTTCAACTATCCATCTGGTGATACAGCGGTATATGACCCTAGAATGCCAGATGGTCTTATGGGACATGATTTTCATCAAATCTTGAACGATGAAGCTTTTTATTATTGGAGAGAGGATTTCAAACAACGCTATCCTGAAAAGGTGGATATGGTCATCAATAAATCAGCTGGCGATCAAGCTTTTGCCTATGAATTATTCATTGATACATTCGCATTTGATTTCTTTAATTCAATGCCCAAATGGAAACAGATAGCACGCACTGAAATGGCAAAAGGTGTTACTTATTGTCGTGGAGGAATGCCTGAAAAAGGGTTGAATTACATTGAACATGGTGGTTTGATTTATCGACCGGTTGATAAAAGAGAAAATTACATCAAGCGATGTGTTGGGATACCAGGAGATTGGCTTGAAATAAAAAAATCAATCCTTTATGTCAACGGTAAACCTGCATTTGTACCCGAGTTCCAAAACTTACAATATACAGTAACCAATTTTGAACCAGCTTCAAATGCAACGATGATTGAAAGATTTGGTTTAGAAAAAAGTAGAAATGACTATTACAGCAATGATGGTGGTCAAAGCTACATTATGAACTTAACAAAAAAGCAGAAATCTGACTTGCAGAAAAGAAATCCGGAAGCGAAATTCAATTTGAATGTACAACCGCAATATTCGGATGTGAAAGGATATCAACCAAAAGCGTCCGAACTTCTAAGTAATCTAGGTCATTTTCCAAAGGATTTGTATGTGAACAATACAATAACGGACTTTACGAAATTTCAAATTCCTAAAAAAGGCCAGATTGTTAAAATTAACAAAGACAATATAGCATGGTACCGCCGCATAATTACTGCCTATGAAGGTCATACGCTTTCGGAACGAAAAGATGGTATTTACATTGATGGAAAAAAGGTTAGCACGTACAAATTTAGTATGAATTACTACTGGTTAATGGGTGATAATCGCTACAATTCAGCTGATTCACGTATTTGGGGATTTGTTCCAGAAGACCATGTAGTTGGTCGTGCTTCATTAGTGTGGTTCTCCAAGAGTACAGATCCTGAAATTGGCATTCGCTGGGAAAGACTATTCAAATTGATTCACTGATGCATTCGGTATTTCCCGTTGCTTATTTCGGGAACCTCGTTTATTTCAAAAGCCTTCTAGCTTCTAAAGAAACGGTATTTGAGTTGCATGAATATTTTGTAAAGCAAACACTTCGCAGTCGTTGTGAAATCCAAAGTGCTAATGGACGAATACAACTCAACATCCCTGTCACAAAACCGCATGGTTCAAAGACAAAAATGATTGATGTTGAAATTAGTTACGCCACTGATTGGCAAAGAATTCATTGGAAAGCTATTGAAAGTGCATACGCTTCATCACCCTATTTTGAAGATTACGCAAATGAAATCCATGACCTTATTTACTCAAATTGTATCTCTTTGGTGGATTTTAACATGAGAACAGTCCAATTAATTGCGAAATTATTAGATCTTCCACTTAACTTCAATTTCTCATCTAAATTTGAACCATCAGATCGTTGTAATGATTTCAGAATGAGTGAATTTAACGCATCGTCTTTGACCCCTAATTACATCCAAGTATTTAGCGACAAAGCACCGTTTGAACCAAATCTGTCCATTCTAGACATTCTATTTTGCGAAGGGCCAATGGCTAGAAAATGGTTAATGAATTGACACAAATTTCATGTTAATTTTAACTGAAAACAGGTCAAATCTATTACTTTTATAAAAACTACCATCATGCCTAAACTGTTATTTTTTATTGCGCTTTTGATTTCCTCTATGGCATTTTCTCAAAAAGAGCGAAGTGTTGCATTTTACAATGTTGAAAATCTATTTGACACTATCGATGGCGTAAATGATGATGCAGAGTTTCTACCAAGTGCAAAAAACCAATGGAATGCCACGCGATACAATGAAAAAATTCTACACATCAATAAAGTACTAGGTGAATTGAAAAACCCATTAATAGTAGGTTTTTGTGAAATTGAAAATGCTACCGTTGTACGTGATGTAATTAAAGGTTCTGCTTTTCCTGACAAATATGGATTAGTTCATTACGAAAGCCCTGACGCACGCGGTATTGATGTGGCTATGATTTATGATAGCAGCTATTTAAAAGTTGCCGCATCAGGGAAACTACGCTTTATATTGCCTGGACAAGAGTCACCATCAACGAGAGATATTCTATGGGCGAAATACGCACACAACAAAGATACAATCTTCGCAATGGTAAATCATTGGCCGAGTAGACGAAGCGGACAAGATGAAAGTGAACCAAATCGACTTAAAGCTTCCGAAACAGCGAGACATTTCATTGATTCATTGTTAAACGTAAATTGCAATTACAAAATTGTTTTTATGGGAGATCTGAATGACTATCCTTCTGACAAAGCACCTAAACTTATTGCAGAAAAATTAAATCCAATGATTCTTGCATCAAGTGGCAAGTTTGGTGGCTCTCACAATTACAACAACGAATGGGATGTATTAGATCACATCATGGTTTCTCAAGGATTAATGAAAAAGAAAGGAATCAAAGCAATTAAAAATTCGGGTGAAATCCATTCCTTCGACTACTTGCTAACAGAATACAAAGGACAGATCGTTCCTTTCAGAACGTATGGAGGAAGCAAATACCTCGGCGGATATTCTGATCATTTACCTGTTTCAATTAAAGTTTCAGCTCCCTGAGGCACAGATGATTTAATGAAATCATAAGGCAGACGTTCTCTGTAAAGAAATTTCTTTTGTGCTGTTTCATATGGACGATAGATGTAATAAACGAAATTGTCATGCACTGCAATTTTGTCCACATATTTAAAGTTTAATCTCACTTTTTCAGTTATCTGACCTGTTTTTGTATCTACCAATCCAAGCTGATGAAATCCTGATTTTTCATAAAGCGCATAGATTTGTCCCGTACCCCTATCTTGAATTAATTGTTTTCGCCAGCCAGAATTTTTGGGCTGATAATGATGATAAATAGAAACACTATCCAGCGAAGTCCCATGCACATCAAACGTTCTTAGTTTATCCTTGTAATAATCAAAAACATAGAGCGAGTCATTCTTTTTAAACATTGGAGCATATAATTCCTTGTAATAAATTGACTGCGTGAAAAAATTAGCCCCAACCCAAATTTCAGCGTCAATTCCGGTTTCATGCTCTTTTTCCTTCGCCCATAACTTTGTTCTGATATCTACCCATTTGTATTCTGAGCGGTACAGCTCCATCATTAATGCATCTTCAATGTGAAGAATTTGCGAATAGGATGAATCCAACTGATCAAAGGCGTAATAATTGAACGCGGGATAATCTTTGTTGAAATTGGACAAGTACCACTTGGTATGGTTCGTGTCCACAATTGGCGCAATGTATTTCATATAATAAGCTCTATCAATCGTCAGTGTTTCAACATCTTGATCCTTCACTTGCACACCATAAACATTGTCATTGCAAACAATATGTGTATTTCCTCGAAAATCGCGCACCAATTCTACGGCTTCTCCCGTAACAGAAAATGAACTTTGAACTTTTAATCCATCGTAGAGCAACAATTCACTGCCTTTCTTAAGTTGCTTTGGATACGCTAAGAGCACCATGCGACCATCAGAAAGTATTTCAAAATCAGCCACACTCAATTTACTTGAACCATATACAGTATCTGGAATACCAGGTGCTTTAACAACAACTTCAGATAAATCAATTTTTCGCAATGGATGAAGTGAAATTGAAAGTTCAAGAGTGTCAACCTTCAATTTTGGACGAATTAGCACATTTCCTTGGTATTTCTCAAAAATAGGATGGCTTATTTCAATTTTTAACTTTTGACCTACTTGGGCATCTAATCGAATAATTCCATTTGGATTTGAACTGTAGAAATTTAGTTGATCATCATTTACGATAATTGCATTTGCATTAGGGATGGGTTCGCTATACGCATCATCAACGATGTTGATAATAACCAAGCAAGAGTCAATTTGTGCCTCAAAAGACCAAATAATGCTGCAAAAAACGATGCTAATAATACAACGAATCATATTCCTTTGATGAACAACTGAAATTAATTCCATAAAAAAAGGCTTCTAATGAAGCCTTTTCTTTTAAACTTTTAAGCACCAACCGTATTCATCTTTTACGGTTCCTGCTTTTATTCCGTCAAGATGTTCTTTGATTTTATTTGATAATTCACGAGTTTCTATAGCCGGAAGCTCCAATACTTCATCTCTGTATCCTATTTTCACAATTTGAGCTACTGTGGCAGCTGTTCCTGCTCCAAAGGCATCCTGTAAACTTCCATTTCTGTGGGCATCTACGATTTCCTGAACAGCCACTTTTCTTTCTTCAACAGGTAGCCCCCAACTTTTCGCAATGTCCAAAACAGAACGTTTCGTAATTCCTCTAAGAATTGTATCAGAATCTTCAGATGGAGTAACAATTACACCGTCAATTACAAAGACAATATTCATCGTACCTGATTCTTCTATGTACTTGTGCTCAAAAGCATCAGTCCAAACCAATTGATGAAAACCTTTAAGTTGTCCTTGTTTCGCTGGAAATAAAGATGCCCCGTAATTTCCTGCTGTTTTAGCACGACCTACACCACCAACAGCAGCACGAGTATAGTACTCTTCAATTTTAACTTTAACAGGCTCATTGTAATATTGTCCAACGGGACAAGTAAAAACAATGAATTTATATGTTTCGGATGGACGAATTCCAACAAATTCATCTGTTGCAAAAAGAAATGGTCGAATATAAAGTGAATAACCCTCTTTTTCTGGAATCCAATTGCTATCAACTTCTACAGTCTTTCTAATCAACTCAACAAAAACGTCATCAGGAATAACAGGCATGCACATTCTTTCACAAGATTCTGCAAAACGCTTTGCATTCATGTCTGGTCGAAAAATAATGACTTCGCCATTTTCTTGTCGGTATGCTTTCAATCCCTCAAAGATCGATTGACCGTAATGTATTGCAGACGTAGCCGGATGCAAACTTAGATTGCCAAAAGGCATAATCTCGGGCTGTTGCCATTCTCCATCCTTATAATCCATCACCAACATGTGATCTGAAAACACTCTTCCAAATGGAAGGTTTTCCCAATCTACTTCCCCAATTCTTGAACTTTCAGAACGGGTTACTTTTACCGAGAGTGTATCTTGTAACATACGTAATTTAAAGAGCGAATATAAGCAGAATACCTGAGTAAGCAAATAATTTGAGGGATTAGGACGATTAAAATATTTACCTTTGATTACCGATTGTCTCAATGGAAAAAAGCCGAGAAATACTAAGGAAATATTGGGGTTTTGAACAATTTCGAAACTCTCAAGAATCCATTATTGATGATGTTATAAATGGATTTGATTCTTTAGCCCTTCTTCCAACAGGCGGTGGAAAATCTATCTGTTTTCAAGTTCCAGGTTTAGCCAGAGAAGGTTTAACACTGGTCATTTCTCCGCTCATATCACTCATGCAAGACCAAGTAGCCAATTTGACAAAGAGAGGTCTTCGTGCTCAAGCAATTGTGAGTGGCATGAATTATCGAGAAATCGATCTCATTTTAGACAATGCTCGTTTTGGCGGTCTCGATTTTTTATATACTTCACCAGAAAGGATTCAATCAAAGTTATTCATTGAGCGATTTAAACGCATGTCAATTGGTCTGATTGTTATTGATGAAGCGCACTGTATTTCTGAATGGGGACATGATTTTCGACCATCCTTTTTGAAAATTGCTGAATTAAGAGAATACCATCCTAATGTGCCCCTCATTGCATTAACCGCAACGGCTACTGAGCCAGTGAGAAAGGACATCATAGAGCAATTACAACTTAAAAATGTAAAAATACATGAAGCTTCATTCGAAAGAAAAAATTTGAGTTACGAAGCTTATCAGTCTAAAAATAAAATTACTGAGATATTAAATTTTTGTAAAAATCATTCAAATGATTCAGGCATAATTTATTGTCAAACGCGAAAAAGTGTCAAAGAAATCGCTTCACTTTTAAGAGCAAACAAAATTTCTTGTGGTATTTATCACGGAGGAATGAATGCTGAAGAAAGAAAGAAAATGCTTGAACTTTGGTTGAAGGGAGAGATCAAAGTAATATCAGCTACAAACGCATTCGGGATGGGAATTGATAAACCGGATGTCAGATTTGTTCTTCATTACGAATTCCCCCCATCTCTTGAGGCATATTTTCAAGAAGCAGGTCGAGCAGGCCGCGATGGCGAAAGAGCGAAGGCAATAACATATTGGGAAGAATTTGATTTAAAAATATTGGAGGAAAAAGTAAAAGCACAATTTCCAGAATCAACTACAATTAAATTAATCTATAGAGCTCTGTGCAGTTTTTTGAAGATTGCAATTGGATCAGGTAAAGACGAAACGTATCCTATCGACATTCGTTTATTATGTGAAAACTATAAGCTCGATGCCTTAGAGGTGTACCATTCACTTAAGATTTTGGAAATGAATGGCGACTTGAGTTTTTCAGAAGGTGTCTTCCACCCGACTAAAGTGAAATTTTCGGTTGGCGTAAAAGAACTTTATAATTTTCAAATTGCTCATTCTAAATATGTAGGATTAACGACATTGCTTTCACGCAGTTACCCTGGTATATTTGACCTTTTTTTCGAAGTAAACGAAAAAGAATTTTCAAAAAGATTAACCATTAATGAAACTGCTCTGAAACAACAATTATTGGAACTTGAAAAATATGGTATTCTCGATGTTTCATGGAGCACAGCTCTTCCAACCGTAACATTTTTGCATGAGCGATTACCAGATGATTACCTTTCTCTTTCAGATAAAGCCTACTCAGTCCGAAAAGAAAATGCCTTGCGAAAGGTGTTGTCATCCATGAACTTTTTAAGAAATGATAGTTGTCGATCAGTACAATTGCTTTCCTATTTTGGCCAGAATTCATACGATTGCGGAAATTGTGATGTGTGTATTAAAGCAAACCACACAAATAACATCAATGAAAAAGAGATGATTATACAACTCATTCAATTTCTACAATCTCCTCAAAGTGAGGATGACTGCATAGACAAATTCAAAATTGAAAAAAACACACTAAGACAAGTTTTGAAAAAACTCCTTCTAAACGGAAAAATAAAAGTTAGAGAAAATAAATATTTTTCAAGCTTTTGAAATAGACGCTTTTAAGTCTTGTATTTCCATTTGTAAATCTTGAATAGATCTGCTTAAGTCATTATCATCCATGCGCACCTCTGGCAACTCGGGAGAAATATAATTTACAAATTTCCATATCTCCAGAATGTCGTTTGCATGAACATTGTATGGCTTATAAAAGGTATTTGTTGAACAAAGTTGAAATGACTGACTAGAATCCAATAAGTTATGGACTACCTTAAAAACAATGCCCTCATCTTTTGTCACCACAATACAAGGTGTTCCTGAGCGCACTGTCATCCAATTCTGAACATATTCTGCTACCACATAGGATCCTTCCACAACTGGCGGCATGGAATCACCTTTAATTGGGAAAGACCGGTATTTTTTGCTTTTAGAAAGGAACGGCAAATAAAAAGTTGGTAAAACTTTTAAATAATCAGGATCGGCATAACCGGAAGTGTATCCTGCACTCGCCTTCATTGGAATTAATTCGATTAGCTCTTCATCATTTCGGTCAACAACCGTTGTCAAAACCCTTAACTTTTGACCTTTTAAATCCTTGTCAAGACCTTTTTCAAGTGCGTCCCATTCTTTTTCAGAATAAGATTCAAAATCTTTTTTAATAAGGTCATCAACACTCACCTTGTAATAGTCACTGAAAGCAATCAAATTTTCCAAACTAGGTTGAGCAACTCCATTTTCGTATCCGCTATAAGATGAACGGGTTAAACCAAGCAATTGAGCTACCTCTTCTTGAGATCTTTTAAGCCTTTTTCGAAGTAATTTTAGATTATTTCCGATTACCATACAATTTGTTTTGATTTAACAAATGTACAATTATTCTTAAATAATCAACATCAATTGATGACTATCTAATCAATTATTCTTTAAAATGGATTGGTTTTCCAATTTTCTTGGCATAAACAGCAGTAAATTTTGCGCCAAAAAATATAATTTGCGAACTATAATAAACAAAAGCCAATAAAATAAACAATGTACCTGCCACACCGCCACTCTGCGATCCAAAGAAATAATTAAAAAGGTAATATTTAATAAACAACTGTCCAACGTAAAGCAGAATCGAGGTAACTAATGCACCACCAAACGCAAGTTTCCATTTCACAAATCCATCATGTACATACTTGAAAATCATCGTAAATAGAAGCGCGTTACTCAAAATGGCCAAACCATGCCTCAAAAGATTGGACAATAAGATATCCACAATATGATGATTATTAAAAAAGTCACTACTGATGGAGATTAAAATGGTTTGAGCAAAATAGAAAACAATAACCAAAACTGCTGAAAATGCAACCAAACCTAATGATACGGCTCTAAAAATAATGTTCTTAACAATCTTTTTTTTCTTTGATGAATAGTTAATTTCCAAATCGAAAAAATCGTTGATACTATGCCTTAAACAAACAACAAAAGCAGAACTTGCAACTAACAATACGACAAGACCGACTAGTTCCATAAAGAAATTTGTCTTCTCAAAATCGAGTTGACTTACAAAGTCCATCATGCCGTTTACATCTTGAAGACCAACTTTATTTCTTAATAAGTCTTCTATAATCACAAGCATGACTTTCTGACCTATAATTTTACCAAAATAAACAATACACAAATAAAGAAGCGGGACCATTGCAAACACGGTATAGTAAGCCAATGCAGCGCCGTGAAACAAACTTTTTTCTTCAAAAAACCCTTTAAAAGTTTCCTTAATCAGCGATGGGATTTCACGCCAAGGCAAATAATCAGATTTTCTTTTCGACCCGGATGAATTCGACATTTTCAAGCGATTTGAAATCAAACAATACAATCTTTTCCTTATTTTCAGTTATGAAGTAGTTCTCATACAACGGCCCTGTAAATAAGGTGCTCAGAAATTGAACTTGAATACTAGCTTCATCCTTCTTTGTTGCAATCATGTATTCATCTGGACGAAAAAAAGTTCTTTTCCCTTTTAAATTAACTGAATTAACCGCACCAAACAAACGCGCTTCTTCAATGGTTTTTGACTTGTAATATAAGTCCTTCGGCTTTCCAGATCGATAAAACTTCCCATTTTTCATACAAAAAATGCGATCAGCCAAACTCAGCATTTCAGCGCCATCGTGAGAAACAAGTACAAAACTTGTTTTTCTAATTTTTCGGAGTTCCAATAAATAGGAAATTAATTTACTTCTTATTCTGCCATCCAAATGAACAAAAGGTTCATCCAACAGCAAAACACGAGGTTCACACGCCAAAGCCCTCGCTAGAGCCAAACGTTGCTGCTCTCCACCAGACAAAGTAGTAGCTTTTTGATTCCTAAATTCTGCCAACTCCATTAAAGTCAACAATTCTTCAATTAATTGATTACGTTCCTTTAAAGGCAAGTAGAGAATTTGTTCCCTAATATTCTCCTCGACAGTATGATACGTATCTAAATGAAAATCCTGATTAACTAATTGAATTTCAGGATGACCTGGAACCAGTTTCACCAATGGTCCCCTCACCTTTTCCCCCGATAATTCAACACTACCAGTCGTTGGCTCTTGAATGCCAGCCATAATTTTCAACAAGGAGGTCTTACCTGCCCCACTTTTCCCAACTATCCCAATAATCTCCCCATCTTTTAGGATAAAGTTTATCCCATCTAAAATTGGACGATTAAAATTTAATGTTACTGATTTAACCTCTAACATCAGAAAATCAGTTCTTTAGGAAATTCTTTTGATGCAATATATATTCCTGGGATTGGGTTGGACATTGGTTCATAGTCCTTCAAGAAAATCTTTAGACGGATGTCTTCCCCAGATTGATCAATAGTGTATGAATCAACAATGCTTGCTGAGGCACCAACAAAAGTAGTTGGAGCATCCGAAGAAGCGATTTCAAACAGGAGCATCTTTGAAACTTCATGGCTAAAAATCTGTCCATCAGGCATTTCTCCCTGCAAGGGAAGTGAAGCATTCTCAATTGCAGTAACACTCAATACATCCGAAGTAATTGCAAATTCATCTTCCCATTCATACCTTAAATTGTTTTCAGACTCTTTACCATTGTGCTGGGCTTCAGCATATTCAGGTGAAAAATGCTCATTCAGGAGATAAACATTTACAATACACTCTTTCTTCTTCATAGTATAAAATTAATGCGATAAATTCCTTTCAGAGCACAACCAACGTCTTCTTCTCCACAACCTTTTGTTACTTTTGCATAGAATCGATTAACAAATAACAACATTGAAAGGATCAACCGTTCAAATTAGGAAACAAAAGACAGAATCTATACTAAGAAAACATCCATGGATTTTTTCTGGTGCAATTGAATCAGATACAAGTCAAATAGAAGATGGTGATGTCGTAACTGCAACCGATAATCGGGGAAACTTTTTGGCAATTGGTCATTTTCAGCATGCCACAATTGCATTGAGGGT
>JBIIQP010000080.1:0-11567 GCA_044341975.1 Crocinitomicaceae bacterium
CTTTCGCACTCAACTTCATCCCTTTCGCTTTCATATCAGATTCGAAGGCTGATATAACTGATGGGATAAGCATTCCTTCCTCCGCAAAAAGGAAGAGGAAATGAAACATTGACAAGACTATTGAAATAGTTATTTTTTTCATATGTATTTAATTGTTACTTAATTGTCATCTAGACTACGCTAGCAGCCACGAAGTGAATCGCCAATTGCACTCATTCTTATTTGAGACGATTCTCGTTATGGCTTATTTCAAAATATCAAATGATGAAGGTCAAAAATACATAATTAATGGGAAAAGGGATGATTGTGATTTTTCAATAAATCGAATTAAAAGATGGCCTTTGTATCAATTAAAAGTCCAACTTTGCAGCATGGAGCTTTTAAATTTTATTTTCCGTTTAGGTGTTCTTTTTGCTATTTATGGCTTTTTATGGGGAATATTTGAAATTGGGTTGACACTTTTACGATCAGGACGGCCAAAAACCGTTTTCGAGGAGTATTTTATAAAATCTGTAAAATACCTTTTTTTAGTGGACGTTACATTTCTATTTTGCACGAGTACTGAAAGTAATTTTGTTTCTGAATACCATCTGCTGTTGGCCTCACTCGTTTTACTCACCTACTTTGTTGGAAAACTGCAAAGACAACAAAATCAGTTAGCCATGTTTCAAATGATGAGTGCTATGAATAGTAAGAATAATCGCTTCAATCTAAAAGCTGAAATCATTGTAATCATAGCGTCAATTCTGTTATTTGGAACACTGACAATTTATCCCACTTACGCGAGCAATCCAATATCACTTTGGTTTCGAACAAGTATAACTGACATTGAAAATACCGTAATTATTGGATTTGTTTTCAAAATCATAGGATTCTTCTTTCTTATAAGTATGATCACTAAAATGCTGAATGCATTTATGTATTTAATCTCCGGTAGACCTTTTATTCAAGCGAGTTCTTCTTTTCAAACTTTTAAAAAGAAAAAGGAATCAGATTTTGATGACTATGAAGAAGTTGAGTAGCTAGTTTTCTAGCTCAGCGATAATTTTTTCGAGTTGTTTTATGACCGGATGTTTTTCATCGTTCACCAAGACAAAATCAGCTAGCGAGATTTTCTTCTCATCTGACCATTGCTTATTCATTCGGTTTAATACATCTTCCCTGCTAGCATCATCTCGTTGAATAGCACGACTAATTCTTGTTTCTTCTGGTGCAACAACTAAAATAGTCGCATCCATACGTTTGTAGCTGTCGGTTTCAAACAAGATGGCCGCTTCATTAAAAACGATGTCTGATTGTTGCTCTGAGCACCATTCATCGAATTTTTTGCGCACAGCAGGATGAATTAATGCGTTTAATTCTGTTAGAAGATTTTGTTCAGCAAAAACCTTATCAGCGACAAATTTGCGATTCAATTTGTTTTCTGAATAAGCATCTGCACCGAGAAGCTTAATAAGTTGCCTTTTTAAAAAAGGATCAGTGTTGACCAATTCTTTGGCAACCGTGTCTGAATAAAAAACAGGAAAACCAATTGATGACAGAATACGGGCAATCACACTTTTTCCAGATGCGATTCCTCCTGTTATTCCAATTTTTTTCTTCAAGAAATCAGATTTCTTTTATTTCAATCATTTTGAATGGAAGTTTGATTATCGCTTGATAATCTTCTCCTGCTTCGGCCATATCTTCATCATCTTCTTCGAAATACCAATGAACGTTTACATTTGATGAACCACCGTTTAATCTTTCCAATTTTTTAAACAAATCTAACAGGCATTTCGAAGACGAAGTATTAAAATATTCAAGCATCACTTCAATAGTTGTTTCCTGATTTGGTGAGGATGAATAGGTGTCAACCCAATCGTACAGTGGCTTATAAAATTCAATTGAATTTTCAGGAATAGACCTTCCCTTCAAACGCAACATGCCATTTTCTCTATTGAAAATTACTTCCGGAGTTTTTGCTGATGCCGTTAATTCCAAATTTTCCATTTTTACGCTAATCAATTTTTACATTCAAACAAAAGAAACTTGTTTGATCATTTATTTCTAAAAATTCAAAATCAAGTTTATTTCCTGATTTTCGTGCAATATCTATCATTCCTAATCCAGCAGTTCCTTTTGTTGAAACAGTTGAGATATTTAATCTTTCTTGGTAAAAGCACTTTAACTGTTCGGAATTCATCGAATTGATTGTATTCAGACGCTCTTTCAACTTGCTTACCTTTCTATTCTCAATATAATTCCCTGTTCGAATAATGAACTGATTTGCATCCCTAACTACCAAAACGATTGCGGATTGTTTTTCTAAATCAGCCCTAGATGCCGTCAAGTCACCCAAATTCGGATCGACATGATGATAAAGATTCTGAAGGCATTCCACCAAAACATTGAATACTTTTTTTTGTTTGACTGGAGATTCATGCAGCGTATGCATTTTATTCTCCATAATATTCAACACTGTCGTCAGAAGTTCAGAGGTAACAATACCTTTAAATGAAAGCAGAACATTTTCTTCTTCCATTGTTCGATAAATGTTATAAATATTCGATAGTGGCATACGATATTGTTAAACAAATATAATGAATTGAATGATTACTTTTGCTACATGCAAGAGAAAGAGTGGTTTGCGGAATGGTTTGATACACCCTATTATCATGTCTTATACAAAGACCGAAATGATGATGAAGCAGCAATGTTTATTGAAAATCTGATTTCGTTTCTTGAATTACCAGTTAATTCCAGCATTTTGGATTTGGCATGTGGAAAGGGAAGGCATTCTGTTACTTTGAATAAATTTGGCTACAACGTCACAGGAGTAGATTTGTCAGAGCAAAGTATAAAAGAAGCAAAACGCTTCAGTAAAGAAGGCCTTAACTTTGCCGTACATGATATGCGTGAGCCTATCCCAGGTGTTAAATTCAATGCTGTCTTAAATCTATTTACAAGTTTTGGTTATTTTGACGACCTCACAGATAACCAAAAAGTAATTGATGCAATTCATGAAATGTTATTACCTGAAGGATTATTGGTTATAGATTTTATGAATGCTGAAAGAGTCGTCAAAAAGCTTGTCAAACAAGAAGTGAAAGAAGTTGATGGTATCGAATTTCATATAAACAGAAACTACGACGGGCAGCATATTTTCAAAACCATTGACTTTAAAGACAATGGTAAAAACTACTCCTTTACTGAAAGAGTCCAAGCTCTAAAGGAATCGGACTTTACGGCAATGCTAGCGCTGCGTGGATTTAAGATTATTCGTACTTTTGGGAACTTTGATCTTAGTTCATTTGATGAAAAAACATCGGATCGACTTATCATCATTGCGAAAAAATCCTAATGGAGACTTTTATTGTTTTTTCTAGTTTATTACTCTCTGTTGTTGCAGGTGGCTTCTTTGTTACCTTATTGCACAAAACCGATAAAACGCATTTTATAAAAATATTACTCGCCTTTAGCGGTGGATTTTTATTGTCAATTGCTTTTAATCATTTTATTCCAGAATTGTATGAAGGAGGGAATCAATCCATCGGTATGTTTATACTTTTGGGATTTCTCGTACAATTATTATTGGAATTTTTCTCAGGTGGAATTGAACACGGTCACGTACACGTTCATGCGGGACAAAAAATGCCTTGGGGCCTTTTTATTTCACTTTCATTGCACTCGATTTTAGAAGGAATTCCTCTTGGAAATCAGCTTACAAATGAATTATCAGTACACCAAGGAATTCATCACGATCATGGAAACTCACTTTTAATGGGTATCCTTTTTCACCAGTTACCTGTTTCCATTGCATTAATGACGTTGCTCATTAACACAAAATTGAAACTTATTCAATCATGGATTGTATTGCTGCTATTCGGAATTATGACACCACTGGGGGTTGTGATTGGATTATTCGAATTCGGAGATTCATTTATACCAGATCAAGGAATCATTTTAGCCGTTGTAGTTGGTATGTTCTTACATATTTCCACAACTATCATTTTTGAAACATCCGAAAATCACCGAGTTAATCTCATGAAGCTTGCTGCAATTTTTGTTGGGTGCGGACTTGCTTTTTTCATGCATTGAATAATGTAAAATCTTTTAAAATTTCCGTCACATTGCCTGAAAATTTTAAAAAAACACGTTTATATTCTATTGATTTTCTAGTATTTCCCTAGTAATTAGTATAAATTGACACTAGTCTAAATACTACTTTGTCTTTTAATTCTCTTTAATAGATTCAATTTAAGACGAATATAAAGTATACTAAAAAGAATCATGACAGTGGGGAAAAACCAAACAGAAAGTTTACTTTCTAATGATAATATGTAGATCACATTTATCATCATCTGAATAGTAAAGTAAAGACTCGCCACAGCCAAATGGTGAATACCAAACTCATTAACCAAAAGCTGATATAAGTGCATTCGGTGTGGTTTAAAAATGTTTTGTCTTTGAAATACTCGCTGGGCAATTGTCCATGCAGAATCAAGCATGTACACCACGAAAAAAATAAATGGATTGATCGAATCCATTTTCAAAGCCAACATCAGGGTCAAGCCAATTAATAAAAACCCAAGCGGGATAGAGCCTACATCACCTAAAAAACACAAGGCTTTGGTTCTGAAATTAAAAATTCCAAATACAAGATTGGCCAGAAAAATGATCAAGAGTAAATTGATATCGACAAATGGTTCGAGCTGATTCATCCAGATTAATCCAACCAACACACTTGCTGTATTTAGGAATGTAATTCCATTGATCCCATCCATGAAATTGTAGGCATTCATAAACCATAGAAAAAAGAAAAAAAGCAATGGAAGCATCCAATTGAAACTCAACAAACCTAAGCTGTACAAAAAACTCGTAATGACAATGAAATGCAATGCCAGCCGCAATTTTGCCGAAAGACTTTTTAAATCATCCACAAAACTCAAGACCCCGAGTAATAGCGCTCCAATTAGCAATGGCGCATACTGAAATTCTGATAAAACAGAATAAAACAAGATCCCAACTAGGTAAATAACACCAGCGCCTCGAATAGTAATCTGCTTGTGTGAACTTCGTTCATTTGGCGTGTCAAACAAGGCCCAACGCTTGGCTGCCTTTAGGTAACCTAAGAGAATAGCTACAAAGAAAAAAAGCGCAAAAACAAAATAATATATTGGCCAGTTCACGTTCATAAAATGTTCTCCAATAATTTTTTCGTTAAGCATTCATATGTGTGGTTTTTTTCAACAAATACGCGACCATTTTTACCAAGTTTTTCCAATTCTTCTTTTGGCAATTTCGACACCGTAAGTATCGTTTGCGCAATCTCTTCCGCATTTTCTGCTTCAATTGAAAACCCTGCATGTGCATCTTTTACCAAATCATTTCCTGCATTTACAGAATGAATAATCGGTTTTGCTGCGAACATATAATCGAAGATCTTATTTGGACTAATTCCGAATCGGTAGATACTATGGTTGTGCCATCCAATATAACATACATCAAAGAGACTTAAAACTGCTTGAACCTGGTCTTTGTTGACAGGATCCAAGAACACGACATTCTTACCCGCCTTTTCCATCAATTCTGCCTTATGCTGCCCTTTCCCTACCAAAACAAAAAGAATTTTCTCATTGCTTTCTAATATTTTCGCTGCTGCAATAAAATACTCCATTGAATTTGCCGCACCAATACTCCCTGCATAGCCAACAATAAATTTATCTTTTGGAAAATGAGCTTTGAATTCAGCACTCAAATCCTGTTGCTTTTCCATTTCAGCCGGATCAAATCCATTGGGAACATATACAAATTTTGCAGGCTTCATTCCTCGAGCAATCATGTGTTCGTCGGCTTTAGGCAACAATGAAATAACTTTGTCTGATTTGCGGTATGCGAATTTTTCAAAAAAACCGATGAAGAGTGTCAAAGGATGGTATTTTGACATTCCGCCGATTTCGATCAGGGACAAAGGCCAAATATCACGGACTTCAAACACCAGTTTTGCTTTGTATTTCTTGCTCCAAAAAAACGCATTTAAAATGGGAAAAGGAGAAAGAGATGAAACGATAATTACATCTGGTTTTGGCAGTCTTTTCTTTGGAAAAAAGAACAAGCGCAACATGAATTGAACCATGACCAAAACTCTACCAATACTTTGAGATCCTTTGTATTTACTTACTTTCACCCACGTGTAATCGATTCCTTCTACTGTCTCGGCTTGGAATTTCTCCGTAACCTCCGGCAATTGCTGGTACAAATGGGAGAATGAGGCTGAAATGATGTGTGGATTGTGTCCCATTTTCTTCATTTCATTGGCAAAATACCAAGACCGGAAATTCATCCCATGAATTCGGGAACCGCCGTATTGATTAATTATCCAAATATTTTTTCCCATGGTGAGGTTCAATGAACAAAATAATGCCGTTGGACAAAGATAATCGAAGTGCTTGAAATCAACTGATTTCTATTCAAGGATCGGTGTATCATTTGAATCGTCTTTCATTTTCATTTTATTTGATTCCGATTGATGCAGTAAGATGAACGACAACGAAATCCAAAATGCGTAAAAGACTATCCCACTTTGTCGTTGTAACATTGATTCAAATAAAGCATTGAAGCAAAAACTGAGGACCAAAATCATGAAAAATACATTCTTGTTTTTATATGCTAATCGAAAAGCTGACAAAAAGTAGCATAACAATAAGATACCCCCTAATATCCCAGTCTCTAAAGTTGTTTGCAAAAATTGATTGTGCGGATTCCATTGAATTGTTTGTTTATCATCTTTCAGCGCCATTGTTTTTTGGCCAAACAAACTTAAGCGCTCACTGAGGTGGTCATCAACATTCCCTGTTCCCACTCCAAATGGGTGTTCCATAATCTCTTGAACTGTTATGGTCCACATTATCAAGCGCACTTCATTACCAGTCTTATAATCAGTTTTATTTCGGACGAATTCATTTGGACTTTTCAAATATACAGCAAGTGATTTTTTGGTGTACGCATAATCCTCTTTTAGAACAGGTGTTTTTGAAAAAAGGAGAACGAGCAGAATTGGAGAAAGTACTAAAATTGCAAAGAAGACATATTTACTCCAGTGAAAATAGATCCAACGCAAGATCAAAAATCCAATCAACAGAACAAAAAACAACAAGGCTGACAAAGATAAGCAAAGTAGAACCATCAATCCCGCAAACAAAGAGAAAGGGACAATCCACTTCAGAAGAAAACCAGCTTCTTTTTTGAAGTAAAGCCACCAAACGCCCGCGAGTGCAAGAATAGTGAATGTCGCAAAATAACTTGGGTGATGAATTGGGGAAATTGTTACGCTCGTAAAACAGCTCAAGATTGCACCACCTTCTTGGTAGCAAGCAATGGACGTAAAAATACCTATCGCAGAAGAGATCACGATTCCTAACGCTAAACCAAGCAATACAGGTGCAAGACGAAGTTCAAATTTTGGTTGAAAAGAAAAAAGCAAAGGCAAAAGGAAGAAGGACATTTTATTTTCGGCATATCCCCAAGCCAACTTAGGGTGTTGTGTAAAGATGATTCCAAGCAAATACATCAGGTACAAAGCCATTAAAAAAAGATTGGTTTTGTACAGTTTAAACTCGACTTCTTTTTTGACATATCCACTCACGATCAAAGGAACAAGACCAATGATCAGGAGCACTGTTAATTTTTGCGAAATACAAAAAACAGCTGAGAGCAAACCCAAGTATACATGAAAGAATCGTGGATAAATCAAACTACTCACTACTTGGATATTAGGTTTTTGTAAAATGCAAGTAACTTCTGTTCCTCAACTGACCAATTATACTTATTCAAAAATGCTTCTTGTCCATTTCTTCCCATTTCTTCTGCTTTTTTAGGATTGTCCAAGAAGAATTCAATACCATTACTAATTTCATTTACATCCAAAGGATCAATGCAGATTCCACAATTCGCATCTTCAATTATTTTTCTCCAAATCGGGAAATCAGATGCGATTACCGGAATCCCAGCAGCCATATATTCAAACATTTTTATTGGCAATGCTTCTTTATAGCTTCTCGTTGGATGCAAGGTAACTAATCCAGCATAAGAAGATTTTAGCACTGAAATAATTTTATCTCGATCAATATGACCTAGAAAATCAACTTTCTCCCACCCTTTCAGCTGCCTCACTTCATTTTCAAATTGAGCGGGTGCAAATTTCCCTGCCAACACTAATTTCACATCAATTTTTTCCAAAGCTTGGACTAACTCCTTTACTCCTCTTGTTGGAAATAATCCTCCTATGTAACAAATTTGACGCTCATTTTTTTCAATGTTTAAGCTCTGTAATTTCTTAGTTTCTTCAAGCAAAGGATAATTTGCAACCATTTCAACATTTGAATTGACTCTTCTGAAGCGATCACAAATAATGTCCGTAACTGAAATTATTCCAGCGATTCTTTTGGCTACATAGCTTTCGTAGGCCGCGAACATAAACGAAATAATTCCCCGGAAAATTTTTGGAATCCAGTGTTTGTCCATTATTTGCTTTGGGACATCTTCATGCACATCATAAATCACTTTTTTACCCCTTCGCGTAAGTTTTAATGCATAAGGCAACAGTTCAGGATCATGAAAATGATAAACATCTGCATTCAATTCAAGCGCTTTTCTATAAACGTCCCTTGTGGTATTTAACATCCTACTGAAACGACCTTTGCCCTCCCTATCAATGCCAATTATAGTAACTCCACTCATTAATTGTGATTCACAATTCGTAGCAATGAGGTATACGTCGTAACCATTTTCAACTAGCGAAACAGATTGCTTATGGAAAATGCGAATATCCGTAAAAGGGTGGGCACTTGTTAAGTGCGCTATCTTTATCTTTTGTATATGATCCATGATCTATCAACAAATAAATCCATAACCATCAACTATTAACTTCATATATTTTCTCCCATTTAGCAATATTAAACAAGCGCCATTTTGTTCGGAGATCCATATTTTGAAGGTCCAATTTACTAAAATCGATTAATTCCCTAAGAATTTCAGAGCCTTGCACCGACTCTTTGATATCATTTTCAATCATTCCCAACCAATCCTCTTCAGGTGCATTAAATCCTAGCTTGTCTTTTCTCCATACAATCTCCTTGGGTAAAAATGGTGAAACGGCATTCCGCAATAGATTTTTTGTCCAGCCTTTATTCATTTTGAATTCATCAGGCAAGGACAAAGCAGTTTCAACAGAACGATAATCTAAAAAAGGCAATCTTGTCTCAATAGAATTAGCCATTGAGTTGCGATCCTCGTATCTCAAAAGGTGAGGCAATTGGGTATATTTAATCTCTAATTTCTGAAGTTTTAGAATATCTAAATAACTAGATGAAACATCTTTTAGAAGGGCTGAACTGAACTTTTTAAGAACGTATTTCTTAACGAAGTTATTTCTGTGTTTCAACTTCTTTATCCTAACCCAATAACTAGTAAAATATAAATAATACTTTATCAATTGTGATTTTGTGAGTTTCGAGTTTTTAGAGGACTGAAAGAATCCCTGTAATTTTTTCAATCCCCTAAGTTGCATAAGATACGCAGGATAATAGCGTTCATATCCCAAAAGCGTTTCGTCCCCACCTTGTCCATCCAACATTACAAGACAATTCATCTGTCTCGCCTTTTGCATAACAAAATATTGAAGGAAAACGGAAGGACTCCCAAATGGTTCCTCCTGTACCCTTATAACCTCATCAATATTTGAGATGAAATCCTCAACAATGGGTTCTACCATAACAAGATCAGTATCACAAAATTCTGACACTTTTTGTGCAAAAGAACTTTCATCAATCGACTGTTTGTTAACTCGAGCATGAATTGCCTTAATCTTTCGTTTAGAGCTTTCCCTCAATAGATCAGCTGAAATCGCTGTGACTGCGCTACTATCGACACCACCACTTAAACATGTTCCAACTTCTACGTCGCTTCGCATGCGCAATTTAACTGCATCTTTCAAGCATTCCTGATATACTCCGACTGACTTTTCCTCATTTAACGAACGCAATTCAATACGAATTTTTAAATCATAATATGCACGTATTTGAAAGGTGTGATCACTCAAGTTATAGATAAGATTCGATCCCTGTTCAAGTTTAGTTATCCCTTCAAAAAAAGTATCATTCGAATGGTCTTCATATCCTAGAATGAGATAGTCTAAAAGAATCTTTCTGTTTACTTTCCGATCTGAACAAAAAGGTAAAAGCTGTTTTATTTCAGAACCAAATGCAAATAAATTTTCATTTTTAAAAAAGTAAAAAGGTTTCACACCAAAACGGTCACGACTGCAAAACAAGATATTCTTTTCCTTGTCATAAATACAAAAACTCCACATGCCATTAAACTGCTCAACACAAGAAAAACCCCATTCTTTATATGCGGCGAGAATAACTTCCGTATCACTTTGCGACCGAAAAAAATAACCTAATGAAATAAGTTTTTCTCTTATTTCAATGTAATTGTAAACCTCTCCATTATAAGTTATTACCAAGTTTTCTTCATACACCATCGGTTGATGACCGTTGTCAGTAAGGTCAATTATAGACAATCGGCGGTGGCCAAAAGAAAAATTTGATCCATGCCAAAAACCTGATCCATCAGGACCTCTATGCGCAATCAGATCTGTCATTTGTCTAATCTCCTCTTGTGCAACAGGTTGATCATTTACATTTACAATACCACTAATTCCACACATTTATCAATTAATTATTGCGTTTTTGGCTTACTTCAATTTCACTGTTAAAAACAGATCTAAACAAAATAAAAAGGAACAATGTAAGTAACCATCCCCCGCTGAACATAATCGTAAGTAAAGAAGATGAACTCAGCATAATCAATGGAAAAATGTTCAAGGCAAATTTGATTAATGTTTGGTCTCTATAAAAGAGTTCTAAAATGACCAAAAAAAGGGCAAGTCCAATTGCTGCAATTACCAATCCAAGCAGTCCAAAATTTGCATAACCTCTCATAAATCCCGCAACATTTACTGTCCCGGTTAATCCATGTTTGGCATTTTCTTCATATACCAATGGATAAAGCTCTTTGGTGTAATCATGAAACTGTCCCCCGCTAAGTTTAGAGTAGAACTTAAAACCGTTTCCATGCAAAAATGGTTTGTCCTCAGGAATATGGTCGAACCACTTTGTTACAGTCTTGCCTGGTGTAACAGCTACTCTGTCCTTTAATCCTAAAAAAATGTTTAAAATGATTGATCCTGCAGATGGCGGTTTCTTTTCAAAATCCACCTGAATATCGTTAATCCCTCCCCTCATTGTGACATTTTGAATGTATGTTAAAAAGAAAACAATCACGAGTGAGCTTAGTCCAATCTTAATTACGTAAAACCACTTTTTTTGGTATAGTGCAATAATGCCAACTGGCATAAGAACTAAAAGAATAAAGCTCTTTTGCATGAGCAGAAAAGCATAAGCAATAGCGATTATAAAAAAAAACCAATACCACTTTTTATCAGCTTTAAGAAAAAGTAAAGTTAATGTGAATGGAATTATAGATTTTAGATTCCAGCTAAACATATAATTTACCCAAGATGG